>JBIIGZ010000221.1:0-4755 GCA_044236185.1 Roseomonas sp. | reverse complement strand
TTTGGCGGGCCCGCGGATGATGCGCTGGTGCTGGCGCATTTCAGCACCTTCCCGCCGCGCAGCCTTTCTGCCGCACTGCGCCATGCTGAGGCGCTGATGCGCGGCACGCGAACGCAAGCGCAGCCTGGCAATCTGGTGGATATGATGCGGCGAGGTCCGGATAATGCGTCCGGTGCCGCACAAAGGCCTGGCGTCCAAGCCGGGCCGGAACCACAAGGGGAAGCTGGCGCCCAGCAGACACTCCGCCGCGCTTGGGTGGAAGCGCCAGGCGATGCCGCAGCTGAAGCAGCCATCACGTCTCAATTCGGTCGGTTGCTGACCGGAGAAGATCACCAGCAACGCTTCGATCGGCTGTTTTTCGCGCGCGATATGCAGGGCGCGCAGCGCGCCCTGGATCGCATGAGCGGTGTCGCGCGCGGTTCAGGCCAAGTGCGCATGGCTCTGGCTGGAGAGCCGGAGATAACACAAATCGCTCTCCGCCCGCTTGACCTTGGCTGGGCCTATGAAAGGGCGCGGTTGCTGCGTCGGCGTGATCGGGATGCTGATGCCGCGGCAAGCTGGATTGTCGCGGAACCCTTCCAGGCGACAATGCCCCCGGAAATTGCGCGCGCTGTTTGGGCGGAACGGCAAATCCTGGCCCGTAAGCTGTTGCGGCTGAACAACCCCAAGGATGCGCATCGCATCGCTGCTTTCCATGGCCAGCCCATGGGCAGTGAAGGCCGAATCGAGGCAGAATTCCTGGCGGGTTTCATTGCGCTGCGCTTTTTGAATGATCCTGTCTTGGCGCAGCGGCATTTTGTTGCCATTGCACTTGGCTCACGTTCGGTCATTACGCGCGCGCGTGCCTTGTATTGGGAAGGCCGGGCGCTGGCGGCGCGTGGTGCGCAGGGCGCTGCACGGGAACGCTATGCGGCCGCCGCGCAATTGCCGACGGCATTTTACGGCCAACTTGCGGCACTGACCATGGGTGAAAGCCAGCAAGCATTGGATCAGCGCCTGCGCGCGCTGCAAACACCACCCATTGATCAGCGGCGCGCACAAGAATTCGCGCAACGCGAATTGGCGCGCGTGGTGACCACGCTGGCAGAACTTGGGGAGACACGCCGCACCCGCGCCTTCCTGCTGCGCTTGCGGGCCGTTTCGGCTGATTCGCAGGATAGGTTGCTCACGGTGCGGTTGGCTAATCACATCGGCAGGCCGGATCACGCCGTCTGGGTTGCTCGGGCTTCGGCGATTGAAGGTGATGTTCTGCTGCCGGAAGGCTGGCCAACGCCCTTCCGCGTGCCTATCACATCGCCAGAACCTGCCTTCATCTTTTCGATCACGCGGCAGGAGAGCAATTTTGATACGGAAGCAGTCAGCAGTGCCAATGCGCGCGGCTTGATGCAATTGCTGCCATCCACCGCACAGCTTGTCGCGCGCCGGATCGGCCTGAATTACAGGGTGGATATGCTAACCGCTGATCCACAAATGAATATTAAGCTTGGCGCTGCCTATTTGGATGAAATGCTCGGGCGCTTTGAAGGATCGCTGGTGATGGCGGCGGCGGCCTATAATGCCGGGCCTCGGCGCGTGGATGAATGGCTTGGCACCTATGGCAATCCGCTGCGGGGAGAGCGTGATTTGCTCGATTGGATGGAAATGATCCCCTTTGCCGAAACACGCAATTACGTGCAGCGCATTGTGGAAGGTGCCGTGATTTATCGCGCGCGCCAGAACCCACCGGCCAATGCGCCGCATCCCATGGCAAGCTGGCTGGCCAGCGCAAAATGAAACTGCCCCTTCTGGTGGCGACTATGGCCGGCATTGGCCGGCTGAAACCAGCACCTGGCACTTGGGGGTCCTTGGTGGTTTTGCCGGCTGCTTTGCTCGGGCCGATTCCTGCCTTGTTGCTTGCCCTGCTGGTGACGCTGATTGGTTTTTACGCCGTGCGCGAAGTGCTGCGTGATGCGCCCGATCAGGACCCCGGCTGGATTGTGGTGGATGAGGCAGCGGGCATGCTGATCGCGTTAGCGGGCTTGACTGTGGGTGCGAGCATCTGGGGCGTGCTGATCGCCTTTGCCCTGTTTCGGGTTTTCGATATCCTGAAACCCTGGCCAGTTTCCTGGGCGGATCAGCAAAAGGGCGCCTTTGGTGTCATGCTGGATGATATTGTCGCGGGGGCGCTGGTGGCCTTGGTGCTGATCCTGGCGCGCCCGATTTTACCGGGAGTGATCTGACCCATGCTGCCGGATACAACACTTGATCAGGCGCGCAGCTTGCTGGCGCAGATGGATGCCAAGGGCATGACCTTGGCCACAGCGGAATCCTGCACCGGCGGGCTGATCGCTGCGGCGCTGACGGCGATTGCAGGTTCATCTTCCGTGGTGATGGCGGGGTTTGTGACCTACGCGAATGACGCCAAGCAGAAGATGGTGGGCGTGCAGCCCGAAACCCTGACTGCAAAGGGCGCAGTCAGTGAAGAAGTGGCGTACGAAATGGCGGAAGGCGCGCGGAGGCGCGCGGATGTTTCGCTGGCGCTTTCCTGCACCGGCATTGCGGGGCCAGGTGGCGCCACGCCAGGCAAGCCGGTGGGCTTGGTTTTCATTGGCTGCGCACGCGAAGGCGCGCCGACCGTGGTGGAACGCCATGTCTTCCCAGGCGATCGCGCGGCAGTGCGCGCAGCAACGGTGGCGGCGGCGCTTGATCTTGCAGCGCGGCGCGTCGCGGAAGTCTGATCACCCGCTTGCGGCGCGGCGATACTGGTCGCAGGATGGGCACAACACAGAAGAAGTGGGGGAAGGTCCGGCCTTGGGCGCCTTGAGCGTCAGGTTATGCCGCGTGCTCCCCCGCTGGTGCTGTGCGACACCGAATGAGGAGACTTCCATGGCAGCCCCACCCTCTGCGCGCCGCGACCGCATCAATCCGGATTTCCCGAAGCTGGTGGAGATGACCCACCAATATGTCTATGGCGATGTTTGGGAACGCCCGCAGCTCAATAAGCGCGACCGTTCCATGGTGACGATTGCAGCGCTTGTGGCGCTTGGCTGGCAGGATCAGTTGAACAGCCATATCGGCCGCGGCCTGACCAATGGGCTGTCGCGCGAGGAAATTTCCGAAATCATCACGCATCTTTCCATGTATTCCGGCTGGCCTTCCGCCATGACGGCAGCGCATGTCGCCGTGGATGTGTTTGAAGCGCAGGATCAGGCGAAGAAGGGCTGATGCGATGAAAGTAGGGTTCATTGGCCTTGGCACCATGGGTGCCTTCATGGCCGCCAATCTGCAAAAGGCTGGCTATCAACTGGTGGTGCATGACATCCGCCGCGAAGCCGGCGCCAATCGCCTCGCGGCCGGCGCTACCTGGGCCGAAACGCCGAAGGCGGTGGCCGAGCAATGCGAGGTGATTTTCACCTCTCTGCCCGGCCCCAAGGAAGTGGAGCCGGTGATTTTTGGCCCCGATGGCATTCTGGCCGGGGTGCAAAAAGGTGCCGCCTATTTCGACCTTTCCACCAATTCCCAGGCGCTGATGAAGCGCATGGCGGAAGCACTCGCGACCAAGGGCGCCTATGGTTTTGACGCGCCGGTCAGTGGCGGGCCGAAGGGGGCTGAGACCGGTAAGCTTGCCATTTGGGTTGGTGGCGACAAGGCGGTTTTCGACAAATACAAGAAGGTGCTCGACGCTTTTGGTGACCAGGCCGCCTATATCGGCCCGATCGGCACCGCGACGGTGGCAAAGCTCGTGCACAATATGGCGGGCTATGCGATCCAAACCGCGATGGCCGAAGTGTTTTCCATGGGGGTGAAGGCGGGGATGGACCCGCTTGATCTCTGGAAGGCCGTGCGCCAGGGCGCGCTTGGGCGCAAGCGGACGTTTGACCGCATCACGGATCAATTCCTGGTGGATAAATATGACCCGCCCGCCTTCGCGCTGAAGCTGGCACATAAGGACGTGACCTTGGCGGTGACCATGGGCCGCGAATTGAACGTGCCGATGCGCTTCTGCAATCTGGCGCTGGAAGAAATGAATGAGGCGCTGAACCGTGGCTGGGAAAACCTGGACAGCCGCGTGCCCATGAAGCTGCAATTGGAACGCGCCGGCGTTTCCATCAAATGCGATCCGGCGGCAGTGCAGGCCGTGTTGGATGCGGATAAGGCGAAGTAACAGCCGATGACATTGCTGATGCAACAGCCGGGGCGGATTGGGCCGCTCCGGATGAAAAACCGGCTCATCATGGCGCCGATGGGCACGAATTTCAGCACCAGCGATGGCCTTTCGACCGAACGTGACCGCGCCTATTACGAAGAACGCGCCAAGGGGGGTGTCGCTGCCATTGTGACGGAAGCCATGGCGGTGAGTGCGGGTGGGCGCGCGCATAACAACTCACTCTGGATTTATCATGACCGCTTCATTCCTGGTCTGGCGCGGCTGGTGGAAGGGATCAAGCGGCATGATTGCGTGACGGTCGGGCAGATCAATCACCGTGGAGCGCTGCTGCGCCGGATGGTGTTGAATATGGAACCGGTAGGGCCTTCACCCTGGCGCAATCCGAATACGGGGGACGAGGTGCGGCCGCTGGAACAAGCGGAAATCACCGAAATCCAGAAGGATTTTGTTGCGGCCGCCAGGCGCCTTTGGCAGGCGGGTTATGATGCGGTGGAACTGCATGCCGCCAATGGTTATTTGTTTCATCAATTCCTGACGCAGCGGATCAATAAGCGCACG
This sequence comes from Roseomonas sp., assembly GCA_044236185.1. Classification (GTDB taxonomy): domain Bacteria; phylum Pseudomonadota; class Alphaproteobacteria; order Acetobacterales; family Acetobacteraceae; genus Neoroseomonas. The sequence continues at coordinate 50 of JBIIGZ010000221.1, read as the reverse complement.
GACCGCTATGGCGGGACGCTCGAAAACCGCGCACGCCTGCTGCTGGAAAC
>JBIIGZ010000078.1:0-15551 GCA_044236185.1 Roseomonas sp. | reverse complement strand
ATGGCCTTAAAGCCGCACTCAATGGGAATGAGATTGATCGCGCCCGCGCCATTTCGGATAATCGCCGCCTCTGGTTCGCCATCGAAGCGGCGCTGGTCAATCCTGAAAACCAGCTTCCCGAAACCACCCGCGTTGGGATCATGCGCCTTGGGCGCAGCGTTCAACGGGAAATGGAGAATCAGGAACCGGATCTCCCCTTCCTGATCGACATCAATGATCAGATGATCGCAGGGCTATCCGGCGATCCCGGCTGAAGCTTCCCCGCTTCAAATCATCCGCATCAGCGTTCCATCGCGCCTGATCGCGTGATGGAACAGCGCGCCGCCAATATGCAGCACAATCAGCACCACCAAAGACCAACCGCCTATTGTGTGCAGCAGCTTCAAAATCTTGGCGAGGCTTTCCCAAGCCTCCATGAATTTTGGAAACTCGATAAAGCCCAGATAAGCCGTGGCACCCTGCATGGGAAAGCCCCAGGCATTCGTGGCCATGAAGCCAAGCAAGGGCTGGATGATCAGCAGCGCATAAAGCGCATGATGCACGGCGGCCGAAGCGGTGCGGAGCAGTTTTGGCATATCATTGGGCAGGCTGGGCGGTGGGCTTAGCCAGCGCCAGGCCAGCCGGGCCAGTGCCACAAACAGGATGGTCAGCCCCGCGCTTTCATGTAGCGCGTAGAACGCCATCTTGCTGTCATCCTTCACATGCTGGATGACAAAGCCAAGCGGCAGCGCCACCAGCATCAGGCCAAGCGTGACCCAATGAAACAGCTTCGCGATCGCGCCATATTGCCCCGCCGGATGCGCCGCATCCGTGCCCTTTGGCGGCAGGCCAGCCATGCCATCCATCACGCTCTCCCTTTGTCTTGCGGACAGCATGACACAAACGCCCGGCCGCGCGCGAGTATTGTCGCACGATGATTACCGCCCATGCGGATTGGAGCCTGGATCCCCGCAAGCGTTGGGTCAGCATTGCCCGCCGCCAGGGAAAGCGATGGCAAGCGAAGGCTCCGCGTCTGGTTGGTGACCCCGCCACCTTGGCCGCGCAGTTGATCGCGGAAGGCGGCCCGGTGGCCTTGGGGCTTGATCTGCCACTTGGCGTGCCGCGCGGCTTCGCCGAAACCCGCCCCGAACAGGGCTTTCCGGCCTTTCTTGCGGGACTCGCGGAAAATACTGAGTTCTTCGGAGTATCCCCGACCCTCGAAACCGTCTCCCCCGCCCGCCCTTTCTACCCCGCGCGCGGCATCAAGGGCATGACGCGCTCGGCCCATGCGACTGCACTTGGTCTTCCCGATGCCGCTGGCCTGTCCCGCTTATGTGATCGCGCCACGGTAGAACGCCCTGCCGGCGCGCCGGTATTCTGGACGCTCGGCGCCAATCAATCCGGCAAGGCGGCGATCAGCGCCTGGCGCGATTGGCTTGCCCCCGCGCTTGCCGCCGGCGCGCCCTTTCGGCTTTGGCCCTTTGCTGGCCAGCTGCATGATCTGCTCCGCCCAGGCCAGCTTTCAATCGCTGAGGTCTATCCGGCGGAAGCCTTGCGCCATCTGGGGCTGAAACTACCGGGGTCAAAACGCGCCGAAGCGCCCCGCCGGGCACTCGCCCCCACGCTCCGCGACGCTATGGCTGCGCTTCACGTCACCCCCGATGCAGCCTTGACTGAGATGATCCAAACCGGCTTCGGCACCGATGCGGCTGGCGAGGATCGCTTTGATTCCCTGATCGGCCTGCTTGGCCTGATTGGCGTGGTGGATGGCAAGCGCCCGGATTTCATCCCCGAAGACCCCATGATCCGCAGCTGGGAAGGTTGGGTATTGGGCCAAACCGCCCTGCCCCTTTAACCGAGCGGCACGCCCGCCGCATCCTTCGCGGTGCGGATCGTCTGCAAGGTCTGCACGCGCAGCACATTCGCCGCACCCGTCAACCGCGCGGTCAATTCATTCTCATGCGCCGTATTGCGCGCCACGAGTCGTAGCAGGAAATCCCCGCCGCCCCGGATCATGTGGCATTCGCGCACCTCTGGCCAGGAAGTCGCCAGTGCCTCGAACGCATCCAGCACGCTTTGCTTTTGCGATTCCAGGCCAACGAGCGCGAAGAACATCACCTCCCACCCCAGCGCGGTGGGGTCGAGGTCTGCGTGATAGCCGCGAATCACTGCTTCCTCTTCCAGCCGGCGCACGCGCCTCAGGCAGGGCGGCGCGGAAAGATTGACGCGGCGCGCAAGTTCCACATTGGTTATGCGGCCATCTTCCTGGAGTTCCGCCAGAATCTGGCGGTCCAGGGAATCCAGGGCCGGATCAGGGGCGGGGTTCTTGGTATTGGGCACCGCCCTTCATTGCTCAAAACCGGGCTGGCGCGCAATATCATTTCAAGATGCGGCATCAGCTACGCCGCCGCTTGCCCGAAAGGGGCGGCTGGCCGATATCAGCAATACGAATTCAGGGGTGCGGATCGTGGCCGAGACATTCCAAAGCAAGCTACTCATTCTGGGCGCCGGACCGGCGGGCTATACTGCGGCTATCTATGCCGCGCGCGCTGGGCTTTCGCCGCTGCTGGTTGCCGGCATGCAGCCAGGCGGGCAGCTGACCATCACCACCGATGTGGAAAATTACCCAGGCTTTGCGGAAGCGGTGCAAGGCCCCTGGCTGATGGACCAGATGGCCGCGCAAGCCACGCATTGCGGCACGAAGGTGGTGCAGGATGTCATTACCTCCATTGATCTCACGCGCCGGCCCTTCCGCGCGGTGGGCGATTCCGGCGATGTCTATGTTGCTGATGCGCTGGTGATCGCGACCGGCGCGCAGGCGCGCTGGCTTGGCATTCCCGGTGAAAAGGAATTGGGCGGCTTTGGCGTTTCCGCCTGCGCCACCTGCGATGGCTTTTTCTATCGCGGCAAGGATGTGGCGGTGATTGGCGGCGGCAATTCCGCGACCGAGGAAGCGCTGTATCTTTCCAACCTCGCGCGCCATGTCACGCTGATCCATCGGCGCGATTCCCTTCGTTCCGAGAAAATTCTGCAACAGCGGCTTTTCGCCAAACCCAATGTCAGCATTCTTTGGAACACGCTGACGGAAGAAGTACTGGCCGATACATCAGGCCGCATGCCGGTGGCGCGGGGGCTTGCGCTGCGTGATCGCATCAGCGGTGAGGCGCGCGAATTGAAGGTGGATGGCGTTTTTGTCGCCATCGGTCATTCACCGGCGACAGCACTTTTCCAGGGCCAGATCGCGATGGATGCAGAAGGCTATATCGAAACCACGCCCGGCAGCACGCGCACTTCCATCCCAGGCGTCTTCGCTGCGGGCGATGTGCAGGACAAGATCTATCGGCAAGCGGTGACCGCCGCCGGTACCGGCTGCATGGCCGCACTTGAAGCGGAAAAATACCTCGCTGCGCTTGAAGCGGACCATGCGGCGGCAGCCTGATGCCGACCGATTGGGACAAGCTCCGCATCTTTCACGCGGTGGCGGAGGCTGGGTCTTTCACCCATGCGGGTGAGACACTGAACCTCAGCCAATCCGCCGTATCGCGGCAAATCCAAGCCTTGGAAGAAGCGCTCAATGTGCCGCTGTTTCATCGCCATGCACGCGGCCTGATCCTGACCGAACAGGGCGAAACCCTGAACCGTACGGTGCGCGAGGTTTTCGCGAAACTCGCGATGACTGAGACCATGCTGACCGAAAGCCGGGAACGCCCGGCAGGGCGGCTCAAGGTCACTTCCACCATTGGCTTTGGCAGCACCTGGCTGGCGCCGCGCTTGAAGAAGCTGCTGGATATCCATCCCGAAATCAGCGTGACGCTGCTATTGGATGATTCGGATTTGGATATCGCGATGCGCGAAGCCGATGTCGCGATCCGCATGCATGCGCCGCGACAGCCGGAGTTAATCCAGCGCCATATCGCAAGCTTCGGTTGGCGGATTTGTGGTGCGGCTTCCTATCTGAAGACCATCGGCATCCCCCAACGGCCCGAGGATTTGGATGCGCATCGGCTGATTATTTATGGCGACTACCAGCCGCCGATCGAAAACATCAATTGGCTGGCTGAGGTGGGCCGGCGCCCCGGCACGGCGCGGCGCGCGGCGATAGAGCTCAATTCCATGCCCGGCATGGTGCAGGCGGTCCGCAGCGGCCTGGGCCTCGCGGCGCTGCCCGATTACATCGGGGCGGAGCTGGATGATTTTGTCCAGGTGCTTCCGGGGGTGAAGGGACCGAAGATTGAGGCCTATTTCGTCTACCCCGAAGAAATGAGGCATTCCAAGCGTGTAGCCGTGTTTCGGGACTTCCTGGTCGCGGAACTCACCGGCGCGTTGTGACCGAATGTTACGCCAGAAGGTCCAGCCATGCGTTTTTTGCATGGCCGTGTAGTCGAGAACGGGAACCACAACCAGAGCGAGAGCAGCTATACACTGGTTATCCGAAATTTTCGGAAGGGGTCAGTTGATCCCTCGTCTCCCAGACGTGAAGCCTCCCTGTTGACTTGGCCCGGAAACCTTACGGTTTTCGGGCCATTCTTTTTTGTGCCGCCGTTGCGGGGCTTTGGTGTTTTCACCCGCCCGAATCAGGCGCTAGGCTTCCACATGTCAGAACAAGCCGCGCCACAAGGCGTGGGAGTGACGGGAGGATCACCATGAAAAACACCATCACACGCCGCACGACCTTGGGCCTTGGCGCCGGGCTACTCGCAGCACCTGCCATTGTCAGCGCGCAGGGCAATTGGCCAAGCGGCCCCATCCGTTTCATCGGGCTTTTCCCGCCGGGTGGAGGTACGGATATCCTGTCCCGCATCTGGTGCATAAAAATGAGCGAGATCACCGGCCAGCAATTCGTTGTCGAAAACCGTTCCGGGTCCGGCGGCAATGTCGGGACGGAAGCGATTGCGCGGTCCACCCCTGATGGCAATACCATTGGGCTTGCTTCGGTCGCGCCGCTTGCCATTTCGCCAACGCTTTACAGCAGGCTGAATTACAATCCCGCGCGTGACATCGCGCTGATCTCTGGCCTGTGGCAATTGCCGAATATGCTTGTGGTGAACAATGATGTTCCGGCGCGGACCGTCCCTGAACTGATCGCGCTGCTGAAGGCAAATCCGGGCAAATACGCCTTCGCGTCATCCGGGTCCGGCACCACGGTTCATCTTTCTGGCGAGATGTTCAAATTCATGGCCGGCGTGGATATGCTGCATGTGCCCTATCGCGGCGCGGCGCCGGCGCATATTGATCTGGCCGGCGGGCGCGTTCACATGATTTTTGATAATATTCCGCAGGCCTTGGCGCTGGCGCGTGACGGCAAGGTGCGCGCGCTGGCAGTGACTGGCGCGCAGCGCAGCCCTCAAGCGCCGGAAATTCCGACCATGGCCGAATTCCTACCGGGCTTTGAAGTTTCCTCCTGGGGTGGCGTTTGCGCACCGGCGGGGATTTCCCCCGCGCTCATCCGGCGCATCAATGAACTCACTAAGCAATCGCTGGAAAGTGAAGATATCAAGAAGCGCTTCTACGATAATGGCGCGACCACCTGGTACACAACGCCCGAGGAATTCGTGAAATTCCGTGCCGATAATGAAGCCGCCTTTGCGCCGCTGATCCGCGCATCCGGCGCCAAGGTGGATTGAGAGCAGCCGCGCGCGGCCAGATTATGCCGCGCGCCGATTCCACGGCATCAGCGCCAGGAAATTCGCCATGGGGCAAAGCCCCATGATGCCGGCGAAAACCAGGCCCGCGCCAACAAAGGCGGAAAGCGCATGAAAGCGCGGGTCCACCAGCGCACCCAGCACGGCGCCCAGCAGCACCAGACTACCCGCCGTGATCTGCACCTGCCGCATGATGGGCAAGGGTGCGCGCTTATCTTCCGCGAGCTTCACACCCGCGGCGCTCAGCGCGCCAATCCCGCCTTCCACCAGCAGCACCCGGCAGCCCGGCGCGGCGGCGGCAAGAGCGCCCGCATTCTGCGCCGTACGACTGCCCGATTGGCAATGGAAAATCACGGTGGACCCCGGCGCGATCCCAAGCGCGGCACTCCCCAGCCGAGACACCGGCGCATGGGCAGACCCAGGCACATGGCTCCGCGCCCGTTCATCGGCTTCGCGAATATCCACCAGCACGGCCTCGCCCGAGGCAATCAGGCCAGCTGCTTCGCGGGCGGAAATGGATTGGGCAGGCATGGCGGGCTCCTGAATTAGATGAGGGTCAGATAAATTAGAGTTATCTTATATTCAAGCAAAAAGAGTCAAAAATCCAAATCAGCGTAATGCTCGGGCGGGATCAGGCCGCTGATCCGGTCCTGCAACAGGGGCCGGAAGGATGGACGGGATTTCACCCGCGCATACCAATCCTTGGCCGCGTCATTCAGCGCCCAATCCACATCACCCAGGTAATCCAGCGTCGAAAGATGTGCTGCCGCCGCCAAATCCGCCAGCGACAGCGCATTCCCGCCAAGCCAGGGCCGCGTTTCCGCAAGCCAGCCCAGGTAATCCAGATGCGGGCGCAAATTGGCATAGCCCGCGCGAATGGCCCCGGCATCCGGATTGCCGCGGCCCATCAACTGCTTCATCTGCTTTTCAAACAGCAGGTTCCGCCCGACTTCCGCGTGGAACTTGCCATCAAACCACGCCACCAGCCGCCGGATTTCCGCCCTTTCGCCGAGTGAGCGCCCCAGCAGCGGCATATCCGGATAGGCTTCGTCCAGATATTCGCAAATGGCGTAGGAATCGATGATGCAAAAGCCATTTTCTTCCTGCAGCACCGGCACGGTGCAGGCGGGGTTGATGGCCAGAAACTCCGCACGCCTTTCCCAAACCCTTTCGACGCGCAAATCAAAGGGAATGCGCTTTTCCGCGAGAGCGAGCCGCACCTTGCGGGAATAGGGGGAAAGGGGGAGGTGATAGAGAATCCGCACCAGGCGCTTATGCCACCCATAACCGGCGGCGCAAAGCGAGGGCCATAATTGAGGGGTGCATGACGCCAGAAAACATGATGAAGTGAGGCTTCAAGGCGGATGGGCGTCATGGTCCCCAGGGGGTCCATCCCCGCCTCAGAAAAACAAAGAGGAACGCGCATGACACCGCCACTTGATGCATCCGCCGCGCCGCGCAATTCGGATCTGGAAGCGGCCTTGGCCGAAGCGCGGGAGAATTATTCCCGCGCCCGCCCCAATAGCGCCACCGCGCATGAGAAAGCCCGCGCCGTGATGCCGGGCGGCAATACGCGCACCACGTTATTCTACACGCCCTTCCCGACTGCCATGAAAAGCGGCCAGGGCTGCTATCTGGAAGATATTGACAGCAACCAATACCTCGACCTTTGCGGTGAATATACCGCGGGGCTGTTCGGGCATTCCGATCCGCGCATTCAGGCCATGCTGCACAAGGTGATTGAAAACGGCATCAGCCTAGCGTCAGTCGGAGAGAATGAGGCGAAGCTTGCCGCCATTCTTTGCGCGCGTTTCCCTGCCCTGGAATTGGTGCGCTTCACCAATAGCGGGACCGAGGCCAATCTGATGGCGCTCGCGGCTGCGCGCGCACATACGGGACGCAGCAAGATCATCGCCTTCCGTGGCGGCTATCATGGCGGGGTGATGAGCTTCGTCACCGGTGGCAGTGTGGTAAATGCGCCGTTTTCCGTGACACTCGCCGAATACAACGACCTGCTCGGCACTTTGGCGCTCATCCGCGAACACGCCGCCGATCTTGCTGCCGTGCTGCTGGAACCCATGATGGGCAGCGGCGGCTGCATTCCTGCCACGCGTGACTTTCTGGCGGGGCTCCGCGACGCAACCCGCGAAGTAGGTGCGATGCTGATTTTCGATGAGGTGATGACCAGCCGTCACACCGCGGGCGGCCTGCAGAAGCTGCATGGCATCACGCCGGATCTTGTTTCCCTCGGCAAATATATCGCGGGCGGCATGTCCTTCGGTGCCTTTGGTGGGCGCGCGGATGTGATGTCGGTGTTTGACTCCCATAAGCCCAATGCGCTGACGCATGCCGGCACCTTCAACAACAACGTGCTGTCCATGTCCGCGGGAATGCTGGCGATGGGCGAGATTTTTGATGACAGTGCGGCGGAAGCGCTGCGCAATCGCGGCGATGGGCTGCGCGATGCGCTGAATGCGATTTGCACTAAGCATGGCGTGGCCATGCAATTTACCGGCATTGGCAGCATGCTGCAGCCGCATTTCCGCACGGGGCCCATCCTGCGCCCCTATACCGCCAGCGCCCAGGAAGAAGGGCTGCGGGAATTATTCTTCCTGGATATGATGAAGGCCGGGATTTACATCGCCCGACGCGGCATGGTGGCGCTCAGCCTGCCAGTGGGTGAGGCTGAACTGCTGCGCTACATCGCGGCGGTGGAGGAATTCTGCGCGTCCCGCAAGCCACTGATGGCGGCGTAATCTGGTAAGGCGGGGCCGTTTCAGCCCCGATGCTTGCGGGACCCGAAGCCGCTGGCATCACCTTTTCGCCAATTCGCAAATTTGGGCAATTCCAGCGCCACACCACGATGGTCGCAAGGAATGACATTGGTGGCGGGAAAATCGCTCACCAGCGCCAGAGCCACACCGCGGGGGCGCGAATAGCCCGCCAATTCTATCTCCAGGGCACCCTTTGCCGAGATACGACGGATCCTGCCCCATTCGCCGGCCTGCGCGGTGGGGGCCGGACCAGTTTCGGCACGTGTCAGGCGCACAGGATCACCCACTTCGAGGATAGGGATTGGCCGCCCATCGGCGCGGAAATCAAATTTCATGTGCCCCCATACCCTCAATCCCGCAGGCTTGGCCTTCCATCGCAGAAAACTGTCTCGGTCCCTAACGAAGTGGTAAAGTCGTCGCATATTTCCTAACGTCTCGGCAAGGCGCTTTGGGCCAGGTCAAAAAAATTATCGTTCCACCCGATGGCATACAGTATGGCTCCGGCATACCAACCGGCTGCGTGCCTCGGGAAATAGTTTTCAGCAACCACAACCAACCGGCGTACCGGCCTGGCCTTCAAGCCCCGCGGTCTGATAGCCATCGCGCTTCCACCAATCCAAGCCGCCGATCAATTCACGCACCTTGAAGCCAAGGGTCAGCAATTTGAGCGCGGTCTTGGTTGACGCGTTGCATCCAATGCCATCGCAATAACAGATATAGGTCTTCGACTTATCCAGGGCTTCGGTGCTGAGTGTGGAAATGCCCCGATGCGGCAGGTTTATGGCACCGGGGATATGTTCCTTAGCAAAGGCCGCTTCGGAACGGCCATCCACGACCATCACAGCTTCGCCCTTGCTGATCGCAACATGGAGATCCCAGGAATCCATCTCAAACGCCAGCTTGCTTTGATAATGCGCCATCTGTTCGATAGTCATTCCCAATTCCTTTCAGCGATCTGGCGGCTTTTAAACGTCCTTACTCCGCCGCGATGGCCTGCGCTTCGCTTATCGGCACCGGCAGATATTTCGCATATTCCTTCGGCACCACATGCCAAAAGCGCCCGCGTTCCGTGGCCCATTCATTGAGTAGGCGCGCCGCAAAACGGCTACCGGTTTCGGTGACATGCCTGCCGATCAGATCACGCAAAGCTTCTTCCCAATGCGGATGCGCAAGCCGCGACCAGAGCAAGGTTTCCGGATTGATGCGCTTTTCAAACGTGCCATCCGCATCATAGATAAAGGCATGGCCACCAGTGAAACCCGCGCCGAAATTATCGCCAACCGCGCCCAGGATCACCACCGTGCCGCCTGTCATGTATTCGCACCCATTGGCGCCGCAGCCTTCCACCACGGCAATGGCGCCGGAATTTCGCACGGCAAAGCGCTCACCGGCCTGACCGGCGGCGAAAAGCTCCCCAGCCGTTGCGCCATACAGTACCGTATTGCCGATGATGGTATTCTCCTGAGAGATCAGGCTGGATGAAGGCGCGGGGCGCACCACTATGGAAGCACCCGATAGCCCCTTACCGACATAATCATTGGCGTCGCCAAAAACTTCCAGCTTCAAGCCGCGCACACCAAAGGCGCCGAGTGATTGGCCGGCACTGCCACGCAGCCGCACGGTCAAATGCCCGGCCTGCAGCCCTGTCATGCCGAATTGGCGCACGATGCGCGATGATACCTTGGTGCCAATGGCACGATGCGTGTTGCGGATATTGTATTGCAACTGCATCTTTTCGCCATGGCGGAACAGCGCATCCGCATCGCGGATCATCTCCGCATCCAAAGTCTCCGGCACCTCATTACGGCCTTCCAAGGTGCAGTAGGATGCATGCGGACCGGCATCTGCCTGCACCAACAACGGATTGAGGTCGAGATCGTCCAAATCCTCAGACCCGCGGCTGACCTGTTGCAGCAAATCGGTGCGGCCGATCACGTCAGTGAGTTTCCGCATGCCGAGGCTTGCCAGAATTTCCCGCACCTCTTCGGCCACGAAGGAGAAAAGATTGATCACCTTCTCCGGGCTGCCGGCGAATTTGGCGCGCAGCGCCTCATCCTGGGTGCAGACGCCAACCGGGCAGGTATTGGAATGGCATTGCCGCACCATGATGCAGCCCATGGCGACCAAGGATGCCGTGCCGATGCCGAATTCCTCGGCGCCCAGCATGGCAGCAATCACCACATCGCGCCCGGTCTTGATGCCACCATCGGTGCGGAGCTTCACGCGGTGCCGCAGGCGATTGAGCAGCAAAACCTGATGCGTTTCGGACAAGCCCATTTCCCAGGGCAGACCGGCATATTTGATGGAAGATTGCGGTGAAGCGCCGGTGCCGCCCGAATGGCCGGAGACCAGAATCGCATCCGCCTTGGCCTTCGCCACACCGGCCGCGATAGTGCCGATGCCCGAACGGCTGACCAGCTTTACACACACCGTCGCATCCGGGTTGATCTGCTTCAGATCGTAGATCAACTGCGCCAGATCTTCGATTGAATAGATGTCGTGATGCGGGGGCGGGCTGATCAGCATGACGCCCGGCGTTGAATGGCGCAGCTTCGCAATCAGCCCCGTCACCTTGAAGCCAGGCAATTGCCCGCCCTCACCAGGCTTTGCCCCTTGCGCGACCTTGATTTCGATCTCTCGGCAATTGTTGAGATATTCCGCCGTTACGCCAAAGCGGCCAGAGGCAATCTGCTTGATCGCGGAATTGGCGTTATCGCCATTGGCGCGCGGCTTGGCACGTGCCGGGTCTTCACCCCCTTCGCCGGAATCGCTCCGCGCACCAATGCGGTTCATGGCGATGGAAAGTGTTTCATGCGCTTCGGGGCTGAGCGCGCCAAGCGAAATGCCGGGGGCCACCAGGCGCTTCCTGATTTCCGTGATGCTTTCCACTTCTTCCAACGCAATCGGCGCGCGGCCTTCGGTGCGGAAATCGAGCAGATCGCGCAAAGCCACGGGCGGCAGGCGCCGCACCGCATCGGAATAGCGTTTGAAGGTCTGGTAGCTTTCGCTCTCCACCGCGCTTTGCAGCGTGTGGATCAGCGTGCCGTCAAAAGCATGCGCTTCCCCACGGCGGCGCAGCTTGTACAGCCCGCCAATCGGCAGCGTCACCGCACCTTCCGCCCAGGCTTTGCTGTGCAATGCAAGCACACGCCGCGCGATGCCGGAAAGCCCAATGCCGGAAATGCGTGAAGGCGTGCCGGGGAAAAACTCTGCGACCAGCGCACGGGAAAGCCCAATCGCTTCGAAATTCATGCCGCCGCGATAGGACGACAAAACGCCAATCCCCATTTTGGACATAACCTTGAGCAGGCCCTTATCCACGGCCTTCTTGTAGCGCCCCACCGCTTCACGCAAAGACATGGCGCCGAACAAGCCGCGCCTGTGCCGATCCGCGATACTTTCCTGCGCCAGATAGGCATTCACCGTGGTCGCACCCGCACCAATCAGCACCGCGACATAATGCACATCCAGACATTCCGCGACACGGACATTGAGCGAGGTAAAAGTACGCAGGCCATTCTTCACCAGATGCGTCTGCACCGCGCCGACAGACAAGATCATCGGGATCACGGCGCGTTCGGCGCATTGCGCCTCATCCGTCAGGATCACATGGGCGCAGCCGGAACGCACACCTTCCTCAGCCTCGCGCCGGATGCGTTCAATATGGCGGCGCAACCCTGCCTCACCTTCCGCCACCGGGAATGTGCAATCCACCACGCAGGCCGTGGTGCCCATATAGGCGCGCATGGCGTCAAACTCGGCATTGGATAGCACAGGGCTATCCAGCATCAGCATGTCACATTGGGTTGGGTCTTCATCCAGGATATTTCCGAGATTGCCGAGCCGCGTCTTCAGCGTCATCACGCGGGTTTCGCGCAGGCTGTCAATCGGCGGATTGGTCACCTGGCTGAAGGCTTGGCGGAAATAGTGATGCAAGCCGCGATATTGTTCAGACAGCACCGCGATGGGCGTGTCATCACCCATGGACCCCACCGCCTCATTGGCGTCTTCTACCATCGGGTGCAGGATGGATTCCAATTCTTCCAAGGTATAGCCGACAGAAAGCTGACGGCGGCGCAGATCCTCACCGGTCAGGTTGGCGCGTTCATCGGCTTCGGCCTTGACGATTTCATCAATGCGCGTGGTGCGTTCAGTCCATCGCCCGAAGGGCTTGCGGGCCGAGATCAGATCCTTAAGCGCCTTGTCTTCGAAGAAGCGGCCTTCATCCAAATCAACGCCAATGCATTGGCCAGGACCAACGCGGCCCTTCTGGATGATCTGATCTTCGGCCAGCTTCACCATGCCGGTCTCAGAACCCACAATCAGCATCCCATCGGAGGTAATGCTGTACCGCAAAGGCCGCAGCCCATTGCGGTCCAGCCCCGCCACCACCCAGCGCCCATCGGTCGCGCAAATCGCCGCCGGGCCATCCCAGGGTTCCATGACGGCATTGCAATAGAGGAACAGGTCGCGATGCGCCGGCGGAATCGTTGCGTTATTGCCAAGGCTTTCCGGGATCAGCAGCGCCTTCGCCATGGGCGCATCACGCCCGGCGCGCACCAGCAATTCAAACACGTTATCAAGTGTGGCGGTATCAGAACCACCGGCCTGCACCACGGGCTTGATATCGTCCATGAAGGGGTCGAGCAAAGGATGCGATAGCCGCGTTTCGTGCGACTTCATCCAATTCACATTGCCATGCAGCGTATTGATTTCGCCATTATGCGCTAGCGTCCGGAAAGGCTGCGCCAAACGCCAGGTCGGGAAGGTATTGGTCGAATAACGCTGATGGTAAATAGCGAATCGGCTGACGAAACGCTCATCCAGCAGATCGGGGTAGAATTCTGTCAGCGCTTCCGCCAGGAACATACCCTTGTAGATGATGGACCGGGCTGAGAGCGAGCATAGGTAAAGCTCAGCAATCTGCGCCGCGATGGCCTGCTTTTCGATACGCCGGCGGATGACATACATGTCGCGTTCAATGGTGGCGATATCGCGCTGTTCCGGATCATGGATCAGGATTTGTTCGATCTCAGGTCGCGTGGCATTGGCCTTTTCGCCGATGCAGGCGACATTGATCGGTACTTGCCGCCAGCCATAAATGGCATAGCCGGCGTTCAGGATTTCGGTCTCCACAATCTGTCGGCAGCGTTCCTGTGCGCCGAGGTCGGATTTCGGCAAAAACACTTGGCCGACCGCAATGCGCCCCGGGCGCAGCCGGTCACCGCCGCGTTCCACCACGGCGGCGAAGAAATCCTGCGGGATTTCAACATGAATGCCCGCACCATCACCGGTCTTGCCATCGGCATCCACGGCACCGCGATGCCAAACCGCGCGCAGGGCATCAATACCGGCCTGCACCACCGCGCGCCGCGGCTTGCCATCAAGCGCGGCCACCAGGCCAACACCGCAGGCATCATGTTCAGTCAGGTCAAGATGCGCTTCGGTAGCAAGGCGCGCAGCTTCTGCGCGCATCAGGGCAATGTCTTGTGCCATATTGTTCATCGTCATTACTCCGCCGCCACTGCCATGCTTGACTTGCCGCCTTCAACAAAAGCCGCGATCTGTTCCGCCACATCGCGGCCATCGCGAATGCCCCACACCACCAGCGATGCACCGCGCACGATATCGCCGGCAGCGAATACGCCGGGCAGCGATGTCATCATGCTGCGATGATCTACTTTCAACGTGCCCCAGCGCGTGACTGAAAGCGCCGCTTCATCGAACATCACCGGCAAATCTTCCGGATCAAAGCCAAGCGCCTTGATCACCAGATCGGCCTTCAGCGTGAAATCACTACCGGCGATGGGTTCCACCTGCTGGCGGCCTGTCGCGTCCGGCAGGCCCAAATGCATGCGTACCGCGCGCACGGCTTCAACCTTCGCCTTGCCTTCAAAGGCGTCCGGCGCGGCCAGCCATTCAAAGCGCACACCTTCTTCTTCGGCGTTGTACACCTCACGCATGGACCCCGGCATATTCGCCTTGTCGCGCCGATAAAGGCAGGTGACGGAAGCGGCACCCTGGCGCGTGGCGGTACGCACGCAATCCATCGCGGTATCGCCGCCGCCAATCACCACCACATGCCGGCCTTCGGCGCTCAGCGCGCCAGAGTCGAACGCCGGCACCGCATCACCCAGGCCCTTGCGGTTGGAAGCAATCAGATAATCCAACGCCGCCACCACGCCGGGCAGATCAGCACCGGGCACCGCGATATCGCGCGCCTTATAAACGCCGGTCGCAATCAGCACCGCAGCATGTTTGCGGCGCAGCTCCGCCAGCGAGATATCGCGCCCCACCGCGCAATTCAGCCGGAATTCAATGCCGCCTTCGGCATATTGCTGCCAGCGGCGCACCACCACATCCTTTTCCAGCTTAAAATTCGGGATGCCATAAATCATCAGCCCGCCGGCGCGGTCATGCCGGTCATAAATTACCACCTGAAAGCCGAGCACGCGCAGCCGTTCCGCAGCCGCCATGCCGGCCGGGCCGGCGCCGATGATGCCGATGCTCTCCGCGCGCTCACGTACCGGCTTGGGCGGCTTCACCCAGCCATTGTCCCAGGCCGTATCGGTGATGTATTTTTCGACAGCGCCGATGGTGACCGCCTCAAAACCCTTTTCGATCACGCAATTGCCTTCGCATAGCCGATCCTGCGGGCAGACGCGGCCGCAAATCTCCGGGAAGTTATTGGTGGCCGAGGCAACCTCATAGGCTTCCTCAAGCCGGCCCTCGGCGGTCAGCTTCAGCCAATCGGGGATATTGTTATTGAGCGGGCAATGCACCTGGCAGAAGGGCACCCCGCATTGCGAACACCGGGATGCTTGCTCAGTCGCGGCTTCCGCAACGAAGGGGCGATAGACCTCATGCCAATCCGCGCGGCGATCGGTTGCTTCCCGCTTATCCGGCTGGTGCTGCGCCAGGCGGACGAATTGCAGCATTTTCTCGGCCATGGGGGGAGTCCTTGGTCGTGGTTGAACCCAGAACCGCCCCATAACCAAAGCCAATCACCAAAGCGAGTCTTTTTTGCGCGATAAGGACAGAATTTATGACCTAAATAGGAACTGCCGCCACCTCATGCTTTTCTTTCAACCTACTGCGCCCCTAATATATGTCCGAAACGGACTTTATGCCGTCGCTACCCGCTGCCCACCCTGGC
>JBIIGZ010000076.1:0-15591 GCA_044236185.1 Roseomonas sp. | reverse complement strand
CATAGCGCAGATTATCAATGCGCTTGCCATCAAGCCGGATTTCGCCGGCAGCAATGCGTCCGGGCGGTTCCAAAAGCCCAATGATCGCAGCCCCGGTCATGGATTTGCCGGCGCCAGATTCACCGACTACGCCCAGCACCTCACCGGCGGAAATCGTGAAGGACACATCATCAAGCGCCACAAGCGTCCCGCGACGTGTCGGGAATTCCACGCGCAGATGGCGCACTTCAAGCAATGGGTTCTGGCCAGACATTAGCGGAGCTTTGGATTGAGGGCGTCACGCAGCCAATCGCCCAGAAGGTTGACGGAAAGCACCATGGCAATCAGCGTAATGCCGGGGAAGATCGTAATCCACCATTCGCCGCTGAACAGGAAGTCATTGCCAATACGAATCAGGGTACCAAGCGAGGGTTGCGTCGCTGGCACACCAACGCCGAGGAAGGAAAGTGTGGCTTCCGACAATATGGCCAGCCCCAGATTGAGCGTGGCAATCACCAAGACCGGCCCCATCACATTGGGCAACACGTGGGAAAGCATGATACGCGGCGGTGCCACGCCAATCACCCGCGCTGCCTGCACATATTCCTTGTTGCGCTCCACCATGGTCGAGCCACGTACGGTGCGGGCAAATTTCGGCCATTCGCTGATGCCAATCGCAAAAATCACGACAAACAGTGCGATCTGGTCATGCACTTCGCGCGGCAGAGCAGCGCGCACCACGCCATCAATCAGCAGCGCGACCAGGATGGACGGAAAGGTCAGCTGCACATCACAAATGCGCATCAGCAACGCATCAAGTTTCCCGCCGAGATAGCCGGCCAATAGCCCAAGCGTCACCCCAAGCGTTGTCGCGAACAAGGTCGCGGAAAGCCCCACCAGCAGCGAAACCCGCGCGCCATACATGATGGCGGAAAGCACATCGCGGCCCTGATCATCGGTGCCAAGCAGATAGGCGCGCTCGCCTTCTTCCGTCCAGGATGGCGGCTTGAAGGCATCGAGCAGATTAAGGGAGGCCAGGTCAAACGGGTTATGCGGCGCAAGCCAGGGTGCAAAAAGCGCCCCCAGAATGCAGATAAGCGCCACCACGGCAGAAAGCATGGTGATGGGGGACCGGGTGAAGGACCACCATAGATCACTGTCAAAAAAGCGTCGCAGCGTTGCACCCATGATCAATGCGCCCCCTGCCCGCGGCCAATGCGGAGCCTGGGATCAACCGCGTAATAAAGCAGGTCAACAATCAGATTGATGGTGACAAAAAGCGCCGAGATCAGCAGCAGATAGGCCGCCATGACCGGGATATCCGCCTGATTGACGGATTGAATGAACAGCAAACCCATGCCTGGCCATTGAAAGACCGTCTCGGTGACAATCGCGAAGGCGATGATGGCGCCCAATTGCAGCCCGACAATGGTGATCACCGGCACCAGCGTATTCTTCAGCGCATGGCCGAAATGCACGGCGCGGTTCGGCAGGCCGCGCGCGCGGGCAAATTTGATGTAATCGGCGCGCAGCACTTCGAGCATCTCGGCCCGCACCAGCCGCATAATGAGCGTGAGCTGAAAAAGTCCCAACGTGATGGATGGCAGGATAAGCGCCTTTATGCCTGTCCAGGTCAGAAAACCCGTGGACCACCAGCCAAGCTTCACCGTGTCGCCCCGCCCGAAGGACGGCAGCACGCCAAGCCAGACCGCAAAGACCAGGATCAGCAAAATGCCGATCAGAAAGGTGGGCAGGGAAACGCCCACCAAGCTGAAGGTCAGGAAAAACCGCGACAGCCAGGAATTGCGATAAAGCCCAGTATAAACGCCCATCGGCACGCCAATCAGCAGCGCAAGGGTCGCGGCAGTCAATGCCAATTCCAGCGTCGCCGGCGCACGTTCCGCAATAAGGTCGGCAACCGGGCGCGACAGGCGATAGGAAAGCCCAAACTCACCCTGCACCGCATTGCCCAGGAAGGTGGCGAATTGCACCCAGAAGGGCTGATCCAGCCCCAAATCCTTCACCAGCGCCTGACGCTGCGCTTCCGTGAAATCCTGCCCAAGCATAATCGCCACCGGATCACCCACATAGGCGAACATGGCGAAGGAGATCAGCGCAACCGTGAACAAGACCGGCAGGGATTGCAGAACCCGCGAGAGAATGAAAGCAAACAAGGGAAGACTCCAAAGCGGCGCGGCGGGCGGGAGGCCCGCCGCGCCAGGGGATCAGTTCATCTTCGCCCAGCGGAAAAAGGGCTGGTTATTGGCCATATGCGGAATGGTCAGGTTGGACCGCATGGCCCAGGGGATCATCTGATGGTGAAGCGGGATATGCGGCACATCTTCACGGTAGATGCGCAGCGCCTCCCGGATCGCCTCATTGCGCGGCTCCCCAGATTGGGTCTTCATCCGCTCAATCAGCGCATCCATGCGCGGGTTGGAATAGCGCCCGTAATTCCAGATGCCATCGCCCTGTTCGCCATTGCGGGTCGCGACCAGCGACTGGAAGGAATACAGCGCATCCAGCGTCGGCACGCCCCAGCCCAGCAGATAGATGGACGTATCCTCTTTCTGGATCTTGGCGAAGAAGGGCGCCAAGGGCATGGCGTTCAACTTTGCCCGCACACCAATCCGCGCCCACATCGCGACAATCGCCTGGCAAATCTGCTCATCATTGATGTAGCGATTATTCGGGCAATCCAGCGTGATTTCAAAGCCATTCGGGTAGCCGGCTTCTGTCAGAAGCGCCCGCGCGCGCGCCGGATCATAAGCCAGGCGCACATCTTCTTCCTTCAAATAGCCATTCACCTGGGGCGGAAAGAAGGTGCCCGTCACCACGGATTGGCCCCGCATGGTGGTGCGGTTGATCGCCTGAATATCAATTGCGTGATAAAGCGCCTGACGTACGCGCAAATCCTTCATCGGATTGCGGCCCTTCACGTCCGAATAGAGCAATTCATCGCGGAACACATCCATCGCCAGGAAGATGGTGCGCACTTCCGGGCCTTCCAGCACGCGAATATTTTGCGCCTGACGCAGGCGGTTCAAATCCTGCAAGGGCGGATCGAGCACGAAATCAACCTCACCCGACAGAAGAGCGGCGATGCGCGTCGCATCGGACGCGATCGGGCGGAAGATGATTTCCGTCACATTCGCGTCCCGGCTGCTGTCTTCCCGCCAGCCCCACCAATCATTGTTGCGCACCATGACCGTGCGCACATCGGATTCCCGCGCCGTCAGACGGAAGGCACCCGTGCCATTGGTATTGCGGACCGTGTGCATTTCTTCGCGCTGGCGCGTGTTTTGCGGCCGCGCGGCATTGTTCTTTTCGGACCAGGACCGTGACATCATGAAGACGGAAGCGATCTTATTGGGCAGGATCGGGTCCGGACGCTTGGTGATGATATCCACCACCATCGGTTCCACCTGCACCGCGCGTTCCACCGTATCCACGAAAATCCCGTAATTGGAGGTCGGCGCCAAGGCGCGCGTTACGCTGAAGACCACGTCATCGGCGGTGAAGGCCTCGCCCTCATGGAATTTCACCCCATCGCGCAGCCAAAAACGCCAGCGATTAGGTTCCTGCTGTTCCCAGCGCGTGGCTAGGCCAGGTGCCAGGCCCAGTTCCTGGGTGCGGCTGATCAGCGTGTCATAAATCTGATAAAGCACCATGGTGACCGTACCAAGGTTCTGGCTATGCGGGTCAAGCGTATTGGGATCGCCCGAGGCCGCCCAACGCACCGTTCGCGCATCCACACTTGCTCCGCCAAGTGCAAGCCCCCAGGCCAGAGCACTCGCCCATAACAGCTTTCGCATCCCGTTCTCCTGTTTTTGTTAAAGCCCTGAGGTCGCCTATAGGGGCGCCGGCCTCCGCCGGGAAGGGGTTTTGTCTCGCGATGCGTTGCCAGCGGGGGTATTGCTGCCTCAGCAGCAAGCTCCCGCAGCGCGAGACAGCTTCTTTGCAGGGCCGATTCACGCTGCTGTCGGTAAGTGGCAGCAGCGATCGGACCAGGGGGGAGATTTCCCAAGGCGCGAAACTGCTTTAGCTTCTGCCCCTTCCGTCCAAGAGAACACAGCCCATGCCGCGCTTCGCCGCCAATCTTTCCATGATGTTCAATGAAGTCCCTTTCCTGGACCGCTTCGCGCTCGCGGCAAAGGCGGGCTTCAAGGGGGTGGAATTCCTATTCCCCTATGAACACCCGGCGGCGGAAATCGCCGCGCGGCTCCAGGATAATGGCCTGCAACAGGTGCTGTTCAATGCGCCGGCGGGGGATTTCGCCAAGGGGGAACGCGGCATGGCCGCCATCCCCGGCAAGCAGGCCGCCTTTCGGGACAGCATCAAAATTGCCCTGGAATACGCTGCAACCCTGGCCTGCCCGCGGCTGCACATCATGGCCGGCCTCAAGCCCGAAGGGGTCGCGCATGACACACTCACCGCCGTCTACGGCGCGAACCTGGCCTATGCGGCGGAAGAATGCGCCAAGGTGGGTGTGAAGCCCATCATCGAACCCATCAATCACCGCGATATCCCTGGGTTTTTCCTGAACACCACCGATCAGGCGGCGGCCATCATTGCCGCCATCGGCCCCGAGAAACTGGGCATGCAATTCGACCTCTATCATTGCCAAATCACGGAAGGTGATGTGGTCAAGCGGGTCGAAAAGCACTTGCCGCTGATTGCCCATATGCAGGTGGCCGATACCCCTGGCCGGCATGAACCCGGCACCGGTGAGGTAAACTGGCCCTTCGTCTTCAAGACCATTGACGCGCTTGGTTTCCGCGGCTGGATCGGCTGCGAATACCGCCCCGCCGGCGAAACCCTCGCCGGGCTTTCCTGGTTCGCCCCCTATAAGGACTGAAACACAATGAAAATCGCCTTTATCGGCCTTGGCATCATGGGCCGCCCCATGGCCGGCCACCTGAAGAACGCCGGCCACGCCATCACGGTGGTGGAGCGCAAAAGCCTGACCGCCGAGGACCGCGCGGCTTTTGCCGTGGCCCCCGATGCCAAAACCGCCGCCGCTGGGGCGGAAGTGGTCATCCTCATGGTGCCTGATACCCCGGATGTGGAAGCCGTGCTGTTCGGCGCGGGTGGCGTGGCCGAGGGCCTCAAGCCCGGCACGCTGGTGATTGACATGTCCTCCATCAGCCCGACCGCCACCAAGGAATTTGCGGCCAAGATCGCCGCCAAGGGGGGCGATTACCTCGATGCCCCGGTCTCGGGCGGGGAAGTCGGCGCCAAGCAGGCCAGCCTGACCATCATGGTGGGTGGCTCAGACGCCGCCTTTGAACGCGCCAAGCCGCTGTTTGAAGCCATGGGCAAGAATATCACTTTGGTGGGCGGCACCAGCGCGGGGCAGACCTGCAAGGTGGCGAACCAGATCATTGTGGCGCTGACCATTGAAGCGGTGGCGGAGGCGCTGACCTTTGCATCCAAGGCCGGCGCCGATCCGGCCAAGGTGCGCCAAGCCATCACGGGCGGGCTGGCCACCTCCCGCATTCTGGAACTGCATGGGGAACGCATGATCAAGCGCACCTTCGCGCCTGGTTTCCGCATTCGCCTGCACCAGAAGGATTTGAACCTGGCGCTGCAAGCGGGGCGCGAATTGGGCGTGGCTTTGCCCAATACCGCTTCCACCCAGCAGCTTTTCGCCGCCGTCGCCGCGGCGGGGGGCGGGGATTTGGACCATTCCGGCTTGGTCAAGGCGCTAGAGACGCTCGCCGCGCATCCCGTGGCGCCGGACGCCTGAGGCCCACCGGCTTGGAGCAAGGCCCCGTCCGGCGCGGGGCCTTCTCATTTTTGACCGACGGCGCCAAAAAAGCGCGCGGTAATTTCTTTTTTGGATTTTTCGCGCTTTACTGGCCTTAGTGTCTGACCGCGCCCGCGCGGCCAGGGCCAGAGCAAAGGCGCCATCCCATGCGGTTCGATGAAATCGGCCAACAGCTTCGTACCTATCGCCTGGAATCGGGGCTGAAGGCGGATGAAATCGCGGCCCGACTCGGTATCTCTCGCGCCGCGCTTTATCGCTATGAAAAGGGCGAGGTCATCAAGCTGGATACGGTCCGGCGGCTGGCGGAGATGTTGCAAGTCTCGCCCCTCGCGCTGCTCGGCATCGGGGTGGATTATTTCTCCCGCATCACCTCCTACCTTGAGCGCCTGCGCCATATTGAGGAGGAAGCCGATAGCCAATTGCAGCTTGGCGGCGCCTTCAGCTTAGCGCTGACCAGTGAGGGCTTTCCGCAGATATTGCGCAGCCTTTGGCTGGAAGCCGCCAATATGGCGCCAGACCGGGCGGCGGCGCGGAGTGCCGCGGATCAATGCCTGAACTTGCTGGCCCAGCGCCGGCTGATCCTGGAACAGCGCCGGCCCAGCTTCATCGCAATGCTGTCAGAGGCCGCCATTCGCCGGCTATTGGCGGATGGCATTTGCGCTGGCCTGCCGCTTTCCGAACGCAGCCGTGCCGAGGCCCGCGCGGCCGCGGTGACCGAGGCGGAAAACCTTGCCAATCAAATGGAACAGGCGCCGCTTGGCGTGCAGATCGGGCTTCTGTCGGAACCCGAGCCCGTCAATCAGGCTCTCATTTTACGCAGCCGGGAACGCGGCTTTGTGGTGGGTAATCCCTTCCCGGCGGATGCGCATCCTGCCTGGGCGCAGGGGATTGTCAGCGTCACCTCGGCCGATGATGCGCTTGGTGTGCATCAGCGGGTCGCGGAAGCCTGCTGGCGCCAGGCGCGCAAGGGCATGGCAGCGGCGCAAAGGCTGCGCATTCTGATCGCGGAAGTGCAGGCGGGCTGAAACTGGGCTTGCCCAATCGCGCGCCAGGGTCTCCAGTATGCGACTGCCGAAACCCTTTCCGGCAGAAGATAAGGAAACGCCATGGCCCGCGAGAATTGGGACAAAGAAATGCTGCGCTTCACTGAAATGATGGAGGCGCGCGCCGCGGCGCAGCCGCCGGTGAAGCTGGAATTGCCGCTGGATAATTCGCGGGAATTGAATGATGGGCTCAGCCTGCCGCTCGCCAAGGGAGGCGCGGTGATGGCGGAAAGTGAGGATCGCTGGTTGGCGCTGCGCGGGCGGCGGATCCTCTGCCGCTTCCATCGGCCGACCGCCGGCACTGGGCATCCCGTTCTGGTCTATCTGCATGGCGGGGGCTGGGTGTGGGGCAGTGTGGATACGCATGACCGGCTGATGCGCGAATATGCGGCTGTGTCGGGTTGCGCCGTGATCGGCGTGGATTATGCGCTGAGCCCTGAGGCGATTTTCCCGCAAGCACTCGAAGAATGCGCCGCCGTCACGCGTTGGGTTGCCAAGCGTGGCGCGGAATGGGGCTTGGATACCAGCCGCATTGTGTTGGGCGGTGATTCAGCGGGCGGCAATCTTGCCGCCGGCACGGCGCTATTGCTGCGCGAGACCGATCCCGCGCTGAAGCTGCGCGGCCTTTTGATCAATTACGGTGTCATGGATAGCGCCATGGCGACGCCAAGCTATGATGCTTTCGCGACCGGGCATTTCCTGACGCGGGAGAAGATGGATTTCTATTGGCGCTGCTATGCGCCGAAGGAAGCCGATCGCGTGACGCCCTTCGCTTCCCCGATGCGTGCTGATCTGCGTGGCCTGCCGCCCGTTTTGGTGCATATCGCAGAACTTGACGTTTTGGCTGATGAAAACAGGCTTTTCGCCAATAAGCTGCGCGCCGCTGGCGTGGATGTGACAGAAGAAACCTTCCCCGGCACCATCCATGGCTTCCTCCGCGCCCTTGGCCATGTCGCGGCGGCGGATCGCGCGGCGCGGCAGGGCGGTGAATGGCTCAAGGCGCGTTTTGCCTGACAAAATAGGGAGAGAGACGATGATTGATGAAGCCACCAAGCAGCGGATTGAAAGCCAATTGGGCGATCCGAAACTTGCGTCGCATTACCTGAAGCCGGATCAGATGCCTTGGCAGGCTACCGATTTTCCAGGAATTGAAATGAAGCTGCTGTGTCGGGATGAGGCGCGGGGCATGTCCACCATCCTGTTTCGCATGGCGCCCGGCGCGGAAGTGCCGCTGCATGAACATACGGATATTGAACAGACCTATGTCATGGAAGGGTATTTGGAAGATGATGAAGGGCGCTGTGGCCCTGGCGAATTCGTCTGGCGCCCGGCGGGCAATACGCATGTCGCGCGCGCCCCGGAAGGTGCTTTGTTTCTTTCGATTTTCCTGAAGCCCAATCGCTTTGTGGAAAAGCAGCCGGGGTTTGCAAGGTAATCGCGCGGGCGGGCGGGTTAGCCCCCCGCCAGCGTCTGATCCGCAGAGGCCGCAGGTCGGCGCAGTAAATCAGCCGCTCAAATAAGGCTTGGCCAGGGAGCCATTTTCATGGATCACTGGACAGTGCGCGCTTCGCCGCTTCCGTCAAATAACGCGACGCCACCGGCAAAATCGCGTCATTGAAATCATAGCGCGCATTATGCAGATCGCGCCCTTCCTCGGCCGGGCCATTGCCAATCCAAACAAAGGCGCCCGGCACTTCCTTGAGGAACCAGGCGAAATCCTCACCCGTCATGGCGGGGAGCATGTCGCGGCGCGTTGCGCTGACGCTCGCCGCTGCTGCTGCCGCCAAATCGCGTTCCGCCGGCGAATTTGCCGTGACACCTAGGCCAGGGCTGATGATCAGCGTGCCCTTCACGCCGCAGGTTGCCGCCACGCCATCGGTGATGCGCTGCAAGCCTTCCTTGATGGCGTCTCCAGCTTCTTCATGCAGCCAGCGTATCGTGCCCCTTATGGCAACACGGCGCGGCACCTGGTTTTGCGCCTCACCACCTTCAATCACGGTCAGGCTGACCACGCCGCCCATCAGCGGGTCCACATTGCGCGCGACGATGGATTGCGCAGCAACAATCGCATGGCCTGCGGCCAGCAAAGGGTCGCGCGTCAGATGCGGCAGCGCCGCATGGCCGGCATGGCCATCGAAAATCAATTCAATCCGGGCGCCTGCCGCCATCACCGCACGGTCATGAATGGCGATAGTGCCGGCGGCGAGGCCCGGCCAATTATGCCAGCCGAAAATCCGGTCCATCGGAAAGCGGGTGAAAAGCCCATCGGCAATCATCGCCCGCGCGCCACCACCACCTTCTTCCGCCGGCTGGAACACCAGATGCACCGCCCCGGTCCAGCTTTTGTCTTCCAGCAGCAGCCGCGCCGCGCCCAAAAGCGCCGTGGTATGCCCATCATGCCCGCAGGCATGCATCACACCGGGCACGGTGGATTTCCAGGGCAGGTCTTCCGCCTGTTCTTCGATGGGTAGCGCATCCATATCGCCGCGCAGTCCGACCGAGCGATTCCCACCGCCGCGCCGGATTGTCGCCACCACGCCATGGCCGCCGACATTTTCGGCAATCTCGGTGACCCCCATCTCGCGGAGCTTTCCCACGACAAAGGCCGCGGTTGGGCCTTCATGCAGGGTCAGGCCAGGATGGGCGTGCAGGTGCCTCCGCCAGGATGTTAGGGTAGCGTGAAATTCATCGGTCATGATTCGTCCTTCCTACCCTTCCCCGGCCAAGGCCGCCACCAACCACAGGTGGTTGCCTTGGTTGTTTTTATGCGCCTTCCTGGTCTTATCCAACCCGCTGCCGGCGCAAGAACCGCCCGCCATCCCCTATCGTGTTGAAATCACCCCGGATAACGACCGGGCGCTGGTGTCTGCCATTGAAGCGGTTTCGCAATTGATAAAACTCGCCGAAACCGCGCCCACAGATGGCTACGGGCTGCTGGCCCGCGCGCGGGCCGATCTGCCGCGCCTGGCCGAAGCGCTCCGCGCCGAGGGTTTTTGGGGCGGCGCGGCACGCATTGAGATCGCCGGGGAGGATGTGAACCGCCGCGGCGCTGCCCCGCCAGAGGCCGACCCGGCCAATCCATTGCCCGTTGCGCTAATCCTTACCCCCGGCCCGCGCTACAGTATTGGCCAAATCCTGCTGCGCGCCGAACCCGCTGAACAGGACGCGCTGCTTGAACAGGCCGCGTCTGAGTTGCGACTGGCCGAAGGCGACCCCGCCCGCCCCGCCGATATCCTGGCCGCCGAGGAAGCGCTGCTGCGCGAACTCCGCCGCGCTGGTTATCCCTTGGCGAGTGTGATGGCGCGTGAGGCCGTGGTGGATCACGACACCAAAACCATGGACATCACTTGGCGCATCGCGCCCGGGCCGCTTGCGGATTTCGCACGACCCAGCGTCGCGGGCACCACGCGCACCAATCCTGCGCTGCTGGAAAGGTTGGCAGCGCGGCGGCTGGAAGGCCAGCCCTATTCACCCGAAAGGCTGGAACGCGCCCGCCGCGCCATGATGGGGCTTGGGGTTTTCAGCTTTGTGCGTGCCCAAGAAGGGGCGGCCCTGGACCCGACGGGCCGGCTGCCGTTGCATTTCCAGGTGCGGGAACGCCCGCGCCATGCGGTGGGCGGGCGCTTCGGTTATGAGACAAATTACGGCCTGACCGCCAGCGGCTATTGGGAAGACCGCAATATCCTGGGCGGTGCAGAAAGGCTCCGCCTGGAAGGTGAGATCGCGCGCATTGGCGAAACCGGAATTGAGAACGCCACTTATCGCGCCTTTGCCACGCTGCGCACGCCGGAATTCCTGGGGCGCGATCTGCAAGGCACCTCACAAATCGGCGCGGTGCGCGAAAGGCTGCGCGCCTATGATCGTGACGCTGCCTTGGCTTCCTTCACCTTGGAGCACCGGCTTTCGGATACCATGGCCATCGCGGGCGGCCCGAATTATGAGGAAGGGCGCATCGGGCGCGATGGCGATATGGAAGCCTTTCGGCTTTTCGGGCTGAGCGGCATATTTCGTTACGACAACACCACCAGCCCGCTCGACCCGCGCCAGGGCCAGCGCCTTACCTTCAGCGCGACACCTTTCTATTCAGCGATGGATGCCAATAGCTTCACGCGCATTCTGGCCATCGGCACCAGCTATTTCGACATTCTGGGCAATGGCGACAGTGTCCTGGCACTGCGCGCGGCACTTGGCAGTGCGCCCGGGGCGGATCGGGATGAGATCACCCTGGACAAGCGCTTCTATGCCGGCGGTGGTGGTTCCGTACGCGGCTATACTTATCAATCCATCGGGCCGCGCGATGCCGCCAATCGGCCACTGGGCGGTGCAAGTCTGGTGGAAGGCAGCGTCGAATGGCGCCAAACGCTTTCGCAAAACTGGGGCATGGCGGCGTTTTTGGATGCAGGCAGTGTCGGGGAAGAAGCCAAGCCGGATTTCGGCCGGCTGCGTGCCGGCACTGGACTCGGGATCAGATATCTGACCGCGATTGGGCCGCTGCGCTTTGATGTTGGCGTGCCTTTGGACCGGCAAAAGGATGATCCATCCTTTGCGATCTATATCGGCTTTGGGCAGGCTTTTTGACATGCGCCATCTGCGCCGCCTGCTGATGCTGGTTTTGGTCATCATGCTTGGCCTTGGTGGGCTGATCGGCGCTGCGCTCGCTTGGGTGCAATGGGGCAGCGGCGCAGCGGCTTTGGCACGGCTTGCCGGGCGGGCTGTACCGGGCCTTATGATTGAAGGGCTTGCGGTGACGCTCCCGCGCGAACTGCGCGCCACGCGCATCACGCTTGCCGATGAGGATGGCGTTTGGCTTGAGATTACGGCACCGCGCATCGGCTTTGATCTGCACGCGCTATGGCAGCGGGAAGCCCACCTGCAGGAGGTAACGGCAGCACGCATCAGCCTATCGCGCCTGCCTGCTTCCAAAGAAGGTGACGCGCGCGATGGCCCGCTGCTGCCATCCTTGCCGCATTTGCCGTTTGGCGTGCGGATTTACCGGCTGGCGTTTGGGGAAATCGCCGTGGCTGAGAGCGTTGTCGGCCAGGGCTTTCGGCTTTCGATGGAAGGCAAGGCAGCGCTGGTGGCAGCGCAGCTTTCGGGTGATGTGGCGATCACGCGGCTGGATGCGCCGGGTAGGGCGCGGCTCGCGCTTGACATTGCGCCCGGCGCGGATCGGCTTGTTGCGCGGCTTGATGTGGCGGAACCGCCGGGCGGGGTGATCGCCAGCGCGCTGGGTGTGCCTGCCGAACCTGCGCAGATAACGCTCCGCCTGGAAGGCCCGGCCAGCGGCGCGGCGCTCAGCGCCGAAGCGCGCCTTGGCAGCGCGGCAGAGGCAGCACTTTCCGGCACCATCAGCGCCGATGCGCGCGGTGCAGGATTTGCGCGACTGTCAGGCCATATCGCCGCCCAGCCCTTGCTGCCAGCAACATTGGCCGCGGCGCTGGCCCGGTTGGAATTTTCGCTGGATGCCGCGCGTGACCGCGCAGGCTTGATCAATTTGCGCGCTGTAACGGCGAAGGCGCCACTGGGCGAAGCGACACTTACGGGTAGGCTTGATCCCAAGCGAGAGGAAGCCGCACTTGCCGGCACTATCGCACTGGGTGCAAGCGGAATGCTGGCAGCCTATGTGCCGGAAGAGCTTGCCTGGGAAGCGGCCAGCGCGCGGTTTAGGCTGGATGGGAAGTTGCTGGCGCCCCATGTGGCGCTGGAAGCGGCGCTTACCGGCTTTTCCAGCAGCATCGCTGAACTGGGCGCAGCACTTGGCGCCAGCCCGCGACTTGCGATGCAGGCGCGCGCACCGACGCAGATTGAACGCCTGACGCTGACAGGCGATGGCAATGAACTGACCGCTTCGGGTGATCTCGGCGAAAACCTTGATCTGCGCTTCGGTTTACGCATGGCTGATCTTGCGCCGCTGGTGCCGGAATTGGCCGGCGCCTTGACCGCTGAGGGCCATCTGCGTGGCGCGCGGGATGATCCTTCCATCACCCTTCAAGCGCGTGGCGAGGCCATCACGCGCGGTCGGGAAGTGCTGACGGCGCCAAGCCTCGACCTGCTGCTGGAAACGCCGCTGTCGCGCCCGCGCGCGGAGGCGAAGCTTGAGGCGACTTATGCCGGGCTGCCGCTGACACTGATGCTCCTGGGCGTGCCGGAAGGGCGTGCGCTGCGCATCAATCAGCTTCAAGCCGCTTTTGGTCCGGCGCGGCTTTCCGCCAATGGTTTGCTTGATGTGCAAAAGCCGCTTTTCGATGGCGTGCTATCGCTCGCCATTCCTGATCTGGCGCCCTTCGCCGATCTTCTTGGCCATAAGGTAAGCGGCAGCTTGTCACTGGAAGCCGAAGGGCGCGATGCCGGTGGCGCGCAACAGGTCAATGCCAAGCTGAACGCGCCCGAAGTTACATTCGATGGGCGCCCGGTTTCCTTGCAGATGGCACTGGCCGGCAGCCTTGATGATGCCAGCGCCAGTTTCACCGCGCGCCATGGTGAGGCAGCGCTTGAAGGCGAAGCGGTGCTCAGCCTGGACGGTGACGCGCGGGTGATCACGCTACCAAGCCTCACGCTTGGCCATGGCGCCGAGCAGATAAAACTTGTCGCGCCCGCGCGTATCGAAATCTCACCCGATGGGCGCATCACCCTCACAGAGACGAATATAACCAGCAATCGCGGCGGCAGGCTCAGGCTGGACGGCTTCTGGAGTGAGGCAGAGATTGCGCTAAAGGCATCGCTTGCCGCGCTGCCTATCGCGCCCTTCGCAGCCCTGGTGGCGCCAGAAACGAAATTGGCCGGGACAGTTTCAGGCGAAGCGCGCGTGAATGGCACGGCCGCCGAACCCCGCTTTGAGATCAAACTGGAAAGCCCGGCCATCACCAGCGGCATGCCGGCCGCGCGCGGCGTGCCGCCCTTGCGCCTTTCCATCACGGCCAATGGCACGGCGGAAGGGGCGGAAGCGCGCGCCTCGGTCACGGGCGGCAATGCGGTGCGCCTTGCGGCCACGGCGCGGGTGGCGGGGCTCACGCCTGACGCAGCGCTTTCCGGCAGCATCACCGGGCGGCTTGATCTCGGCAACGTGGTCCAACCCCTGCTCGCCGCCGGGGCGCAACGCCTGACGGGGATTGCCAATCTCAATCTGCGGCTGGAAGGCAGCCTCACCGCGCCGCGCTTTGCCGGGCAGGCCAATATCGCCAATGGCAGTTTTCGCGATTTGCAGCATGGCGTGACGCTGAATGAGATCACTGCCGCCATTACCGCGGAAGAGCAACGCTTCAACCTGACCCGCTTCACCGCGCGCACGGCGGGCGGCGGCAGCCTGGGCGGTTCTGGCTTGGTGGATCTTGGCAAACCGCGTCTGCCTTTTGACCTGAACATCACTGCCAATGCCGCGCGCCCGGTGAATTCCGATCTGGGCAATGCCACGCTGGATGGCGATCTGCGCTTCACTGGTGAGGCTTTGGGCGAAAGCCGCATTGCGGGGAAGCTTTCGGTGCGCCGTGCGGAATTACGCATTCCGGATAAGCTGCCGCCTTCCATCCGAAGCCTGCCCGGCGTGCGTGAAAGGGGCCAACGCCCGCCTGGTGTTCAGCCCTTGGCACCACCCCCACGCGGCAATGCGCCGGAAGTCTCTTTGCCGCCTATTGCGCTTGACCTGACCATTGATGCCCCGCGCGCGATTTTCCTGCGCGGCCGCGGGTTGGATGCGGAATTAGGTGGCGCGATCCACGCCGGCGGCACGCTTGCCGCACCGATGCTGGAAGGTGGCTTCATGCTGCGCCGGGGAACGCTTTCGGTGCTGGATCGGCGGCTTGATCTGAACCGCGCCAATATCAGCTTCGATGCTGGCGGGACCATGCCTAATCTTGATGTGCTCGCGACCTCTCGCGCTGAAGAGGTGGAAGTGAATGTCGCGGTGGAAGGCCCGGCGCGGGATCCGAAAATCAGCTTCACCTCCAACCCCGAATTACCGGCGGATGAGGTACTGGCGCGGCTGCTATTCGGCCGACGCGGCGGAGAGCTTTCGCCCTTCCAGATGCTGCAATTGGCCGAAGCGCTTTCCGGCGCAACAGGCCGCCCCCTGCCCGGCCCTGGCGGGGTCATCGAACGCATCCGCCGCACCTTGGCGCTTGATCGGCTTTCCATCGGCCAGGAGAAGGAGGGTGAGCAGCGCGCCGGTCAGGAACCGGGTGCGACTTTGGAATCCGGGCGCTACGTGGCGGATGGTGTTTTCGTTGGGGTGAAGCAAAGCGCCGATGGCGGGCCGCCGCGCGTTGGTGTGCAGATAGATTTGATGCCAAGGCTCAAGCTGGAAGCGGAAAGCGGCGGCAATAGCCTGGCGGGGGATCGGGTTGGGATAGCGTTTGAATATGAATATTGAGCGCGCTGCCCCCTGGCACTCGGCGCCTGGGAGTGCCAAATTACATCGTGATGACAGTTGCACGTGATAACAGGATGACCGGGCCATGATCCGCTACGAATTGCGCTGCGATCAGGCGCATGAATTCGATGGCTGGTTCAAGGATAGCGCGGCTTTCGACAAACTGGCCGCGGTGGGGCTTGTGGAATGCCCGCATTGTGGCCCAGCCAAGGTGGCCAAACGCCTGATGGCGCCGGCCATACCGAAAAAGGGCCGCCCGGCGCGCAATGCCAAGACGGAGGCGCCGGCCGCGCCCGTGGCTGAAGCCCCCTCACCTCCGCCCGCCCCCCCTCCTGCGCCACCTGCCCTGCCAGCGGCCGCGCTCGCCGCCATGCCGGCGGAGCTGCGCGCCATGCTGCGGCAGATGCGCACAGAAATCGAAAAGAATTGCGATT
>JBIIGZ010000077.1:0-15591 GCA_044236185.1 Roseomonas sp. | reverse complement strand
CCCCCTGTCCGGGCCTTGGGGGCAGCCCCCGGTTTGAACCCTTACCGATCCACGTTAAATAAGTGTCATGTCCATCACCTTCACCCTGAACGGCGAATCGCGGTCCCTACCCGCCCATACGCCCCCAGCCATGACCTTGCTCGATTGGCTGCGCGCGGCAGGGCTGACCGGCACCAAGGAAGGCTGTGCGGAGGGTGATTGCGGCGCCTGCACCGTGGTGATTGAGGCGCCAGATGGTGCCCGCGCCCCGGTGAATGCCTGCCTGATGACGCTTGGCCAAGCGCATGGCCTGGCGTTGCGGAGTGTTGAGGGGCTTTCCACCCCCGATGGCGCGCCGCATCCCGTCCAGGCAGCGATGCTGGCCGCCGAGGCCACCCAATGCGGCTTTTGCACGCCGGGCATTGTCATGTCGCTTTACGCCCATTCCCGGATGGGTGGCGATGTGCATGAGGCTTTGGCAGGAAACCTCTGCCGCTGCACCGGCTATCGGCCGATTTTGGATGCAATGGCGGCCTTGCCGATGGCGGAGGATGCCGCGCCGTTATGCTCAGCGACTGATGTCACCGCCTTAGGCCCGCCCGAGCATCTCTTTTTCCTACCGCGTAGCCTTGATGAGGCGCTTTCGCTGCTGCGCGAACACGCAGGGGCGTGGATTTTGGCGGGGGGGACGGATTTGGGCCTGCGATTTTCGGAGCATCGCGACAACCCCGCCGCCATTATTTGCCTGCGCGATGTTGCTGAATTGCGCGGGATCAGCGCGGGGCCTGAGGGGCTTTCGGTTGGCGCAGCGGAACCCTATGCCGCGCTGCTTGATCTGATCGCGGATGATGCAGATTTCGAGGCTTTTGCCGGGCTGCTGCGGCGTTTGGGGTCACGGCAAATCCGCGCGCTCGGCACGCTTGGTGGGAATCTCGGCACCGCAAGCCCGATTGGCGATGCGCTGCCGCCCTTATTGGCGCTTGGCGCGCGGGTGACACTCACCGGGCCGCAGGGCACGCGCGATCTGGCGGTTGAGGATTTCCTGGTCGGCTATCGGCGCAATGCGCTGAGGGAGCATGAAGTAATTGCGCGGGTTTTCATCCCAAGGCCCACGCCGGGGGCAATTTTCGCTGCCGAGAAACTCTCTCGCAGGCATGATCAGGATATCAGCGCGGTCGGGCTTTCCGTGCTGTTGGAGCGTGATGGCGATGTCATCACCCGCGCGCGCATCGCCCATGGCGGCTGCGGGCCAATGGCGGCACGCGCTCCGGAAGCAGAAGTTCTGCTGCAAGGCGCGCCCTTCACCGAAGCTCAAGCCCGCGCGGCGGGTGAGGCTTTGGCACGCGCCATCACACCCATGGATGATTTGCGCGGCACAGCCGAATATCGCCGTGTCGCGGCGCGCAATTTGTTACTCCGGCTTTATTGGCGCGCCGCGCGGCCGGAGGCAGCAGCGGAAATCATGGCGCTGCCAACGCCGCATGCGCCAAGGTTCATCGCGCCATGAATGCGCCGCTGGAGCATTTCCAAGCCAAGTTGAATTACTTGGCGACTTGGGAAATGCGACCAAACCAGGATTTAGTGAATGTCAGGTGAGTTCATGCGAAGCGGACATGCACTAACCCAGGGGGCAGCACTCGCGCATGATTCCGCGCTGGGTCATGTGACGGGCCGCGCACCCTTCGCGGATGATGTGCCGGAAGCGCCGGGCTTGCTGCATGGCGCGCTGTTGCTCTCCCCCGTCGCGCATGGGCGGCTTGGGGCTTTGGATGTTGCGGCTGCACGCGCCATGCCGGGTGTTGTTGCAGTCATCACCGCGCGGGAAGTGCTTGGCGCGAATGACATCTCGCCCTCAGGCCGCGAAGTTGAACCGCTTTTCGCCGAGGGTGAGTTGCGCCATCACGGCCAACCAATTGCCATGGTGGTGGGCGCAACGCGCGATGCAGCGCTGGCGGCCCTTGCCGCGCTGAAGCCGGAAATCGAGGCGCTGCCCGCCATTCTTTCGATCGAGGATGCGTTGGCCGCGGAGGCTTATCTATTACCGCCGCAGGAAATCACCGTGGGCGATGCCGCAGGCGCGATTGCTGCGGCGCCAATGCAAACATCCGGCGAATTTCGTGCAGGCGGGCAGGAACATTTCTATCTGGAAGGCCAAATCGCGATTGCCATACCGGGCGAGGATGGCGATATCACCATCACCTCCTCCACCCAGCACCCGACCGAGGTGCAGCATATCGCCGCGCGCGTGCTGGGCTGCGATTTCAATCGCATCACCGTGCGGTGCCGGCGCATGGGTGGCGGTTTTGGCGGCAAGGAAAGCAATGCGTCTTGGGTAGCGGCGGCGGCGGCACTCGGCGCGCGCATCACGGGGCGGCCGGTAAAGCTGCGTCTATCCCGCAAGGCGGATATGGCGGCGACCGGCAAGCGCCATCCCTTTCTGTATCGCTGGCGCGCTGGTTTTGACGCGACAGGGCGCATCACGGGGCTGGAGGCAATGCTCGCCGCCGATGGCGGGCATAGTCTTGATCTGACCGGTGGCGTGGTGTTTCGCGCCCTGACCCATGCGCTGAATTGCTATGAGGTGCCGGCGGTAAAGCTGCGCGCGCTGTCGCTGCGCACCAACACCGTCAGCCACACCGCCTTTCGCGGTTTTGGTGGCCCGCAAGGCGTGGTGCTGATGGAAGATGTGCTGCGCCATGTCGCCGCAGCAACCGGGCAGGATATGGAAGCGGTGCGCGCGCGCAATTTCGCGGGCGGCGAGAATGGCAGCAAGGCGCCTTATGGTCAGGCGCTTGAAGGCGATTTGATCCGCCGCGTCTACGCCGAAGCCATGGGAGATGCCGGGTGGGCGGCGCGGCGCGCGGAAATCGCCGCCTTCAACGCGCAGCACCCGTTTCTGCGCCGTGGGCTTGGCAGTTTTGTGCTGGCCTTTGGCATTTCCTTTGGCCTGATGCATCTGAACCAGGCCGGCGCCCTGGTGCATGTTTATGCGGATGGGTCCATCCGGCTCAATCACGGCGGGACGGAAATGGGCCAGGGGCTCAATATCAAGATCGCGCAGGTGGTGGCGGATGCCTTTGGCGTGCCAATCTCCCGCATTCGCATCACACCCACCAGCACAGCCGAGGTACCCAATACCGCGCCCACCGCCGCTTCCACCGGTTCGGATTTGAATGGTTGGGCGGCGCATCTGGCCGCAAGCGCCATCCGCGAACGCATGGCCACTGAGGCGGCGCGGCTTTGGGAAGTGCCGGTGGAGGTGATTGGCTTTGGTGAGGGCCGCGTCTTCGTCGCAAAACCCGGCGATAATCGCGCCATGGATTTCGGCGATCTCGCGCATCGCTGCTGGGTGCAGCGTATTTCGCTTTCTGCCACAGGGTTTTATCGCACCCCTGACATCCATTGGGATGCGAAATCCATGCGGGGTGAGCCTTTCTTCTACTTCTCCTACGGCGCGGCGGTGGTGGAAGTGGTGGTGGATACGCTCACCGGCGAACATCGCGTGCTGCGCGCTGATCTGGTGCAGGATTGCGGGCGTTCACTCAACCCCGCGATTGATCGCGGGCAGATTGAAGGCGGCTTTGTGCAGGGGCTTGGCTGGCTCACCACGGAAAGCCTTTATTGGGACAAGGAAGGGCGGCAACGCACCCTTGGCCCCTCCACCTACAAAATCCCCGGCAGCCGCGATGCGCCGCCAGATTTCCGGCTGCGGTTGCTGGCGAATGCGCCAGCGCGGGCGGAGACGATTTTTCGATCCAAAGGTGTGGGCGAACCACCGCTGATGTTGGCGACCGCGGTGTGGAACGCGCTGTGCGACGCCACGGGCCTGACGGCGCTTGATCTGCCGGCGACGCCGGAGCGGGTGTTGCTGGCGCTTGAGAAGATGCGCGCCTAACCCAGCTTGAAGCGCTGATAAATCGGGCGCAGCAGGAAGGGCGTCAGAAAAAGCGGGAATTGGCCAAGGGCGAAGAACAGCAAAATACGCTCATCCGTTGCCGCCGGCAGCACCGCCAGAAACAGCGCCATATTGCGATTGCCGCCGAGCAAGCCTGCCGTCAGCGCCAGTTTCTTGCCCGTCGGCGCAAAGACCAAGGCGGTTGCGGCATTCAGGCCGAAATTGGCCGCGAATGCCAAAGCGAGGCCACCCATCACCCAGGCGGGGTCTGAGGTGATCTTGGCCAGCATCCCGTCCATCACGCCAAAGCCAAAAATCACCACCAGCCACACCACGGAACCATCCAAGGCCCCGGCATAGCGCTGCAGCCGCGCCGGGCCCAAAAGCCGGCGCAAAGCCACCGCAATCAGCAAGGGCAAACCAACCACCAGCATCAGGCGGCCCATCAGCGCAGAAAGCGAAATCGCCAGATCTATGCCCATCAAGCCAAGCGCCAAGGGCGGCGCGGTAAAGGGCACAATCAGCGTGGTGATGATCGCCACCACGAGCGAGATTTCACCATCCAACCCAACCATGCGTGCAAATGCCGGGGATGATGTGGCAGCACAGCCCATGGCGCTGATGACCAACCCCGCCACCAAAGGCCCGTCAAAGCCAAAACCGCGCAGCACCAGAAACAGCAGAATGGGGCAGACCAGCATCATCCAGCCAACCAGCAGCGCCACCAGCACGGGCCGGCGCAAATACGCCACCACCTGCGCCAAATCCACGCGCAACAGCACCATCGTCATGAGTGTGGCAACGGTGAAGGTCACCACATCACGAAACAGCGCGGCCAAGGGCGGGATGAACAGCCCCGCGAAAATGCCAAGCGCCAGCAGCAGCCCGCCGCGCCGGGCGGACCATTCCAGAAAGCCAAGGGCCATCAGCTTGGGCGTTTGCGTGCTATCATGGTTGCAGCATTCCAATTCGCGGCGCGCGACACAAGCCATGTTTGGACGGTGCATAGACACACTTGGCCATGCTGCCCCCACTGCTGCCATGAATGAAGTAACTTACACCGAAAGCCAATGGCGGGCCGTTGGACAATCAAGAACCGCCCAAGCGAAGCCTTGTTCCAACTTCCCAAGGGCGCCTAGACTAGATGCCTGCTGAGGGCCAATCCGCTTTTCGCCGCCTGACGCATATCCGGCCCAATGGACAAGAATCCTTCCACGGAGAAACCCATGTCACAGCATCAGGTGCAGCATTACCTCGCCGTCCGGGAGGATTGGCTCGCCGCCCGGCAGGAGGAGATTCTGGACCCCGCGCAGCTTATCATCGATCCGCATCATCACCTTTGGGATCGGCCAGGCTGGCGCTATTTGCATGATGAATTCCTGGCGGATCTGAAAAGCGGCCATAACATCAAGGCGACAGTCTATGTCCAGGCGCGGTCCATGCATCGCGCGGCAGGACCTGAGGCTTTGAAGCCGGTGGGGGAGACAGAATTCGTCACCGGCATCGCCGCAATGTTCGAAAGCGGCATTTACGGCGATATTGCCGCCAATGCCGGCATTGTGGGCTATGCAGACCTGACGCTGGGTGAAGCCGTGCAGCCCGTGCTGGAAGCGCATATCGCCGCTGCCGGCGGCAGGTTTCGCGGCATTCGCCATATCGCCACCTGGGACCCTGACCCCGCCATGCTGAACCCGGCCTATACGCCGGCAGAAGACATGATGGACAGCGCCGCGTTCCGTGCCGGTTTCGCTGCCCTTGGCCGCAACGGGCTTTCCTTCGATGCCTGGATTTATTTCCACCAAATCCCGCGCTTGGCCTCACTCGCGCGCGCCTTCCCCGACATCCCGATCGTGCTCGATCATTGCGGCGGGATTCTTGGCATCGGCCCCTATGCCGGCAAGCGTGAGGAGGTCTTTGCCACCTGGTCGCGCCATATGGCGGAACTGGCGCAATGCCCGAATGTCATGGTGAAGGTGGGTGGGCTTGGCATGCGCCTGCCGGGCTTTGGGCTTGAAGCAGGCGCGATTGCGCCATCATCGGAAGAATTGGCGCAGCATTGGCGCCCCTGGATGGAACGCTGCATCGAGCTATTCGGCACGCAGCGCTGCATGTTCGAAAGCAATTTCCCGGTGGATAAGGGCGGCTATGGCTATGCGGTTGGCTGGAATGCCTTCAAGCGCATCGCCGCCGGCGCCTCGGCCGAGGAAAAGGCTGATCTGTTCTGGCGGAGTGCCGCGCGGTTCTATCGGCTGACGCAGTTTCTTTGAATGTCACATGGCGCGCAGGCCGCAAGCCCGCGCGCTATGAAGTTGCCAGCGCCTGCTGAATGGCGCGGCTGAGCTGTTCCGAAGAAGGCTCGATGCGCGCCGGGAACCCCTGTACCTGACGCCCATCGCGGGAGATCAGGTATTTGTGGAAATTCCAGCGCGGTTCACTGCCCGCCCGCGCCGCGGCCCAGCGATAGAAGGGGTGTGCCTCAGGCCCGCGCACGCGGGAAAGCGCTGCCATCGGGAAGGTGATGCCAAATTGCGCATCGCAAAATTCCCTGATCTTGCGGCCATCCTGGCTTTCCTGATTGAAATCATTGGAAGGCACGCCAAGCACCACCAGCCCCGCACCCTCCCGCGCTTCATGCAGGCGTTGCAGCGCGGCATATTGCCCCGTGAAGCCACAAAAGGATGCGGTATTCACGACAAGCAAGACCCGCCCGCGCCAGGCGGCCAGATCATGCTCTCCGCCTTCCAATGCGGGGAAGCGGAAATCCCAGGCGGTTGCGGGGGCGGGGGCAGCGGCCATCAGCGGCAATGCCAGCAGGGCGCGACGGGTGGCCTTAACCATAGCGTTCCTCAAGCCATGGATCGCCCTGATTGTGATAGCCGCGCACTTCCCAAAAGCCGGGGCGGTCTTCCGCTAGCAATTCAATGCGCGTCAGCCATTTCGGGCTTTTCCAGAAGTAAAGGCGGGGCAGCACCAGCCGCGCCGGGCCGCCATGTTGCCGGGTGATCGGCGCCCCTTCCCAGGAATGCGCCACCATCACATCGGCGGCCGCGAAGGCTTCCAAAGTCAAGTTCGTGGTGTAGCCATCATAGGATGTCATGGACACGAAGCGCGCTTCGGGGCGCGGCCGCGCCATTTCCAGCAGGGTCGCGGTGCGCACACCAGTGAAGCGATTGTCATAACGGCTCCATTGCGTGACGCAATGGATATCGCAAACCATGTCGGTTTGCGGCAGCGCCATGAAGCTTTCCCAATCGAAGGCGAGGCGATTTTCCACCAGGCCTTCAAGCCGCAGGCGGAATTTGGCGGTGCTGACATCCGGCTGCACGCCAAGATCAAGCACCGGCCAATCCTTCACCAAAGTCTGGCCAGGCGGCAGGCGTTCGCGCGTGGGATCGGCGGTAGTGCCGGTCAGCAAGCGGCCTTCCTCGGCCCAGCGTTCCTTGGTGCGCACCAGCTTTTCGCGGATTTGCCCTTCCAGTGGCACGTCTTCCTGATCCAAGGCATCACCTCTTTCTTGAGCGTCTCAGCGCCACCAAATGATTAGCATCTGGCGTCTCAGCCATCCAGGACATAGGTTTCCGCCCGCGGATCAGCAAGCAAAGGGATGAAGCCACCCTGACCGGCCAAGTGCCAATGGCGTAAGCAGGCCTCCTTCGGTAGGAATACCCAGACCTTCCGGCGCAGCGCCAGCTTCGCGGCCCAGGATCCATTTGGCGGAGACATAATGGCAAGCGCAGACGTAACGCCCCTCGAAAAGAAAATGGATCAAGGGGCTGCCCCCCTTGAACTCACCATCCTCATGCCCTGCCTGAATGAGGCTGAAACCCTCGCGACCTGTATCCAAAAGGCGCTGGGCTATCTGGCACGCAGCGGTGTGGCGGGCGAAGTGCTGATTGCTGACAATGGCAGTACTGATGGCAGCCAGGCCATTGCGCGCGGCCTTGGCGCACGGGTGATTGATGTGCCCGAAAAAGGCTATGGTGCGGCGCTGATTGCAGGCATTGCGGGCGCGCGGGGCCGCTACGTCATCATGGGCGACAGCGATGATTCCTATGATTTCAGCGCGCTTGATCCCTTCATCACCAAACTGCGCGATGGCTATGATCTGGTGATGGGCAATCGCTTCAAGGGCGGCATTGCCCCCGGCGCCATGCCGCCCTTGCATCGCTATTTGGGCAATCCGGTGCTGTCCACCATTGGGCGGGTTTTCTTCGGCGGGCCGATCCGCGATTTTCATTGTGGGCTACGCGGTTTTTCGCGCACCGCCATCGCCGCACTAGATCTGCGCGCACCCGGGATGGAATTCGCGTCCGAGATGGTGGTGAAGGCCACCATGCGCGGGCTGCGCATTACGGAAGTGCCGACCACGCTTTCCCCCGATGGCCGGTCGCGCCCGCCGCATTTGCGGTCCTGGCGCGATGGCTGGCGGCATTTGCGGTTTTTGCTGATCTTCTGCCCGCGCTGGCTGTTCCTTTATCCCGGCGCGCTGCTATTCGCGTTGGGTGCGCTGGTCATGGCGGCGCTGCTGCCGGGGCCTATGCGCCTCGGCGGCATTACGCTTGATGTGCATAGCCTGCTCTATGCCTCGGGCGCGGTGGTGATGGGGTTTCAGGCCATGCAATTCTGGGTTTTTGCGCGGGCGTATGGCGCGGTGACGGGGATTCTGCCCGAAACCCAAAGCCTCTCGCGCTTCGGGCTGGAAGCGGCGCTGGTGGTGGCTGGGGTGCTGCTGCTGCTTGGCCTTGGGCTTGGCCTTGTCGCGGTCGCGCAATGGGGCACGCAGGATTTCGGCGCGCTTTCCGGCGGCAAGGTCATGCGGCTTGCGATTGCTTCCGTGACCGCCATGCTGCTTGGCCTGCAATTGGCCTTTGGCGCGTTTTTCCTCGCCCTGCTTGGCATGATGCGCCCGGCGCCACGCAGCTGAAGCCCCGTTCAGCCCTTGCGCTTTTGGATGCTGGCGGCCCGGCGCCCATCACGGCAGGCGTCGGAACAATAGCGCACCTCATCCCACACCCGTTCCCATTTCTTGCGCCAGGCGAAGGGGCGGTTGCAGGCGGCGCACAGCTTTTGCGGCAGATTGGGCTTGCGATGCGCCACGCTATTCCCCGGCCCGGATTTCGCCAACCACACGCCCGCGCGCGGGGTCAAACAGCAGCACCCTTTCGCCATCAGGCCGCACCACCCAAATGGCGATTGTCTTTTCCACCCCAGCTATGCCAGCAATGC
Organism: Roseomonas sp.; assembly: GCA_044236185.1. Classification (GTDB taxonomy): domain Bacteria; phylum Pseudomonadota; class Alphaproteobacteria; order Acetobacterales; family Acetobacteraceae; genus Neoroseomonas. The sequence continues at coordinate 6,491 of JBIIGZ010000077.1, read as the reverse complement.
GCGTGCCGGCAGGCTGACCCAGAGCTGCCGCATTGAAAGCGACCGCCGAACCACCTGAACGCTGGACGATCAGCACAACCAGCGCCACGGTTGCTGCAACGATCAGCACCCCCATCCCAATCACCAAAGCCTTGAGAAACCGCACGGAAACCCCCTTTTGAACGCTGAACGCCACGAATTCCGCGCGCCCCAGGATGCGGCCGGCATGCGTGCCGATCGCTTCCTTGCTGAGGCGATAGGTTCTCTCTCCCGCTCCCGCGTCAAGGCCCTGATCGTCGAAGGCCATGCCAGCCGGGATGGTCACCCCCTGCGGGAACCCGCCGAGGCCATTCGCCCCGGCGCGCTTTACGCGCTTGAAATCCCGGCGGCCATCCCCGCCCTGCCCCAGCCGCAGGATATTCCGCTGACGATATTGCATGAGGATGCGGACCTGATCGTGCTCGATAAACCCGCGGGCCTCGTGGTGCATCCCGCGCCCGGCAATCAGGATGGCACCTTGGTCAATGCGCTTTTGGCCCATGCCGGGGATGATCTGCCCGGCATTGGCGGCGAAAAGCGCCCTGGTATTGTGCATCGGCTGGACAAGGACACCTCCGGCGTCATGGTCGCGGCCAAGACGGAATTGGCGCTCCGCCGCTTGTCCGAAAGCTTCGCCGAACGTGATCTGGAACGGCATTATGTGGCGCTGTGCTGGGGCCTGCCGGCTGCGATGGAGGGCGAGATCAATGCCCCGATCGGCCGGCACCCGGCAGATCGCAAGCGCATGGCCGTGGTGGAACGCGGCAAGCCGGCCATCACGCGCTACAAGGTGCTGCGGTCCTGGGGGACGTCCTGCGCCCTGGTTTCCTGCCGGCTGCAGACCGGGCGGACGCATCAAATCCGCGTGCATATGGCCCATCTTGGCCACCCTTTGGTGGGGGACCCGGTCTATCTGCGCCGCACCCCCGCCACCGCCCGCACCCTGGCGACACCGGTGCGCGATGCGCTTCTGGCTTTCCCGCGCCAGGCTTTGCACGCCGCAAGCCTTGGCTTTCGCCACCCCATCAGCGGCCAGGCGCTACATTTCGAACGCCCAGTGCCCGAGGATATGGCGGCGCTGATTACATTACTGGATGGTAACGCGGAGTAACCCGACTATTTCAGTCGGTTTTTCTTGCACCTCCGCCCGATTCCGGCTATTAACCGGGTGTCGGAATCCTCGAAGTGCCAGTCAAGGCACGGCCGGCCAAGGCCCCTCCAAGGGGCAGGCGACCAGTCAGGGCTTTGGGGAAGATGACAAAAATGTAATGATCGGCCAAGGATGCCGCCTTCGGGGCAGAGTAAGCCGGTTCAGGAGGTAAATGAAAACCATGGCATCTTCTATGGCCATACCGATGGCGACCGAGGGCAACCTCTCCCGCTATCTCCAGGATATTCGCAAATTCCCGATGCTCTCGGCTGAGGAAGAACTCAGCCTCGCGCGCCGTTGGCGCGACAATGCCGATGAGCCGGCGGCGCATAAGCTTGTCACATCCCACCTGCGCCTGGTGGCCAAGATCGCCATGGGCTATCGCGGCTATGGCTTGCCGGTAGGTGAGCTGATTTCTGAGGGCAATGTCGGGATGATGCAGGCGGTCAAGCGCTTCGATCCTGATCGCGGCTTCCGTTTGGCGACCTATGCCATGTGGTGGATCCGCGCGGCCATTCAGGAATACATCCTGCATTCCTGGTCGCTCGTGAAAATGGGCACCACGGCGGCGCAGAAGAAGCTGTTCTTCAACCTGCGCCGCTTGAAGGCGCAAATGTCCGCCCTGGAAGAAGGCGATTTGCAGCCCGAACAGGTGGCCAAGATCAGCCATGTGCTGCAGGTTCCGGAACAGGACGTGATTTCCATGAACCGGCGCCTTGCGGCTGCCGACAATAGCCTGAATGCCCCGCTCCGCGCCGATGGCGAAGGCGAATGGCAGGATTGGCTGGTGGATGAAAGCGAGAACCAGGAACAGGAACTCGCTGAACATCAGGACATGTCAAACCGCCGCGAATTGCTGAGCGGTGCGCTGAAAACGTTGAATGAACGTGAACGGCATATCCTGATCGAACGCCGCCTGAAGGAAGAACCGACCACGCTGGAAGAACTTTCGCAGCACTACAATATCAGCCGCGAACGCGTGCGCCAGATTGAAGTGCGTGCTTTTGAAAAGCTGCAAAAATCCATGAAACAGCAGATCATGGATCGGCGCCTGACGATTGGCTGAATAAGCTTGGCGCAATAAAAAAGGCGGTGGAAATTCCACCGCCTTTTCCTGTGCCGTAGCACCAATCAGCGCATCGGCGGCGCGTATTGCAGGCCACCCTTGGTCCAAAGATTATTCACACTGCGCGGGAAGCCGATCGGGGTCATGTTGCGTTCCCAGATTTCGCCGTAATTCCCAACAGCGCGAATGATGCGCGGCGCCCAATCCTTCTCGAGCCCCAGCATCTGGCCAAGATCACCAGTCTGGCCCATGAAACGCTGGATATCCGGGTTGGTGCTATTGGCGAAGCTGCCGACATTGGCTTGCGTAATGCCAAGTTCTTCAGCCGTCACCAGCGCGAAATGCACCCAGCGCACGACATCAAAATAACGCCAGTCACCCTTGCGGACCACGGGACCAAGCGGTTCCTTGGAAATGATTTCGGGCAGCAAAAGGAAGCGATTGGCATTGGCACCTTGCGCCGCGGCAAAGGACGCCAGCGAAGAAGCGTCGGTCGTGTAGGCATCGCAGCGCTTATTGATGAAGGCGCTCCGGATTTCTTCGATATTCTCGATCACCACTGGCGTAAAGCGCAGCCGATTGGTGCGGAAGAAATCGGTCATGTTGAGTTCGGTCGTGGTGCCAGGCTGCACGCATACCGTCGCACCATCAAGCTGCTTGGCTGAGGTCACGCCGCTATCGCGATGCACCATGAAGCCCTGGCCGTCATAGACATTGATGCCCGCGAAAACGAGGCCGAGCGAGGCTTCGCGCGTCAGCGTCCAGGTCGTGGTGCGGGACAGCATGTCAATTTCGCCGGATTGCAGCATGGTGAAGCGCTGCTGGGTCGAAGAAGGGACAATCCGCACCCGGTTAGGGTCGCCCAGAATGGCGGCCGCCACGGCGCGGCAATAATCCACATCAAGCCCGCGCCAAACACCCTGACTATCCGGCAAGGAAAAGCCGACAGTGGAGGGCGAGGTGGAGCAGATAAGCTGCCCACGGGCACGAATGGCAGCCATGGTATCGGCCGCCGGCGCTTGCGCCATGGCCGGGACGGAGGTGATGGCCATCAACCCCGCCAGGGCCGCGCCGGAAAGGACGCGGGTAAATCGAATCATTTTTCTGTCTCCCATAGGTTCAGGAAGCCGGTTTGCGCCAGCGACCCCTCTATAACATGAACGTGACCGGGCCCAAGGCCAAGCCTTTTCTTGGCGGCGCCCCGCCCGGTTTAGCTGCGGGGCCTGATTCCGCACCAATCTGCGATAAAGGTAGCAATGGTCCGGGTGCATGTGCGCAAATCCTCAATCGAGGTGCGCTCATCAAAGGCATGCGCCCCCTCCCCCTTCGGGCCGTAGCAAAGGCCAGGGATATCGAAATAAAGCCCGTAATAGCGTGTATCATTCACTGCCGTGGTGCGCCGTTCCGGCAATTGACCGCCATGAACCGCAGCATGGGCGGCGGCGAGCACGGCCTCGGCCTCGCTGCCCGGTTCCAGCACATAGGGGTCGGTCTGAAAGCCGGTCCAGACGATCTCAGGCGGGTTATTGGCGAGGAAGCCATCACCCTTGGCAGCGGCGCGCACCGTCGCTTCAATGCCGGCCATGGCTTCTTCCGGCGTGGTACCGGGCACCAAGCCGATGCGGCAATCCACCTCACACCAGGCGGGGGTGGAAGATGCCCAATCACCGCCGCGAATAATGCCGGGGTTGAATTTGATCGGGTCCTTGATGTCGGCATACCAAGAATTGGCCCGAGCAGCCTCATTCAATTTGCGTGTATGCGCATAAAGCGCCTGGATCAGCACATAGGCGGACATGATGGCATTGCTGCCATCCTGCGCCACCGCAACATGCACCGGGATGCCGCGCACGCGCAGCCGAAACCAGATGGTGCCAGTTTGGCTGCGGGTGATGGTATGGCCCGTGGGTTCCGGCACCAGCGCGGCGTCAGCACGGTAACCGCGCAGCAGCGTGGAAAGCGCGCCATTGCCGGTGCTTTCTTCCTCGGTCACGGTTTCCACATAGACATCGGCCGCGGGTTCAAACCCGGCATCGCGAATGGCATCCATGGCATAGACCATGCAGGCAACGCCGGATTTCATGTCATGCGCGCCGCGGCCATACATCCAGCCATCGCGGATCACGGCGGCATAGGGCGGGTGGGTCCACATATCGGCAGGGCCTTCCGGCACCACATCAATATGGCCTTGCAGGATCAGGCTGCGCCCGGTGGGGTTTTTCGCGCGATAGGCGGCCACCACCTGCACACTGCCGGCGGGATCACATTCCACCATGGGCGCCATTTTCGGGTGAGGCGGCACATCGGCCAGCGTGTAACGATCCACCGCATAGCCGCGCGCGGCCATTTGGCGGGCAAACCAATCCTGCAAGGGCGCTTCACGGCCGCGCAGGCTTGGAAAGCGCACCAATTCCGCCAGAAACTTTACCTGCTTGTCGAAATTCGCATCGATGGCGGCGCCAATCTGCGCCATGGCTTGGCTATCGGCCATGCTGATCAATCTTTCCTGTTTAGGGGTCTCATCCAGCGTTCAGGGCGGGCTCGCCAACAGCGCATTGGTGTACCAGGAAGGCGAGGCATCATACTTCACCTTGTTCCTGATCCCCGCCCAGGAGACTTTCAGATAGAAGATCGGGATGACACCCGCATCATCAATCCCAATACGCATGGCTTCCGCCGTCAGCGCCCTGCGCCGCGTGGTGTCCATGGTGCGCAAAGCCTCCGCCAAGGGCGCATCCATCGCCGGGTTTGAATAATGCTGGCGATTGAAGGGTCCGGCACCGGTTTCGCTATTGCGTGTCATCAGCACCTGCCGAAGCGTATTCGCCGCGATGGAGGAGGTGTAGGTGGTCATGAACATTGAAAACTCCCGTGCTGTCGCACGGGTGAAAAGATTGGCGGGTGGCAAGACCTCAACGCGGGTTTCAATGCCAAGCCGCGTCCAACCCTGCGCGATAGCCTGCGCTACATCGGTATCGGATGCGAACCAGCCATTGGGGCTATGCAGCGTGATGCGGAAACCATCCGGGTAGCCCGCTTCACGCAGCAGCGCGCGCGCCTGATCCAGATCATAGCGCGGCGGTGGCATATTGGGGGCGCGGTCAGCAACGGCGGGGGCCGCGAATTGTTCCGCCGGCATCCCTTGGCCCATCAGCAGCCGATCCACAATGCCCTGACGATTGATCGCAAGTGACAGCGCGCGACGCACCCGCGCATCACGCAAGGGGTTGCGTTCCAAGACGCGGCCCTGCTTGTCGGTGACAAAAGGCGATGGATCACGCGCCGCATCGGGGAAAAGATAGGCCGTGCCATTGCTGGCCACACCAAAGACCGCAAGGCGGGCATCATTGGTCAGGCGTTGCACATCCTGCACGGGAACGAAATCAATCAAATCCACATCGCCGGAAAGCAAGGTAGCCACGCGTGCCCCGGCATTGCTGATGAAGCGCGTCACCACCCTTTCCCAGGGCTGCGCTTCCCCCCAATAGGCCGGGTTGCGTGTGATCTCATGCCGTTCGCCCTGCGTGTAGCTGACATGGCGATAGGCACCGGTGCCAATCATGGCGCGACCCGCGTTGAAATCACCGAGTGTCGCATTCGCATGCAGGCCACGAGAGAGAATCATGATGTTTGACAGGTCCCAATCCAGAAAGGGGTTGGGTTCCTTTGTCCTGATCAGAACGCGGCGCGGTTCCGGAATTTCAATGGCGGCGATGCTGCGCACAAAAGGGGTGAAGGGGCCGGGGCTATTGGCGATGGTGGGCACGCGCGCATAGGAAAAGGCAATATCCTCGGCCGTGAAGGGCGTGCCGTCGTGGAATTTAATGCCGTCACGCAGGCGGAATTCCCAGGTCAGGTCATCAATGGCGCGCCAGGATTCGGCCAACCTCGGCACCAGCCGGCCAGAAGTGTCGAAATCCACCAGGGTTTCGAAAATCTGCCGCAGAATGGCGTTATTGGGGTTTGAGGAATGGTAATGCGGGTCCATGCCCGAAGGGGCGGATTGCGCACCAATAGTCAGATTGCGTTGCGCCTGCACGGGCGCCGCCCATGCTCCCAGCACACCCAGCATGAGAAGCAGCGCCTTGAACCCACCCATCCCCGTTATCCCCAAAGGTTTATGAAAAAATAACGTCGCGCCTGGCAGAAACCACGTCAAGCCGCAAAGCGTGCCACGCTTCAGCGCATGACAGGGGGTGCTTGGCGCCCCCGATCTTAAGGGAAGCTTCACGATTGCAAGAATAGTCTTCAATTCCA
>JBIIGZ010000220.1:0-4836 GCA_044236185.1 Roseomonas sp. | reverse complement strand
GAGGCCTGATGTACGCGCCGCCTATTCGTTGACCATTGTGCGGATCGTGACCGATCCGCCCTCAAACGCCGGCGCGCGCCTCCGCGCGCTTGGCTTCGCCGCATAAGCGGCGTCGCCCATTCGGGCTCGCGCCCGCCTTCGGCGGTCGTAAGCATCGCGAAATAGCAGAGACTAACGCTGATGGCGGGGGGCGCTGAAACGCGTGCCCCTCAATTCCCCAACCTCTCCAATATCGCCGGCACATGCACCTGATCGCCCTTGTAGTTCCCGGTCAGGGCATACATCACCAGATTGGTCCCGAAGCGATACGCCAGCACGCGTTGCCGCGCCCCGCCGGGGATCGTTGCATGCGGGTGCTGGCCATTGCGGTCCATCGCCCAGGCCGCCGCCCAATCATGCCCGCCCAGGATCACCGGGCTCACGCTGTCATTGGCGCGGTCCTGATCGCGCGCCACCCAAACCTGCCCGCCGGCAAAACGCCCCGGCAATTCATTCAGCAAATAAAAGGCGCGGTTCAGCACATGATCTTCCGGCACCGGGATCAGCGGCGGTATCGCCAAATCCCGCGTCACGCGCCGCAGTGCGGCGCGCGCGCTTTGCGCCATGCCCTCGCCCGAGCCCTGATCGCGCGTATCCATCAGAATAATGCCGCCCTGGCGCATGAATTCATTCAGCGCTGCCACTGCGGTTGCATTGGGTGCAGGCGCATCGGGCAGGATTGGCCAATAGAGCAGCGGATAGAAGGAAAGATCATCCTGCCCCGGCGTCACGCCATGGGGTTCGGCCAGCGCTGCCGCCGTGCGCCGATTGACGAAATCAGACAGCCCCGCCAGCCCACTGCGAGAGGTTTCATCCACCGCCGCATCAGCGGTTTGGATATAAGCCAAGCGGGTGGCGAGTGCCGCGCTGCCATCAGCACCTTGCGCGCTGGCCTGCCAAGGCACCAGCGCCAGCAGCAACAGCGCGGGCAGCGCAAAACGCCGTGGGCGCCATAACCCGCGCAGGCCAAGGGCCGCAATCAGTTCCACCAAAAACAGCGCAAAGGCAGCGGCCAAAAGCCATGGCCCCAAATCACGCTCCGCCGCTTCACCGCCCAGCGTTTCCACACGTGCCGAAGCAGGGGGTGCGGCCATCAATTGCGGTGCGGGCAGATGGGATGAAAGATTCAAGGCACGGCGATAGGCGGCCTCACCGGCTGCGCCGGCTGGGCCATACCAGCCGGGCGGGTGGCGCGGCGATGCGCGGGTTTCATCCAAGGCGCGGGCAGAAACAGGGGCAGCACCAGCAGGCGGCGCGCCAAGCCTGCCGAAACCATCCAGGGTTTCAAGTGGCGCCAGCGCCTGATCCGCCTCACCAGCCGCAACGCCCGCGGAAAGGGAAACCAGCCGGCGCAGCATATCCACGAAAAGCCCGGAAAGCGGCAGGTTCGACCATTCCGCCTGGGCGGTCACATGAAACAGCACAATGCGCCCCGCGCCGCGGGCCTCCGCCGTGACCAAGGGCGTGCCATCGGCCAGCCGCGCCCAGCTCCGTTCCGCCAATCGGGGCGATGGCTCCGCCAGCACCTGGCGCTCAACGGTGACCTCAGCGGGTGGGATCAGCCCCGCAAAAGCCGAATGATCGGGGAAGGGGGCGAGCGTCTGCGGCTTCTCCCAGGTCAGCATGCCGCCCAATTGGCGTTCCCCAGCGCGCAAGGGCACTGGCAGCAGCGTATCCTGCTTGGCCGCCAGCCGAGGCCCGGCAAAGCGGATCAGCGTGCCGCCCTGGCGCACCCAGGCATCAAGGGCTTCGCGTTCCTTCGGGTCCGCCAATTCGCGGTCCGCCAGGATAAGTACGGAAAGCCGGCGCGCCAGCAGCGCTTCCGGCGTGCCGCGACGCAATTCCGCAAAGGGATCAAGTGCGCGCAGCAGATAGAAAAGCGGGCCGATCAGCGGCGCATCCGCCCCGGTATCCTCAGCCGCAGCAAGCCCCACTGGGCGGCGGCGGAAGCTTTCATCCAGCAGGAAAACGCCCGCCGCGCCGGCTTCCGGTTCCAATTCCAGCCGCACCACCTGGTTGCGGATTTCACTGGGGAGTTGCAGCACGGCCTCGGCGCTGCCCGCGCCCGGCGCCAGCGCCAAATCCACCCGTGCAAGGCTTGCCCCATCCCCACCGCGCGCCAGGATCGCGACTTGCCCCGGCAGCGCCACCGGGGCCTGCAATAATTTCAACCGCAGCCGATCACCTTCCAACACTGGCGGCGCCAGCACGCGCCGCGGTTCCGCCGGCGCCTGCACCAGGGTCAGCGGCCCGGCAGCGGCCAGCGCCGCAAGAAACGCCTGGACATCCTGACCCGCGCCATGATCAAGCCCATCGGTCAGAAACAGGCTTTCAAAGCCGGCCGGGTTTCCAGCCCGCAAAGCCGTGACCGAAGCCAGCGCCGTGGCGCGATCCGGCGTCCAGGGTTTGGGGCGCACGACCGCGAGGCGCGCGGCCGCTTCCTCGGCTGGCAGGAAGCTCAGCGGATCGGCCTCATGCTGCTGCGGCGCCGTGGTCAGCAGCGCGACGGGGCGCGCTTCGCGCATGGCGGCTTCCAGGATGCGCTGGGCATGGGTCATGCGTCGCGCCCAATCCGGTGCGGCGGCCCAGCCATCATCCAGCACCAGCAGCAGCGGGCCAGATTGGCCGGTGCCGGCCATGGGCTGCCAAATGGGCCGCGCCAGGCCCAGAATAATCAGCCCCGCCACGATCAGGCGCAGCAATAGCAGCCACCAGGGCGTGCGCGCTGGCGTGGCCTCGGCGGGCTGCAACTCACGCAAAATGCGCGTGGGTGGGAAGATTTGGCGCTTGGGCGCGGGCGGCGTGACCCTGAGCAGCCACCACAGCACCGGCAGCGCCGGCAGTGCCAACAAAAGCCAAGGGGCGGCGAAGCCAATGGGGCCAAGGGTCAGCATCAGCCGGCTTCCAGCCGCTGAAATAGCGCGAGCAAGGCAAGTTCCGGCGGCTGATCCGTGCGATGGGTGGCGAAGCTGAAGCCCATGGCGCTGGCGGCCGCGGCCAACCCTTCCCGATGCCGCGCAAGCGCCGCCTGATAGGCGCCGCGCAAAGCCTCGGTCCTTGGAATGGGCGCGGGCGCGCCGCCCAGGGGGTCTTCAAAGCGGATATGCCCGGCGAAGGGCAGGGTTTCCTCGGCGGGGTCCAGGATTTGCAGCAGATGCCCGCGCAAGCCCTGCGCCGCCAAACCCGCCAGCGCGGCGCGGGTTTCCTCAAGCGGGGCCAGAAAATCACCGAACAGCACCACGCGCGCATGGCGCGGCAGGCGGGGATCGGATGGGACAGGCGGCTGTTCCGGCAGAAAACTGGCCAAGGGGGCCAGCGCCGTACGCCCGATAAAGGCGCGCGGGGCGCCGAAAGCGCGCACCCTTTCCCCGCCGCGTAGCAGCAGCGCGGCGAGCGCCAGCAACAGCACCTCCGCGCGTTCCTGCTTCAGCGGCAGCGTATCGCGGCTGCGCCAGGCCATCCCAGGGCCTCGGGCGGACCAAAGTGCGACGGTTTGCGCCGCTTCCCATTCGGTTTCGCGGATGAATACGCGATCAGACCGCGCCGATTGCCGCCAATCTACCCGCGCTGCCGCATCGCCTGGCAGATAGGGGCGGAATTGCCAAAACGCGTCACCCTGCCCGGAACGGCGCCTGCCATGCACGCCCTGCATTACGGTCGAAGCAATGCGTTCCGCCTTCACCACCAAAGGCGGCAGGCGGGCGCCGAGAGCCTCGGCCCGCGCGGTTACAAGGTTATGCGCGGCTTCAGCCAAGATCGGCCTTCAGCGCGGCGATCACATCGGCAAGCTTGGCCCCTTCCGCCCGGGCGGCGAAATTAAGCGCCATGCGGTGGCGCAGCACGGGTTCGGCCAAAGCCAGCACATCATCCAGCGATGGCGAAAGCCGCCCATCCAGAACAGCGCGCGCACGGCTGGCCAGCATCAGCGCTTGCGCCGCGCGCGGGCCGGGCCCCCAGGCCAAGCTGTCGCGCACAATCGGCAGGCTGGCGGTCTCAGGCCGGGCGCCGCGCACCAGGCGCAGAATCGCTTCCAGCACCTTCTCGCCCACCGGCATGCGGCGGATCAGCGCTTGCGCGGCCATCAATTCGGCGGCGGTCAAAGCCTGGGGCGGGGGCGCTTCTGGTGCGCCGGTGGTCGCCAGCAGCATGGCGCGTTCGGCGGCCTCATCCGGGTAGGTGATGGCGATTTCCAGCAGGAAACGGTCAAGCTGCGCCTCCGGCAGGGGGTAGGTGCCTTCCTGCTCGATCGGGTTTTGCGTCGCCAGCACATGAAAAGGCTGCGGCAAGGGGTGGATTTCCCCGGCAATCGCGACCCGCTGTTCCTGCATGGCCTGCAAAAGTGCCGATTGCGTGCGGGGCGAGGCACGGTTGATTTCATCCGCCATCAGCAATTGGCAGAAGATCGGGCCTTTCAGGAAGCGAAAGCCGCGCCTGCCATCGGCCTGGTCTTCCAAGACCTCACTGCCCAGGATATCGGCCGGCATCAGATCGGGCGTGAATTGCACCCGCTTGGCGTCCAGCCCCATCACCTGACCGAGTGTTTCCACCAGCCGGGTCTTGCCGAGGCCCGGCACCCCCACCAGCAGCACATGCCCGCCCGAGAGCAGCCCGATCAGGCTTTGTTCCACCACATCGCCCTGGCCATAGATGGCCGCGCCGATGGCAGCCCTGACGCCGGCCAGCTTTTGGCCCAGTTTTTCAACTTCCTGCACCAGGAATGTCGCTTCCTGGGCTTCAGCACCTTCACGCATGCGGGATAGGCTCCCTATATTACAGAAATCGTTTTCGGGACTCGCC
>JBIIGZ010000075.1:0-15705 GCA_044236185.1 Roseomonas sp. | reverse complement strand
GCGGCCGTGCTGACCTTGGTTTTTTCGCTGAGATCTCGACACCCGAAATAGGCCTCCAGTAATTCGGGCAGGCGCTGCCAGCGCCTCGGGTCGCCATTGTCCTCGCCAGGCACTGGCCAAGAGGGGCCACGACGCTTCTTTTGGGCTGGCTGATGCGTTGAGTGCGCGGCTTGGGGGGGCGCGAACGCCGTAGCAAGGGCCCCAATAAGGGCGTCGGACTGCTGCGGGGTGATTGCCCCTGTTGGATTGGTTATTAGGGGCACGTGCGACGGTGGTTGCTGCCCTCCGTGCAAGACCCGTGTCAAATGGGCCAGGACCTCCGCGACAAACTGTGCAGGCCCTGGGGCGATGGCGGCCGGATATTGGGGGCGGACCTGGTCGGGCCGGGCTTCTTGAAGAAGTGCCCTGGCCTCCGCTTTTGTCAGCGTGATCTCAACCGCCTCATCCAGCGATGAATCACGTTCCAATTGCTGGAGGCGCTCAAAAAAATGCAACCTTAAATTGGTATCTTTTTGATTATGGTCCATGGTTTGGGCTCTAATTCGAAGTTCGTCCCAAAGAATAGCAAATTTTTCAAGCTTTCGAATGATTTTTTTGCGTGCCAGATGAAAATTTTCTGTTCTCAATGTTTGGACGATCTGCTCACCCAGAAAAGGTCTGAGGTCTTGCGGCACCCGGATGCGAGAATACCATCGAGAGCCGCGTTTAAAGAGGTATGGCTTGCCCATTGTATCGTCCCTTGTGATGCCAGACTGCGATCTGGAGCTGAGACGACGTTATTTTTCTATGGTATTTCAATGGTTTAGCGAGGATTTGTCCCCGGCGCGATTCGAACGCACGGCCCCCAGATTAGGAATCTGGTGCTCTATCCTGCTGAGCTACGGGGACAGCCGCTTATTAAATAGCGCAAATTGGCCCCTCAGGAAACGCCAAACCGCCTTAGCGCCGCCGAAAACGCTCTACTGCGCTCACCAAAGCGGTGCGTAGCCCAGGTTCCAGCGCGGAATGCCCGGCATCGGGGATGACAGTAAGGCGGGCCGAGGGCCAAGCCGCCGCCAATTCAAAAGCGCTGGTCGCGGGGCAGACCATGTCGTAGCGGCCTTGCACAATCTCGGCCTCAATCCCCGCCAGGCGATCCATGCGGCCGAGCAAGCCCTCCGGCGGCAGGAACAGATCATGCGCGAAGTAATGCGCCTCAATCCGCGCGAGGCCCAAGGCAGTGCGGTCCTGCGCGAAACTCGCGACCGTTTCAGGTGAGGGCAATAGCGTTGAGCATGACCCCTCATATTGGCTCCAGGCGCGGGCGGCGGGCAGGTGCACCGCCGGGTCGGGGTCGCATAGCCGGCGGAGATAAGCCCCCAGAAGGTCAACCCGTTCTTCAGCCGGTAGGTGCTCGCTGAAGGCAGCCCAGGCATCGGGGAAGACGCGCCGCAGCCCATCCAGAAACCAGCTCACTTCATCGCGTCGACCCAGGAACACGCCGCGCAGCACGCAACCCAGCACGCGGTTCGGATGTTCCTGAGCGTAAGCGAGTGCCAGGGTTGATCCCCAGGACCCGCCGAACAGCAACCAATCCTCGATACCAAGGAATTGCCGCAGCACTTCAATATCGCGCACCAGATGCGGCGTGGTGTTGTCGCGCAATTCCCCAAGTGGTCTGGACCGCCCGGCGCCACGCTGATCGAAAATGATCACGCGCCAATGCTGCGGGTCAAAGAAGCGCCGATGCACCGCACCTGCGCCCGCGCCTGGCCCACCATGCAGAAACAGCACGGGCTGGCCGCGCGGATTGCCAACCTGTTCCCAATACATGACATGCCCAGATGAAAGCGGCAGGAAGCCGGTTTCATAGGGCGCGATATCGGGGAAAAGGTCTCCGCGAGGCATGGGTCAGATGTGCCGAAGCGCGCGGCGAAGCGCAATGGTTTTCACGGGGTCAGCCCTTCACAAAACGCGCGATGAAAAACCCATCCATGCCGCCGCGCATGGCCCAGTAATCGGGGCGGGTGCGCACGGCGCCGGATGGCAGGATAGCCTCGGGCAGACCCGGCATTTCATCCGGGCGGATCGGGTCAAGCTTCAAGCCAAGCGCTGCGGCTTCGCGCAAATGCGCTTCCCCTTCCTCGGCCTGCAAGGAACAGGTGGCGAAAACCAACCGCCCGCCCGGTGCCAGCATGGCGGCGGCTGACCGCAAAAGCCGGGATTGCAAGTCGGCGGCGGTCGCGACATCACGCGCGCGCTTCAGCCAGGCTACATCCGGATGGCGACGAATTGTGCCGGTGGCGGTGCAGGGCGCATCCAGCAGAATGGCATCAAAGGGGGCGGCGGGCTTCCAGCTTGCTGCATCAGCGGTCACGATTTCCGCCTGCAACTGCAGACGCGCGAGGTTTTCACGCAGCCGCCCTGCGCGCTTCGCATCACGCTCCACTGCCGTGACCTGCGCCCCCGCTGCCACAAGCTGCGCCGTTTTGCCGCCGGGGGCGGCACAAAGATCAGCAATGCGTTCCCCCGCGCGCGGCGCCAGCAGCCGGGCGGGCAGGGCGGCGGCGGCGTCCTGCACCCAGAAGGCGCCCTCGGCAAAGCCGGGCAGTTCCGTCACGCGGGTGCCGGCGGGCAGGCGAAAGGATCCGCCGGGCAGGGCTTCCGCGCCCTCGGGCGGCGTGGCGCCGGGTTTCAGCGAAATATCCAGGGGCGCCGGGCCGCAATGCGCCTCAGCAATGCTGCGCACCGCCGGGCCATAGGCCGCGTGCCAGGCGGACCAGAGCCATGGCGGCGTATCCAGCCGCGCCGCATCCAGCCCTTCCAGCAGCGCCTCCCCTTCCGCCGCCACCTTGCGGAGCACGGCGTTCACCAACCCGGCAAAGGCACGCGGTGCGAGATCCACGGCAGAGGCCACGGCGGCGTGGGAAGGCGTGCCGAGCAGCAGCAATTCCGCCACCCCGATGCGCAGCGCATGCCGCGCCGGCGGTGGCGGTTCGCGGCGGAGAAAAGGCTCCAACACGGCATCTATGCTGCCAAGCCGGCGCAGCACTGTCGCCGCAATGCGATGCGCCGCTGCGCGATCCCGCGCTTCAAGCCGTACCGGCAGGGCTTCGAGCGCTTCTTCCAGTGGCCGATGCGCTTCCAGCACGGCATCCAGCACATCACGTGCGGCGCGCCTGGTGGGCAGGCCGGGCGGGCGCCTTGGCCGGGATGGGGCTTCATTCATGCCGCCTTCATGGCACCCGCGCCACTCCCGTGCTAGATGCCCCGCGCGATGACCCTGGGTAGTTTTTTCGATCGAATGCCGGAAACGCGCCGCCCGGGCTGGTGGCTTGCGCTGCTATGTCTATTGCTTTGGCTGCCCGGCTTCTTTTCCATCCCGCCCGGGGATCGCGATGAAAGCCGTTTTGCCCAGGCCAGCCGGCAGATGGTCGAGACCGGCGATTACGTGCGGATCAAGCTGGGTGAGGTTGAACGCAACAAGAAGCCCGTCGGCATCCATTGGGCGCAGGCCTCGACGGTGCATGCGCTGGAAGCCGTGGGCATCCCGGCGCGTGGCGCCATTTGGACCTATCGGCTGCCATCGCTGATTGGCGCGCTGCTCGCGGTATTGGCGACCTGCTATTTGGGCCGCGCCTTGGTTGGGCGACGCGCGGCGTTTCTGGCCGCCGCCATGCTGGCACCTTGCATGGTGCTGGTGGTGGAAACCCATATCGCCAAGACGGATGCCGCGCTGTTGGCGAGTATCACGGCAGCGATGCTGCTGATGGGCCGTGCTTATTTGGCGCCAGCGCAATTCACCACGAAACAGGCATTGGGCTTCTGGTTGGCGCTGGGTGTGGGCGTGCTGCTGAAGGGGCCGATTGCGCCGATGGTGCCTTTGCTGGCTGGCATTACGCTGCTGGTCATGGATCGTCGCGCGCCTTGGTTTGGCGCCCTTCGCCCGCTTTGGGGCGTGCCGCTGATGATCGCCTGCGCCGCGCCCTGGTTCATCGCCATTGGCATCGCGACTGAGGGGCGGTTTTTCTCTGAGGCCATCGGCGATGACATGCTGAGCAAGGTGGGATCGGGCGAGGAAAGCCATTGGGGCCCGCCGGGTTTTTACACTTTTCTTTTTGGCATTACGGCCTTTCCTTCGGCCTGGATTGTGCTGCGCGCGCTGCCTGGCGCCTGGGCGGATCGGCTGAAGCCGCAAACGCGGTTTCTGCTGGGTTGGGCGGTTCCGGTCTGGCTGTTGTTTGAAGCGGTGGCAACGAAACTTCCGCATTATGCGCTGCCGGCTTATCCTGCGCTGATGCTGCTGGCGGCGGCTTGGGCGCTGGATCCCTTGCGGCGCCCAACACCGCGCTGGCTTGCCGCGATTGGCTGGCTGGCGCTGGGTGGCGTGGCGCTAGGTCTGCCGATCGCTGCCATGGCAGCGGCCTTCTATGCCGAAAAGCGCGTGGATATTTTTGGCCTGATTGGGCTTGGCTTTGGCGCCGCGCTGATCCTTGTGCTGTGGCGCGCAGCGCGCGCGGGGCAATGGGCGCGCGCCGCCTTGCTTGGCGCCGTACTGAGCATCCCTGTTTATGCCGCCGTGCTGGAAGGCGTCATTCCGCGCCTGCAATCCGTTTGGGTATCCCCGCGCCTGGCGGCGGAGGTCCGCGCCATTGCACCAGGCTTGCGTGATCGGGACTTCGGTGTTGTCGGCTATCATGAACCCTCGCTGCAATTTGCGATTGGGGGTGGCATTGCGCTGCTGCGTGATGGTGCGGCGGCAGCCGTGTTCCTCGCGGAAAAGCCCGGACGTGTGGTGGCGGTTTCGCATCGCCAGGAAGCGGCGTTTCGCGCGGCGGCGGCGGAACGCGGCATCACGCCGCGCGATGCCGGTTCTGTCACGGGGCTTAATTACGTGCGCGGGCGCTGGCTCACGCTGCTGATTTTCAAGGTGGATTGAATGTTCGAATGGGTGGCGCGCCAGGTCGCGGAAACCGGGCTGATTGGCGTGTTTGTGCTGATGGTGGCGGAAAACATCTTCCCGCCTATCCCATCCGAAATCATCATGGCCGCATCGGGCTTTGCCGCCGCGCGTGGTGATATTTCACTGATCGGCACCATCATCGTCGCTGTTTTGGGCACGCTGGTGGGCAATGCCTTTTGGTATGAAATCGGCCGCTGGTTCGGGATGGAGCGCATCCGCCCGCTGGTCGCGCGCTACGGCAAATGGTTCGCCTTTGAAACCGAAGACATGGACCGCGCGGAACGCACGCTCAAGCGCTGGGGACCCTTCGCATTGTGCTTCGGGCGCATGCTGCCTGGCATTCGCACCATCATTTCCATCCCCGCCGGCATGGTGCTGATCCCGCGCCCGGTCTTTTACGTCTGGACCGCGATTGGTTCAGCGATTTGGCTGAGTTTCCTCGCCATCGCCGGCTATCTGCTGGAAGACCATTACGACAGGGTACAGGGCTGGGTGGAACCACTCGCCTGGGTGGTGGTGGGCGGTTCCATCGCGGCTTATGCGCTGCATCTGATCTATGCGTTTCGCCGTGCGCGGCGCAGGCGCGATCAGGCGTAACGCGCCAGCGCCTGTTCCAAGGACGCGAAAGCATTGGCCAAGGCGGCATTCATCGCGGCTGCGGCCTGTTCGGGACGCGGTGCGTTGTTCGGCAGCGCAGCACTGCCGGTGCTGATCATCTGCCCCAGCACGCGGGGCGAGGCTTCGCGTTCTGAAATCAGCACGAAGTTCAATTCCGCTTCCGCCTGACCCCGGGCGCGATTGGCAAGCAGCCGCGTCAATTCACCTTCCAGCACCAGATCAGCATTGGCGCGGCTGCCCGGCGCCAGGACCGCGGCGAAAAGCCGCGCCTCCATCAACCAGCGGCGGAGCGCTTGTTCTGCCGCTTCCGCAGGTGGGGCGATCCATTCGGCGTAGAAATCAATCTCCTCGGTCCCGTCCGGGCGAATGCTGCGCAGCCCCCGCACATCAAGCGCAGGCGGCGCGCGCAACGTCCTTAGCAGCAAGGTCCGCCGCCCCTTGCCGCGCCAGCCTTCCCCCTGTCGGCGTGGCTCGAGCGCATAGCGCAGCACTTCCTGATAGGGACGATCCGGCAGGACAGAACAGGCAGAGGCCAGCAAAGGTGCTGCCATGAAAAGAGCGCGGCGATGCAAGGGCTTCATGTCAGCGACGTTCCCGATTGGGCGGCGGCGGTGGTGCGCCGAGAAGGGTTTGCGAAGGGTTGCGGCGGAGCGCTTCCGTCGTATCACGCAGATTGGCAACCGAGGACCGCAAATCGCGCATCAGTGGCGAAAGATCAGCTTGCAAATCCGTGGTGGCACCGCGCGCGGTGCGCAGCGTCTGCTCAAGCGCCGTGACTGCGGCGGGGATGCGCACCAGGGCTTCGCGTATTTCGCGACTTGCCAGCAATTCCTGCGCGCTACGCCCTGCATCACCCATGCTGGCAATGGCGCCGCGCAATTCATTTGCTGTCTCCTCAAGGCGCACCTTACGAATTTCGGCGCGGAGTTCCGCCACGGTTTCGCCGGCTTCCCGCAGTATTGTCGCCACTTCCCCGTCACTCACCTGCCGGCGCAAATCACCCATCAGCCCTGCGGCATTATTGACCAGGGCTTCGATGTCGAGCGCTTCCAGGCGACGCAGAATCTGCTCCGCCGCGCTGGTCACTTGCGTGATGGTGGAAGGTACTGCGGGCACATGATCATAACGCGGCTTCCAGGGCACCCGAATGGGCGGGTAGCGCGCAGGATCAAGAATATCAATTTCCAGATAGGTGACGCCGGTGATCCCCTGGGATGCGATGCGCGTGCGCAGCCCACCTGCAATCATATCTTCCAGCGATGCAATGCGCGCCACCCGCGTTCTTTCCACCGCGAAGCGTATCACCACCAATTGCATCGCATAGCGATCGGCGCGTGCTTCGGGCACATCATAGACCGCGGCGGCGAGTGAGATTTCCGTCACGCGGCCAATCTGCACGCCGCGAAAGCGCACCGCCGCCCCGACATCAAGGCCGACGATGGATTCCCCCACATAGGTCTCAAAATAATCCGATTTAACGCCGAATTGTCCCGCCGTCAGATAAAGGATGAAGCCGACCGCGAGCGCAATGGCGGCAAGCGCCAGCATACCGACGCGGAGAAATAGCGTATTGGGCGGTTTTGCCATGTCAGGCGGCCTCTCGCCTGAAGAAGGCGCGCACGGTGGGGTGCGTGCCAGTGTCGCGCAATTCGCGCGGATTGCCCATAGCGATCATGCCGCGCGCCTCCTTGTCCAGCATGATGCAGCGATCCCCAATGGCCAGGATGGATTGCAATTCATGTGTCACCACCACGAAGGTTGTGCCAGTGCTGCGCGCAATATCCAGGATCAGCTTGTCCAAACCCGCGGAGGTGATGGGGTCAAGCCCGGCCGAAGGCTCATCCAAAATCAGCAAGGGCGGGTCAAGCGCCATGGCGCGCGCAATGCCGGCGCGCTTGGCCATGCCGCCCGAAATCTCGGCCGGCAAAAGCCCCGCAGCATCGCCAAGCCCAACCAGGCCAAGCTTCGCGCGGGCCAAGGCTTCCCGTGCGGGGCGCGGCAGTTCCGTATGTTCTTCCAAGGGCAATTCCACATTTTCGGACAGCGTCATATTGCCGAAAAGCGCGCCGGATTGCCACATGACACCGATCCTTTGCAGCAATGCAATACGCCCTTCCGCATCCGCTTGCGCCAGATCAACACCCAGGATTTCAGAGCGCCCGGCAGCCATTGGCACAATGCCGATCAGTGCCTTGAGCAAGGTTGATTTGCCGCAGCCGGAACCGCCCAGGATGATAAAGACCTCACCGCGCTTCACTTCAAAGGACACGTCCTTGAAAATGGTGCGCGGGCCGAAGCTGACGGCAAGGTTTTCGACGCGAATGATTGTTTCGTCGTTCATATGCCAAGCCTGAAAAACAGAATCGCGAAAACGCCATCCATGGCGACAATGGCAACAATGCCGCCCACCACGGCTGCTGTTGCGGCATCACCCACCGCGCGCGGGCCCAAGCCTGCGGCAAGACCAGCGCGGCAGCCAATGGCCGCAATCACCAGGCCAAAGCAGGCGGATTTGAACAGGCCGCCCATCAGATCACCCAGGCTGAGCCATTGCTGCAATTGATTGGAAACCGCGCTCCAGGGAAAGCCAAGGCTTTCCATCACCACGGTCATGCCGGCAAGCCCGGCAAGGTTCATGAGCAAGGTCAGCGCCGGCATCACCAATATCCCGGCCAGGATGCGCGGCAATACCAGCATCACCATGGGGTCAATGCCCATGATGCGAAGCGCATTCACTTCCTCATTCACGGTCATGGTGCCGAGTTCAGCGGCGAAGGCGGAACCTGTGCGCCCGGCCAGCACGACGCCCGCCAGCAGCGGGCCCAATTCGCGCAAAAGTGAAATGCCCACCAGATTGGGTACGAAAATCTCCGCGCCAAAACGCTTCAGCGGGATGGAGGATTGATAGGCGAGGATCAGCCCGATCAGAAAGCCAAGCAGCAAGGTCAGCGGAAAGGCGCGTAGCCCGATCTCATCCAAATGGCGGAGGAATTCAGCGCCGCGAAACATGCGGGGGCGAAACATCACGCGCAAGGCCGCGACCAGCACTTCACCGGTAAAGGCAATGCCGGAAAGCGCGGCCTGAATGCCGCCATATACCGCACCGCCAAGGGCCGTGATCGGCGCGAAATCGCGCGGCGCTTCGGTGGGCGCGGGCGCTGCTTTCAATGCCGCCCGATTGCGTTCCAAAACCGCCAGCACATCGGTGGAGCCACCTTGCACCGCCACAGCATCGCCCGCGCGCAGCACCAGAATGGCGCCGGCACTGTCCATTGTATCAACGCCCGAGAGATCAATGACATTTGGCTTTTCAGCCAAGGCGCGCGTCATCGCCGGCCAAAGCGCCGCCGCCGCTTCGGCATCCAGCCTGCCGGAAAATGCCAGCACCGTGCCTTCGGGTGCGGTGCGCGATGAGAGGGCGGGTTTGGTCATGTCAATCGCTACCAAGCGCAGCTTTGCGAGGCTTCCGCAAGCATTTCAAGCGCATGCCCCTTAGCGCCACAGCGCATGGATCAACACCGCGGCAGCGACCGAGACATTCAGGCTTTCCACCGCCCCGGAACCTGGCAGCGTGACGCGCACTGCTGAGGCGGCGATGCTTTCGCGCGATAACCCCTTTTCCTCATTGCCGAGTACCAGGGCAAAGGGGCGCCCGCGCGGCAGGGCTTCCGGCGCGTCACCATCACGCGCCACGGCGGCCAGGCTCAGCATGTGTGGCGCCAGCGCGCGCAGCAAAGCAGGCAGATCGGGCGCCTGAAACACGGCCAGCGCCTCCAGCCCGCCCTCAGCGGTGCGGAGCGCGGCGTCCGATAGCCGTGCCTGGCGTTGGTCGCCTGATATCACCAGCGCCTTGCAGCCGAAAAACGCGGCGGAGCGTGCGATGGCGCCAAGATTATGCGGATTGCCGATGCCATCCAGAATGGGCAACACCGGCGCGGCCCAAAGGATCGGCGGCAGGCTGCTTGCGTCCAAAAGGGGGACACCGCGCGGGCGGGCCACCGCCACCATGCCGCCATGATGCGTGGTGCCGGCGATGCGCTGCAATTCCTCGGGCGGGACTTCGCGATAAGGCAGGCGGCGCTTGGCCAAAGCCGCGCAATAGGTGCCAGCTTCCTGCCGCCGCATCGGTGTATAGAAGAAGCGCAGCACATCGGCGGGCCTTTGTGCGAAAAGCGCGGCCACTGCGGCGGGGCCGCAATGCTTGTCCGGTTCCTGGGCTTTGCTCACGGCGTTGCGAGTGCCTTGATTTTTTCCAGCACGGCATCGGGGATTTCCAACCCATCGGCAGCGGCACGCGTGCTTTGCGCATCCCGCTTGGCGCCGGGCAGGCGCACACCCTCATCGGCCAGCATGGCGGCGATCAGGGTTTCGATCCGCGCGCCAAAACCATCCGCACCGGCAAGCGCGCCGGGGTCTATCACCAGCAGCGCCTGGCCCAAGCGCGGGCGATTACCCTCATCCTGGAAGAAACTATCGGCTTCAAAGCCGAAAGCAGCGCCCGTCAGCGCCACACAAAGCAATTCGACAATCAGCGCCAGCAAGGCGCCCTTGGTGCCGCCCATGGCGAGCATGGCGCCGGAAAGCGCGGCCTTGGCATCGGTGGTGGGGCGGCCTTCGGCATCCAAAGCCCAGCCTTCGGGGATGGGGCGGCCTTCCTTGGCGGCGACCATGATCTTGCCGCGCGCCACTTCCGATAGCGCCATATCAATCACCAGCGGCGGTGCGGCGTGGCGCGGGAAAGCCGCAGCGATGGGGTTGGTGCCCATCAGCGGCCGGCGGCCACCGGGCACCGGCATGGCGGCGGGTGAATTGGTGAAGGCCAAAGCCACCAGCCCCTGTTCCGCAAGCCGTCGCACCGGCAGGCCCATAGCGCCGGAATGGTGGCTATTGGTGATGCCGACAAAGGCAATGCCATGCCCGCGCGCCCGCCAGGCGGCTTCATGTTCCCCCAAGGCGAGCGCGGGGTAAGCCAGCCCATGCCTGGCATCAATCAGCGCAGCACCGCCGCGTTCATTGATGATGCGTGGTGTCGCCTTCCCATCCGCGCGACCATTGCGCAGAAACGCCGCATATTGCGCCACGCGCGACAGGCCATGGCCGGCCTGCCCGGCGGCCTCGGCGGCAACCAGGGCAGCGGCGGTACGCTTGGCCATCTCGGGTCCGGCGCCCGAAGCAGCGAGCGCCGCGGTGACAAGTTGTTCAGCCTCAATCAGGGAAAGTCGCATCAATCCGCCTTCAATTTTGCTTCCTGCACCAGCCTGGCCCAGCGGTCAGTCTCGGCGCTGATATAGGCCGCACTGCGTGCCCTGTCCCAGGCTTCCACGGTAAAGCCGCCGTCGCGCGCGCGGCGAGAAACCTCGGGGTCGCGGATCGCGGCCAGGGTATCGGCTTCAAGCTTGGCTAGGATGGGCGCGGGCACCGCCGTATTGGTGATCATCGCGGTCCAATTGGTCATTTCAAGTTCCGGTGAGCCCGCTTCGCGCACGGTGGGCACATCCGGCACCAGGGGATGGCGTGCGGCAGAGGTTATGGCAAGGGGCCGCAGCCGCCCGCCCTGAATCTGCGCAATGCATTCCGGCAGGTTGGAGACCATGAAATCCAGATTCCCCGCTGCGAGGTCCGTGACGGAAGGCGCACCACCGCGATAGGGCACATGGGTAATCCGGTCCCCCGCACCAGACACACGGCGCACCAATTCCAGCCCCAAATGCGGCGGCGATCCATTGCCCGATGACCCGGCATTCAGATTGCGCTCCCGCGCTTGGGTCAGCAGATCGGCCAGGCTGCGCGCTGGGTTGCGTTCCGCATTCACCACCACGACAAGCGGCAGCGACCCGAGCACGGAAATCGCCGTAAAATCCTGGCGAAAATTGAAGGGTGCATTCGGAAACAGCGACGCATTCACCGTATGCGTCATGGTGATGGCAAGCAGCGTATAGCCATCGGGCGGGCTTTTCGCTGCCGCATCGGCACCGATCAGCGCATTGCCGCCGGCGCGGTTTTCGATGATCACGGGCCGGCCCCAAATCTCCGAGAGCTTCTGGCCCACCAGCCGCGCCATGATGTCGGTCAGCCCGCCCGGCGGGAAGGGCACGATGTAGCGCACCGCGCGATCGGGGAAGGCGCCTTGGGCTTGCGCGCGCCCAATCAGGGCGGCGGCGGGCAGGGCAGCGAGCATATGGCGGCGCGTTGGGTGCATCGGGTCCTCTCCTGTGGCTTGGGCCGGCTTTCCGGCTCTTGCCGGCAAGCGTAGCCCAGGGCGCGGCGCTGCCCTATAGGTTTTTCATCTGAGGCCTGTTTCCGGGGAGCGCCGCGTGACACCTGTCGAGAAAATCCGCGAATGGCATGAAGAACTCACCGCCTGGCGGCGGGATTTTCACGCCCATCCCGAATTGGGGTTTGAGGAAGTCAGGACCAGCGCGCTGGTGGCCGAACGCCTCGCCTCCTGGGGGATTGAGGTGCATCGCGGCATTGGCAAGACCGGCGTTGTGGGCGTGCTGCGGAACGGGAACGGCCAAGGCCGGCTTGGGCTGCGTGCCGATATGGATGCTCTACCCATGCCGGAAGCCAATGGCTTCGCGCATAAATCCGGCATTGAAGGCAAGATGCATGGCTGCGGGCATGATGGGCATACCACCATGTTGCTGGCCACCGCGCGCTATCTGGCCGAGACGCGCAATTTCGACGGCACGGTGCATTTCATTTTCCAGCCGGCGGAAGAAGGCCGCGGCGGCGCGCAGGCCATGCTGGCCGATGGGCTGTTTGATCGCTTCCCGTGCGATACGGTCTATGGGCTGCATAACCGCCCTGGCCTGCCGGTAGGGCAATTCGCCATCCGCCCCGGCCCCATCATGGCAGGCGCGCTATTTTTCGATATCCTGATCCAGGGCAAGGGCGGCCATGGCGCGCGCCCGGAACAGACGATTGATCCCGTGGTGGTGGGTGCGCAGATCGTCACTGCCTTGCAGACCGTGGTCGCGCGCAATGTGCCGGCCTTGGATAGCGCAGTGCTGAGCGTGACCTGCTTTAATGCGGGTCAGGCGCATAATGTGATCCCGGATCAGGTGACGCTGAAGGGCACGGTGCGCGCCTTCAAGGTGGAAATGATGCGCCTGGTGGAAGACCGCATGCGCGCCGTGGTGCAGGGCACGGCGGCGGCCTTTGGCGCGACTGCCGACATCACTTTCAAGGAAATCGCCGCCCCGACCATCAATGCATCAGAAGAAGCGACTGCGCTGGCCGATGCCGCCGCGTCATTGGTGGGTGAAACAGCCGTGGAGCGCAACCGCACCCCCGTGATGGGGAGTGAGGATTTCGCTTACATGCTGCTGCAACGCCCGGGCGCTTATATTCATGTCGGCAATGGCACGGGCGATGCGGGCGGCTGCGATGTGCATAACCCGCATTATGACTTCAACGACGAAGCCATCCCCTATGGCGGCGGCGTGATGGCAGCGGTGGTGGAACAGAAGCTGCCGCGCGTGAAGTGAGGAAGCTCATCCATTTAATGCACCAGCGCCACACCCATCCCATGCTGGAAAATCGCCGCCGCTGCCAGCGCGTAATCCGGTGCTGCGCCAATCTGTGTGCCGTCTGCCGCGTGGATCGCGATAGCGCGTTGGTTGTTCACCATCACCGGCCGCAGATAGGCGATGCGGTTCGTGCCATAGCGCGCCCAATCCAGCGGTGAGAGCTGGCGCAAATCCGGCTCCGTCAGGATGATGTCCTGATCGGTTTCGGTTTCGGTGTCGAATTCTTCCTGGTCATTCATGATCTTGTCCTTTGCGTGTCCTCATGGCCCACGCTGCAATGCCGTCCTGGAATAGGCCCGGCGGGTGAGGGGCGTTCAGCCCCGTTCAGGGCGCCCTTCCACGATGGTGGCGGCGCCATTGGTTTTGGTGTCAATGCGGATGGTCTTGACGCGCACTTCCGGCAGTGGCCGCTTCAATTCCACATGCAACAGGCCGTTATCCAACCACGCACCTTCCACATCTATGCCTTCCGCCAGCACAAAGGCGCGCTGGAATTGGCGGGCGGCGATGCCGCGATGCAGGAAAATCCGGCCTTCCGAATCATCCTTCTGCCGGCCCCGGATGACCAATTGATTGTCTTCCTGCGTGATTTGAAGATCATCCATGGAAAACCCTGCCACCGCCAGCGTAATGCGCAGCCGGTTATCGCCAATCTGTTCGATGTTATAGGGCGGGTAGCCATCGGCATTCTTGCCCACACGATCGAGCATCTGTTCCAGATGATCGAAGCCAAGAAACAAGGGCGAGCCGAAAAGCGAAGGTCTGGTCACTAAAAAGGGCCTCCTCATCCGAGAGCGAAGCGTGTTGCCGGGCCCGAAGCGCCCTGCTGAGCCTTTATTTTGGCTTTCGGCTTTGGCGTTGCAAGGGGGGGCGCGCGGGGCTACATGCCAGCGCCTGCCATGACCGAAACCGAAACCCTGCCCATTCTATTCGTGCCTGACAAAAGGCTGCGCCTGAAGGCGCACCCCATTGGCGATGCCGATGGTGACAGGGTGCGTGCGCTGGCCGATAAAATGCTGGCCACCATGTATGCGGCGCCCGGCATTGGCCTGGCCGCGCCGCAGATTGGCGAAGGGCTGCGGCTGGTGGTGCTGGATATCCAGCCCAAGGAAAAGCCCGATCCGATGGTGCTGGTGAACCCGGAAATCATCGCCGAAAGTGCTGAATTGGCCGTGCGCGAAGAAGGCTGCCTGTCACTCCCCGGTCAATATGCCGATGTGACGCGCCCCGCCCGCGTGAAGGTGCGCTACCTGGACCTGACAGGTACCAAGCGGGAGATTGAGGGCGACGGCCTGCTTTCCGCCTGCCTTCAGCATGAGATTGACCATTTGGACGGCGTTTTGTTCGTGGACCATCTTTCCGCACTCAAGCGCAATATGATCCTGCGCAGATTGGCCAAGGATCTGAAATCCCAGCAGCGCGGGTGAGCCGCCCCTTGCGCCTGGCCTTCATGGGCAGCCCGGATTTTTCCGTGCCGGCGCTCCGCGCGCTGCACGCGGCAGGGCATGAGATTGCCGCGGTTTATTGCCAGCCGCCGAAACCCGCCGGGCGCGGGCAGAAGGAAACGCCCTGCCCCGTGCATCGCGCTGCCCTGGAATTGGGCCTGCCGGTGCGCCACCCCGCGCGGCTGAAGCGTGATGAGGCCGAACACGCGGCCTTTGCCGCGCTGGATTTGGATGTGGCGGTGGTGGCGGCCTATGGGCTGATTTTGCCCAAGGCGATGCTGGAGGCTCCGCGGCGCGGCTGCCTGAATATCCATGCCTCGCTTTTGCCGCGCTGGCGCGGGGCGGGGCCGATCCAGGCGGCGATATTGGCCGGCGATGCCGCAACCGGCATCACCATCATGCGCATGGAAGAAGGGCTGGATACGGGGCCGATGCTGCTGAAGGAAGCGGTGCCGATTACGCCCGCCACCACCACGCCCGATTTGCACGACGCCCTGGCCGCCATGGGTGCGCGGCTGATCCTGCGCGCCCTGGATGAAAACCCGGCGGCGACGCCTCAGCCGGAGGAAGGCGTCACCTACGCCCCCAAACTGGCGAAGGAAGATGGCCGCCTGGATTGGACGCAACCAGCCGAGGCTTTGGAACGGCGCATCCGCGCGCTGAACCCCTGGCCCGGCACCTTCTTCATGCTGAAGGGGGAAGCCATCCGCATTTCCGCCGCCGCGCTTGAAGCCGGCCACGGCGCCCCCGGTGAGGCCCTGGATGACGCCGGGCTGATTGCCTGCGGGCAGGGGGCGCTCCGCTTGCAGCGCCTGCAACGCCCTGGCCGCGCCGCCATGCCGGCCGAGGCGTTTTTGCGCGGCCTGCCCATTTCTGCCGGCACGCGCCTGGAATGACGCCATGCCCCGCTATGCCTTGAGGCTGGAATATGACGGCGCGCCCTTTTGCGGCTGGCAGCGCCAGGATGGCCTGCTTTCCATCCAAATGGTGCTGGAAGAAGCCGCCGCGCATTTGAATGGCGGAGAGGTGCCGCTGGTCACCGCCGCCGGGCGCACCGATGCCGGCGTGCATGCCGAAGCTCAGGTGGCGCATCTCGATTTGGGCGCGAGCCTGCCGCCCGAGCGGGTGCGAGAGGCGCTGAACTTCCACACCCGCCCGCACCCCGTTT
>JBIIGZ010000219.1:0-4887 GCA_044236185.1 Roseomonas sp. | reverse complement strand
AGCCTGGGCCTTATCGCGGGAGAAGGCTTGAATAAACAACATGCGCTGCCGCCAATCGGGACCTTGGTACGGAGGCTAATCCATCTCAGAAAACATGTGAAGTGTCGCAATTTTTAGGCGGCGCCACTTTATGCCCCCATTCCTGGCCTGACAGCTTGGCGATGCAATACCCCTTCGGCGATCACCCAAAACGCAGAACGCCTTGGAAATCCGGTCTATTGAAAAATCAGCCACGGGGAAGCAAAGCAGTCGCTTGCTTGCCCTGCAGCCAAGCCAAGGTCCCGCCAAACCCAGCGAGATCGGCGTGCAATTTTTCCATACGCAGCGTCAGCGCATGACTCAGGGCCTTGACAGCATTATGCCACGCCCCGGCAAGGCTTCTGAAGTATTCAGCCCTGCAAGCTCCGCAGCCCGGCGCAAATGCGTTCCACCTGCGCATCGGTCAATTCCGGATACATGGGCAGGCTCATCACCTCCTGCGCGGCATCCGCGGTCTCCGCACAGCCCGCGGGGCCAAGCGGCACGCGGCCCTGATAGGCAGGCTGTAGATGCACCGGCACCGGGTAGTGAATACCCGTGCCAATGCCCTGTTCCTTCAGCTTCGCCTGCACCGCGGCACGATCAGGCACGCGCAGCACATATTGATGGAAGACATGCTCTGTACCCGCACGGCGCTGCGGTGGCGCATAGGGACCACCTGCGAGTGCGGCATCATAGGCAGCCGCAATCGCGCGGCGGCGTTCATTGCCCGCATCAAGCGCCGTCAGCTTCACACGCAGAATGGCGGCCTGCACTTCATCAAGGCGCGAATTCACGCCCACCATGTCGCTAACATAGCGTTCCTTCCAGCCATATTGCCGAATGGCCGCGATGCGGTCCGCCAGCGCTTCATCATTTGTGGCCAGCACGCCGCCATCGCCCAAAGCACCAAGGTTCTTGGTGGGGTAAAGGCTAAAGGCGGAAGCCGTGCCGAGTGTGCCAAGCTTCGCCTCATGCAGCGTTGCGCCATGGCATTGCGCGCAATCCTCAATCAAGGCGATCCCCGCCGCGCGCGTAGCTTCCAGCATCGGTTCCAGATCGCAAGCCTGGCCATAGATATGCACCGGGATCACGGCGCGGAGAGGCGGCAGGCCGGGCGGCGGATGATCCAGCACGCTCAATAGCTCATCCGGGTCCATGGTGTAGGTATCGGGATCAATATCCAGGAGCAGCGGCGTCGCGCCGACCATTTCAATGGCAGATACGGTTGCAACGGCCGTGTGGGAAACAGTGGCCACACTCATCCCCGGCCCGATGCCAAGCCCGCGCAGAATGAGCGCCAGCGCATCCGTGCCATTGGCGCAGCCAATGGCGCGCCGGGTGCCAAGCCAGGAAGCGTATTCTTCCTCAAACGCCGCGCCTTCCTTGCCAAGGATATACCAGCCGCTGGCCAGCGCGCGCGCGACAGCCGCGTCAATTTCGGCCTTCTGGGCGCGATAGCCGGCGCCGGGATCGGCCTGGGGGATCATGGTCATGACGGGCGCATTCATGGGGCGTTCTTTCGCTTCAGGGTCACAAATAATCGGCCAGACGTTGGCGATACCAATCAAGGGAAAGCTTCAGCCCCTTGTCGAGATCAATCGCCGGCGCCCAGCCGGTCGCCTTACGGAAGGCGCGATCATCCGCCGCGTAGGAGCCGATATCAATCGGCGCCCGATCAGCCGGGAATTCACGCAATTCATAGCGGCCCTGCTCGCCATTGGCGGCAACGAGCTTATCCGCCAGATCCAGCAGGGAAATGGGCGGGCTGCCGCCGATATTGAAGACTTGGCCCCCGACATCGGGCTTCCCGGATTGTTCGGCGGCGATCAAGAAGGCGCTGGTGACATCATCCACATAGGTCAGGTCGCGCAGCTGCGCCCCGCCCCAGACTTCAAAAGCCTCATTTTCCAACACGCGGCGAATCCAAATGCCAAGGAAGGTCTGGCGCGCATCACGAATGCGCAGCCTTGGCCCGTAGCAATTGGTCAAGCGCAGAGACACCACCGGGCGATGCAGCACGCGGTTTTCCAACAGCCAATATTGTTCGCCCGCCCATTTTGAGACGCCATTGGCATCGGGCGGATTGACGGGGTGCAGTTCATCCACCGGCAGGCTGCGCGGCCGACCATAGAATTGCCGCGTGGAGGCATGCATCACGATTGCTTTCGGTGCCGCTTCACGCATCACGCCAATCAGCCGCACCTGTGCGACTGCATTGATGGCAATATCGGCCACCGGGTCCTTTTGCCCACCCATGTGGCTGGTTTGCGCCGCCATATTGAACAGCACGTCAATGCCTTCACAAAGCGAATGCAGTTCCGTGTCGCGGATATCGCCGCGCACCAGCAGAACACCCGCCCCTTCAAGATTGCGCGCTGAAGCACCGCCATCCGGCATCATGGCATCCAGCGCGGTCACCCGCGCCCCCATGCCGGCCAAGGCGTGGCAGAGGTTGGACCCCAGGAAGCCCGCCCCCCCGGTGACCAGAACCCGTTTTCCCTGCCAATAGGCTGGCGTTACCATGCGCGCATATCCTGCTTAAACGACTTTCATCACATATCAGAATTACGGCGGAAACACGCCTAATCCCCGGCGGGTCGGGGGCGTTTTTCCTCGCCCACTGTCATCCGTACCCGACGGCTGCGCATGATCTCCGCAAAGCCAAATAGCAACAGGATCTGCCCCGCCAGCACCTGCACCCCGGTCAGCAGCCTGATGCCATCATCATGCGGTGTCAGATCGCCAAAGCCGACTGTCGCTTGCGTCACCAGGCTGAAATAGAGCGCATCGGGAAAACTGAGCCGGATCGGCCCGCCAGGCCCATGAAACAGCGGCAGGCGCGAAATCCCATCGGCGATGCGATAAAAACAGGCAAAGGCGATGACCAGCAGGCTATAGAGTGTCAGGAAGGCCACTACCGGCACGGTGATGCGCCGCAGCCGGGCGAAAAGCTCCTCAGTGATCAGGGTCAAATCGCTCAGCAGCAGCACGACCGGGCGGACTGACGCCGCGACAATCACGGCAATGGCCGCCATGGCGGTCATCAGGGCCAGCCCCTGATCAAAAGGCGAAAGGCGATTGAGCGGCAGGGAAAGGCTAAAGCCGCCCACGACCCAAACCGGGATCAGCCAGCGCGCCATACGCGGCAAATGGCCGTGGTCGAAGGGGGCATCGGCCTCTGCGGCGCGGCGCAGACTGTCCCGTCGCCACCAGACCGAGCCCAAAAAGGCCAACACCGGCAGCAGAAAGGCGACGCTGTAGGGCAGGGCGGCGGCCTCAGGAAAGGCCGCGCGGCCAATCACCACGAAAAGGCAGGCATAAACCGCGAGCCCGGCGCTGGCGCCGAAGCCAAAATGCATGTCCTGCGGAAACAGCAGGTGAAAAAAGCCAATGGCAAGGCCGGCCACCGCCAATAGCAACAGGGGCAAAAGCCCGCCCTGATCCGCGAGCCCGCCCGCCACCAAAAGGCCAAAGCCAAGGGACAGCACGGCAGAGCGCAGCCATGCCCGTGGGCCAAGCGGGGAAGGGGGCGCGTTCACGGCGCCAGGGCGACCCCGGTTATTTCCACCTTCCAGGCGGGGTCCACCAACGCAGCCTCAATCGTCATGCGCGCCGGCTTATGGGCGCGGTCCAGCCAGCGATCCCAGGCGCGGTTCATGGCCGGGGCATCACGGATATCGGCGAGGATGACGGTGGCAGAAAGCAAGGCGCGCTTATCCGTGCCGGCTTCGGCCAGCAGGGCGTCAATCTGCTTCAGGATATCGGCGGTCTGCCCTTCGGCATCCAGGCTGGTGTCATCGGCGACCTGGCCAGCAAGCCAGATCAGGCCCCCACCGATGACGGCGCCAGAAAGGCGTTCTTCCGGGGCAAGGCGGGTGATGGGCATGGGCGCTTTCCTTTCTCTCCAGCTGTAGGTAGCGCAAGCTGGTGCGGTGGTTTCGGGTTGGGGGAATAGCTTAAAGTGGAATTGATGGTACGGAAATGATGTCCGGTAGATTGAAAGGGCTTGTGAAACCAGAACAAAACAAATACAAACAATCTGAGTGATTTAAAGTACATCCTATGGTTGTAATTTTATTCCGAAGACTCCTTTTTCCGGCGGAATTTTAAGCATGAGTCTATAGAATCAGTTACTTGACGCTTTTAAAGTTAGAATTCAAAAAACTCTTCTTAACCATCAATTTGACTCGAAGTTTCAGCATTTTTGTCACCATATTTCCCTTGCTTTGGATCGCGCGATTCATATTATTTTAACCATAGGTTGTATTGATGAGAGGTAATTCGTGTTATGAGTGAAGCCCTGCGTAGCGATCGGAAAACCATTCGGCTGGACAATATTGTCCGTGCGCGGCTCAAGACTTGGCCACAGCGCCCACCGGGGGCAACCTCCAGTGCGGGGGCATCCTGGCTGCGCGCCCGCCCGAGTGAGGGGGAGCCCATCGCCCAGCCCTATCTCAAGGTGCCGGGTTCTGACCGGATGCGCACCATCCCGGATGGGCTTTGGCTCCACTTCGGCGGCACGCCGGAAGACCCCTATGCGGATATTCTGTGCATCGAAGCCTGCTCCACCTTCCAGAATTTGTTGGATAAGCGCTCCCGCTTCGCGCCCTCCACCACCTCCTTGCTCGCGTTTTGTCCCTTGCCTTGGCTGCTTGCGCCCATTCAACCGGGGGACGACACGCCGCGTTGGCGCATGATCCCGGCCTGTATCGCCGAGCCCCTGGCCGGCTTGACCCTGCCGGTGCGGGATATCCGCGTGCTTTATGGCCTGCAGCGGGAGCATTACACCGGCTTTGCGCGCAACCAGGTGCCCCAGCCACATGAGTATTTCTGCCCCATGGAGGCGCTGACCGCGCATGAGGGGCA
>JBIIGZ010000074.1:0-15838 GCA_044236185.1 Roseomonas sp. | reverse complement strand
TATTGCCGCATCCTGGTGCAGAATGAAGGCGCGGAATGGCCGCTTTCGCGCAAATTCGGCTGCGAATTGGATATGGCGCGCGACCTGATGCTGAAGGCCGGCGATATGGGGCTAGACCCCTATGGCATTTCCTTCCATGTCGGCAGCCAGCAGACCAAGACCGCCGCCTATGAAGGTGCGATCGCGCGCGTTGCGATGCTGTTCACGGATTTGAAGGAAGCGGGCGTGAAGCTCCGCATGGTTAATCTGGGCGGCGGCTATCCGGTGCGTTACCGCGCGGAAGTGCCGGGCATTGATGATTTCGGCATGGCCATCATGGGCGCCATGACGAAGCATTTCGGCAATGACCTGCCAGAGATGGTGGTGGAACCTGGGCGCTTCATCGTCGGCGATGCCGGCCTGGTTTCGAGCGAAGTGGTGCTGGTTTCCCGCAAGGGGGCCGCTGATCCGGTGCGCTGGGTCTATCTGGATATCGGGCGCTTTGGTGGCCTGGCGGAAACCGAAGGCGAAGCCATTCGTTACGATATCCGCACGCCGCATGACGGCACTGAGGACGGGCCGGTGACCATTGCGGGCCCGACCTGCGACAGCACGGATACGCTGTATGAAAAGTCCAATTACCGCATGCCGCTGAAGCTTGCCTGTGGTGATCGGGTGGAGCTGCTTTCCACCGGGGCTTATGTGACGACCTATGCGTCCCAGGGCTTCAACGGCTATGCGCCGTTGAAGGAACACTACATTTAAGCTGAACCCGGCGCGGGAAACCGCGCCGGATCAGACGTAGCCGGGCCCTTCAATGGGCGGATGCGCCTTCAAGAAGGCCTCATCCACTTCAACGCCGATGCCGGGTGCTTCCAGCGGGCGGACGCAGCCATCCTTGCCGATGCGCCAAGGCTCACTGCCCAATTCATCGCGGAACTTATTGGCACGCGACACATCGGCTTCGAAATAGCCGCCATTATCAATCGCGGCGAGCAGATGGATGGATGCCGCCTGATTGACGCCTGTCATGGATGAATGCGGGTGGATCGGAATCTTGAAGCCCGACGCCATGGCGGCGATGCGCATGGTCTCAGTCACGCCACCGCATTTGGAGAGATCCGGCTGCCAGATGCGGATCACATCATCTTCCAAGACGCGGGTGAATTCAAAGCGGGTGAAGTGGTTTTCGCCGGCAGCCAAAGGCGTGCTGCCGAAACCATGTGCCTCAGCATAGGAACGATGATCATGGGCGGGGAAGGGTTCTTCCAGCCAGCCGATATTCAGCCGATCCATCTCGGGCATTACTTGCCGCACCTGTGCAATATTATAGCCGATATTGGCGTCGGTCAGGATTTCCAGCTCATGCCCAAAGGCATCGCGCACCGCTTCCATGCGCGCAATGTCATCGCGCACCGTATCACCAACGCGAAGCTTCACGGCCTTATAGCCCGCTTCCATATGGGGTGCCGCTTCATCAAGCAGTTGCGCCGGCGGCTGATAGCCAAGTGCGACGCCACCGGCATAGGCCGGCACGGGACGGGCCGAACCGCCGAGCAGCTTATACAGCGGCAGATTGAGCGCCTTGCCCTTGGCATCCCATAGCGCCATGTCGAGCCCCGACATGGCCATGGCAGTCGCAGCACCCATGCCATGGCTCGCCAATTGGTATTTGTAGATGCGCG
Organism: Roseomonas sp.; assembly: GCA_044236185.1. Classification (GTDB taxonomy): domain Bacteria; phylum Pseudomonadota; class Alphaproteobacteria; order Acetobacterales; family Acetobacteraceae; genus Neoroseomonas. The sequence continues at coordinate 14,174 of JBIIGZ010000074.1, read as the reverse complement.
CCCAAATGCCGGTGGTGTCAAAGGCATCCATGCCGAGCACCAATTGCTTGAGCGTGGTTTCCAGCAATTTCGCGATGGCGGTATGCGCCCGGCCGTGATGGCTTTCGCCCCAGCCGACAATGCCATCTTCCGTGATGACCTTCACCATCACCGCATCGCGCTTCACCGCCTGGCCAATCCCAAGCCGAGGCCCGGAATTGGGCGGCAACGGGAAGGAGGTGGGGAATGCCTTGATGTCCACGATTTTCATGCGGCGATCCTCATGCTTGCTGGGATCGAAGCCTGCCATCATGGCCCCGCATTTGCAAAGACTTCTCACCCGTCGCAGCATGAGTGACCGCAGGAGAGACTGGCATGAAACCCGATCCCATCCCCCCCAGTATGGAAGCGATCCGCCTATGGAGTGGCGTTGAATGCCCGAATGAGGCAGCGCGGCTCGGCCTGGCCGATCACATTGGCCTGCTCAAGGAATTGGCGGCTTTGCGCGGGACGCTGGTGTTTGAAGACGAACCTTCCAGCTTTGAAGCGGCTCTCCGCGCCGAGCAGGAGAAGGAATCATGAGCGCTTTGCATGAACTTTCCATGACGGAAGCTGCCGATGCCGTGGCGCGTGGTGAGGTGACGGCGACTGCGCTCACGGAAAGCTGTCTGGCACGCATTGCCGCCCATGATGGCAAGGTGAATTCCGTGATCAGGCTTGATCGCGACAGCGCCTTGGAGCAGGCAGCGGCGGTGGATGCCGCGCGCAAGGCGGGCAAAGCGCTCGGCCCGCTTGGCGGTGTGCCGATGATGCATAAGGATATGTATTATCGCGCGGGGAAGATCTCGACCTGCGGATCAAAAATCCGGCGTGATTTCGTGCCCAAGGTTACAGCCACCGTGCTGGAAAGGCTGGATGCTGCGGGCGCGATTGATATGGGCACGCTGAATATGGCGGAATTTGCCCAGAACCCGACCGGGCATAATGCGCATTTCGGCCATTGCCATAATCCTTGGCAGCATGGCTATTGCACGGGCGGATCATCCTCAGGCTCTGGCGCGGGGGTTGCGGCACGGTTTTTCTATGGCGCGCTTGGGTCCGATACGGGCGGTTCCATCCGCCTGCCCGCGACGATTTGTGGTGTGACCGGCATCAAGGGCACGCAAACGCGGGTTTCGCGCGCTGGTGTCATGCCCCTTTCATTCTCCGCCGATAATGTCGGGCCATTGGTGCAAACGGCGCGGGATGCGGCGCGTTTCATGCGGGTGATTTCCGGCCATGATCCGCGCGATGCCACCAGCGCGCGCGAAGCCGTGCCGGATTATGAGGCAGCGCTCACCGGCGATTTACGGGGCATTTCCGTGGCCGTGCCGCAGGAATTTTTCTTTGACGGTGCCGATGATGTGGTGGTGAAGGCCTTTGATGCCGCGCTTGATGCCATGCGGGAACGTGGCGCGAAAATCACGCGGCTTTCCTGCCCGTCTTTGCGCGCCATTGCGGCCTATACCGCGCTGGTCAGCCGGTCAGAAGCTGCGGCGATCCATGCCGAATGGATGCGCGAAAAGGCGGGCGATTACTCCATTCATCTGTCGTCCCGGCTTTATGGCGGCTTCCCGATCCCGGCGCATCTTTACATTGAAGCGCTGTCGCGCCGTGGCCCGCTGCTGCGCCAATTCTGCGCCGAGGCGATGACGGGGCATCATATTGTCGCAACCCCGGCGCTGCGCACCCGCGTGCCCACATTGGCCGAGACGGATATTGATGCCGATGCGGCGAATTGGTCGCGCTTCATGGCGGTTTCGGCCAATACGCGGCCGTTCAATTATTTGGGCCTGCCGACCATCAGCGTGCCTTGTGGCTTTGATGATCGCGGCCTGCCGATTGGCCTGCAATTGGCCGCGCGCCCCTTTGCCGAGGCACGGGTGCTGGCCGTGGCCGATGCCTATCAGCGCGTGACGGATTGGCATAAGCGCTGCCCTGCCTTGTGAAAGGGGCGCTTGCCCAAGAATTAGGCGGGACGGATGCCGGGCGGGCAATAAGGCGCCCCCCGGCCCATTTTTCGGGCATCACAGGCTTGTGTGGCGCGCCCTTTGGCCCGATCTTCTGAGAAACAGGAGGTCGGTCAGGCGATGGCGGAACCCATCAGAGCCTTTGACGAAATGGGTGAGCCCCAAGCGGCGCGCGCGGCCTATGGCGAAATCGCGCGCTGGCTGGCGGCAACCCCCATCGCGCAATTGGAGCGCAAGCGGCAGGAAGCCGAGTTGCTGTTTCGCCGCATCGGCGTGACCTTCGCGGTTTATGGCGAAGGCGGCGACCCGGAACGGCTGATCCCCTTCGATATCATCCCCCGCATCCTGGCCTGGCAGGAATGGGAACATTTGTCGCGCGGCCTCACGCAGCGCGTACGCGCGCTCAATATGTTTCTGGCCGATGTTTATGGGCCAGGGGAAATCCTGAAGGCCGGGCGCATACCGGCAGCGCTGATTTTGCAGAATGAAGCCTATCGCCCGGAAATGCGCGGCATTACGCCGCCGGGTGGGATTTATGTGCATATCGCCGGCATTGATGTGGTGCGCACGGATGCCGCGCAATTCCATGTGCTGGAAGATAATTGCCGCACCCCATCGGGCGTTTCCTATATGCTGGAAGGGCGCGAGGCGATGCTGCGGTTATTCCCTGGGCTTTGCGCGGCGCATCGCATCGCACCGGTCAGCCATTACCCGAGCGATTTATTGGAAACCCTGATGTCGGTGGCGCCGCCTGCCTGCCGCGGCCTGCCGCGCGTGGTGCTGCTGACCCCCGGCGCTTTCAATAGCGCCTATTACGAACATTGCTTCCTGGCCGATGAAATGGGCGTGGAAGTGGTGGAGGGTCAGGATTTATTCGTCGAAGATCGTGTTGTGTATATGCGCACCACCGCTGGGCCGCAGCGTGTGGATGTGATCTATCGCCGCATTGATGATGATTATCTGGACCCGGCGGTATTTCGCGCCGATTCAATGCTGGGGGTGCGCGGGCTGATGGAAGCCTATCGTTCCGGCAATGTCGCGTTGGCCAATGCGCCGGGTGGCGGTATTGCCGATGACAAGGCGGTTTATCCTTACGTGCCGGAAATGGTGCGATTCTACCTTGGCGAAGAACCTATCCTGGCAAATGTGCCGACCTATCTTTGCGAAAGGCCGGATGATTGCGCCTATGTGCTGGAACATTTACATGAATTGGTGGTGAAACTCACCAAGGGTTCGGGCGGCTATGGCATGCTGGTCGGGCCGCATAGCACTGCCGAGCAACGCGCTGAATTCGCCGCGCGCATTCGCGCCAATCCAGCGGATTACATCGCGCAACCAACGCTTGCCCTTTCCACCGTGCCAACCTTCACCGGCAGCGGCACCGCGCCGCGCCATGTGGATTTGCGGCCCTTCGTGCTTTCGGGTGCGGAGACGCGCATTGTGCCAGGTGGCCTCACGCGCGTGGCCTTGCGGGAGGGATCACTTGTGGTGAATTCCTCGCAAGGCGGTGGCACCAAGGATACCTGGGTTTTGGCCCCGGATGCGCCATGCTGAGCCGCACCGCGGATAGCCTCTATTGGCTCGGGCGCTATATGGAACGCGCCGGCAATACGGCGCGCGCTTTGCAAGTGGCGCTGCGCGAAGCGGGCATGGGCGGTGGGCGGCCGGCGCAGGGGCAAGGCTGGCGCGCGCTTCTGCTGACCAGCGGTGATATCGGGCTAATGCAGGGCTTTGGCGCCGCCCCTGATGCTGCGCAGCTCATCCAGCATCTGGTGATGGATCGCGCCAATCCTTCTTCCATCCAATCCTGCATTGAAGCTTCGCGGCAGAATGCGCGGCAGGTTCGCACGGCACTCACGGTTGATATGTGGGAAGCGGTAAATGACACTTGGGGCCAGATGCGCCGGATGGATAATACCATGCCGAGCGCGGATGATCTGCCGGGCTTTCTGGATTGGGTGAAACGCCAGACCATCCTGTTCAATGGCGCCTATGATGACACCATGCTGCGCGATGAAGCCTGGCGCTTCGTGCGCCTTGGCACCATGCTGGAACGTGCCGACAATACCGCGCGCGTGCTGCATGCACATGCTGGGGCGCTGAGTATCGCGGAAGCCGGCACGGCGGAAGATTACCTGAATTGGCAAGCCATCTTGCGCAACTTTACGGCGCTGCGCGCCTATCAATGGGTTTATCACGGGCGGATCGAACCGCGGCGGATTGCCGAATTGCTGATCCTGCGCGGGGAATTGCCGCGTTCCATGATTGCCTGCCATGCAAGGATTGAGGGCGTGCTGGATGAAATCGCCACCGCCCATGGCGGACGGCGCGGGGAATGCCATCGGCGGGCTGGGGAAATCCATGCAAGGCTGCGTTTTGGCCGGGTTGAGGATTTATTCGCGGCGGGGCTTGAGGCCTTCCTGAATGAAATGATGGCGCGCAATATTGATCTCGGCGGCCAAATCGCCGAATTCTACCTGCATAACTGATAGGGCGCGGAGCGCTTGCCATGACCTATTGCGTCGGCCTGTTCCTGAAGGATGGGCTTGTCCTGCTTTCCGATACGCGCACCAATGCGGGGCTGGATCACATTTCCAGTTTTTCCAAGATGCATGTTGTGGAACAGCCAGGTGAGCGCATGCTGGCGCTGATGTCGGCGGGCAATCTGGCGATCACGCAAGCGGTTTGGAATCGGGTGCAGGAGGGTTTCCCGCTGGGTGAGGAAACCCACACACTCCGCGATGTGCCGAGCATGTTCCGCGCCGCGCAGCTGGTGGGGGCGGCGGTGCGCGATGTGTTTGAAAATGATGGCCCGGCGATGAAGGCGCAGGGCGTGGCTTTTGAGGCTTCCTTCCTGCTGGGCGGGCAGATTGCCGGCGGTCCGATGCGGCTATTCCTGATTTATGCAGCGGGCAATTTCATTGAAGCCACAGCCGACACACCCTTCCTGCAAATCGGTGAGCATAAATACGGCAAGCCCATTCTGGACCGCGTGGTGAAAAGCGACACATCCTTGGCCGATGGCGTGAAGCTGGTGCTGATCAGCATGGACAGCACGCTCAGGTCCAATCTTTCCGTGGGACTGCCGATTGATCTGATGGTCTATCGCGAAGGCGGCCAGAAAGTGACGCTTAGTCGGCGCATTACGGAAGATGATGCGTATTTCCGGCAGGTCAGCCAGCGCTGGTCCGATAGCCTGCGCGAAGCCTATCGCGCCCTGCCCTCCCCCGGGTGGATCGCGGATTGACCCTTGCGCCCCAGCCCTGGCTGCGCCAAGGGAAGGGCAAATGAACCGGGGGTGTGTCATGATTTCACGCAGAACAGGTTTGGTTTTGGGGGCGGCGCTGTTCGCTGGGCGGCAGGCGCAGGCGCAGGCGTGGCCCACGCGGCCCATTCGCATCATCGTGCCTTTCGGGCTTGGCGGTTCCGCCGATGTCGCGGCGCGGTTTTTGACGGAGCCTTTGCAACAGGCTTTGGGGCAGCCGGTGGTGGTGGAAAACCGCCCCGGTGCGGGTGGCACCATCGGCGCGGATCAGGTGGCGAAGGCAGCGCCCGATGGCCATACGCTGCTGCTGATGTCCAACACGCATACCGCCAATGAAACACTGCTGCCCAATCGGCCCTACGTGCTGCTGCGTGATCTGGCGCCGGTGGCGTTTGTGAATGTCGCGCATCACGTTTTGGTGGTGCATCCATCTCTTGGCGTGAATTCGCTCGCGGAATTGATCGCCTACTGCAAGGCCAATCCGGGCAAGCTCGATTACGCGTCATCCGGTCCGGGCACGCCTTACCATGTGGCGGGAGAGATCTTCCGTGCCATGGCCGGCATTGAAATCACGCATATCCCCTTCCGTGGTTCGAATGAGGCACGGACAGCGCTGATCGCAGGTCAGGTGCCGATGATGTTCGATGCCATCCCAACCATGGTGGAGCAGGCGCGCGGTGGGCGTGTGCGGGCGCTGGCAACCACCGGGCCAGGGCGTAGCCCGCTTTTGCCGGATGCGCCAACGGTGGCCGAAGCCCTGCCCGGCTATGAAGCCAGCATCTGGCTTGGCGTGATGGCGCCTGCGCAGACGCCAGCGCCTATCGTTGAAAGGCTGAATGCGGAGATCAATCGTGTGATGTCGCTGGAAACGACACGAGAAGCGCAGCTGCGTGCCGGGGCAGCGGTGAACCCGATGAGCGTCGCTGCCTTTGGGGCGTTTCTGCGTGAGGATATCACGCGCCAGGCGGAAGGCATCCGCATTTCCGGCATGAAGGCAAATTGATTCCGCCATGATTTCTCTGAGCCTGGCTTGCACTGCCACTGATCGCACGCGCCCCTTGATGGAAAGGCGCTTCAAGATGCCGGGCGCTGACATCACCTTTTTGCCTGGTGAGCCTGAGGATATTTTTCGGCGTGCGCTGCGCGACCGCGCCTTTGATATCTCGGAACTATCCATGGGCAGCCATATTGTCACCAGCGCGCGCGGTGATGCGCCCTATATCGGCGTGCCAGTGTTTCTTTCGCGCGCCTTTCGGCATTCGGCGATCTATATCCGCACGGATCGCGGCATCAATAGTGCCGCTGATCTGGCGGGGCGGGAGATCGGCCTGCCGGAATATCAGCAAACCGCTGCGCTTTGGGTGCGCGGGATTTTGCGTGACCATTACGGCGTGGATACGAAGGGCATTTCCTGGCGCACGGGTGGTGAACGTGTGGCGATTACGCTACCCGATGGCTTCAAGGTGAAGCCCATGGGGGAATCACTGGAAGAAGCCTTGGCTGCCGGGCGGATTGATGCGCTGATCGCGCCGCGCCCACCCGCCTGTTTCAACACGGGCAACGCGCCGGTTGCACGGCTTTTCCCGGATTATCGGCGGGAAGAAGAAAACTGGTTCCGCGCTTCGGGCTTTTTCCCGATCATGCATTGCCTAGCGGTGCGCAAGGATGTGGCGGAACGCCACCCTTGGTTGCCTGTGGAATTGTTCCGCGCCTTCAGTGCGGCCAAAGCAGCGTCCTTGGCGGAATTGTCGCTGGTGAATGTGCTGCGCGTATCGCTGCCCTGGATTGCGGCAGAGGCGGAAGCGCAAAGCGCGATCTTTGGCGGCAATCCCTGGCCTTATGGCTTTAAGCGCAACCGAGACGAGATTGCCGCCATGATCCGCTATGCGGTGGAAGATGGGTTGGCGGCACGGCAGATGGAGCCGGAGGAATTGTTTCATCCTTCCGTGCTGGATTTGATGGAATAGGCACAAACAATAAAAAGGGAGACGGGATCATGAAATTTACGCGTCGTGTGGTATTGGGCGGTTTGGCAGTAGCCAGCATTGTGCCCGCCAAGGCCCAGGGTAATAGTATTCGCATCGTGGTGCCTTTTGGGCCGGGTGGTTCGACCGATGCGGTGGCGCGGCTGGTCTCGCCAGGTCTGATGCAGCGCCTTGGCGCATCGATTGTAGTGGAAAACCGCCCAGGCGCGGCGGGGTCCATCGGGACAGACATTGTCGCCAAGGCGCGGCCCGATGGGCAGACTTGGTTATTGACGTTTGATAGCCACGCAACCATGCCGGCGCTGCTCGCCAATCTGCCCTTCAACCTGACGCGTGATCTTGACCCGGTCATGCTGATTGGCGGCGCGCCTTATGTCATTGCCTGCCGCGCGGATAAGCCGTTTCGGTCTTTGGCCGATGTGGTGGCGGCGGCAAAGGCGAAGCCGGATGGCGTTTCCTTTGGGTCCACCGGCAATGGCACCATCGGTCATCTCGCCATGATCCAGTTCCAGGCACGCAGCGGCACGCGGCTTACGCATATTCCCTATCGCAGCGGTGGGCTTGCGGTGAATGACACCATGGCGGGCACGGTGGATATGATGATCGGCTCCGCCGCGCTCGTGGCGGGTCAAATCGCGGCCGGCACTTTCCGCGCGGTGGCGCAATTTGGTCCCGCACGCCTGCCCGCGCTAAGTGATTTGCCGACCACGGAAGAAAAAGGCTTTGCCGGCTTGCTGGCGGAAGCCTGGTGGGGGGTATTCGCGCCTGCCGGGACGCCGGCCGAATTGGTAGCGCGCATGAATAATGCTTTGCGTGAGACCCTTTCCGAAGAACGCATCCGCACGCAAATGACACAGACCCAACAGGCGCGGCTGGTACTATCGGACCCTGCGGGGCTGGCGCGCTTTCTGGATGGCGAAGTGGCGAAATGGGGCGCGGTGGTGCGCGAATTCAATATACGGCCGGATTGATCAGGCAGGTTGAATGCCGCGCCGCGCATCATGCCGGCGCAGCCAATGAATAAAGGGCAAGGCCAGCAATACCATCCAGGCCTTGCCCAGTATTTGACCCGCCAGAAAATCCAGACTGCCAAAGGCAAGAAACAGGAAGACAACGCTATCCACCACAAGACCGACCGCGCCACTTGCCGCCACCGCCAGCATCAGGCCGCGCTTTTGCAGCGGCGTGTAGACCGCCAAATCGGCGGTTTCACTCAGTAGGAAAGCAGCGGCTGAGGCCAGCACCAAAGCGGGCGGCGCGAGCGCTGCGGAAAGCACCACGCCCGCCGCAATAGCGGCGAAGGCCCAGGTCAGGCCGAGGCGACGCTGCACCAAATCCCTCAACACCAGGGCAAGGCCAATCATCAGCACGCCCGATGGCGCCATGATGCCGGGTGCCACAGGGATCAGGCAGGGGCCATTGGGGACGCAAAAGCTGCCGAGATTGCCGATCATCCAATTGGCTGCCGGAATACACAGCGCGAAGCCGATCAGAAAGGCGAAGCCTTGAAGGCGGGGGGAGAGGTTCATGGGATTTCAGCGGCTGAATAGGCCGCCCAGCCCTTGGCGCGCAAGTCGCAGGCAGGGCAAGTGCCGCAGCCATAGCCCCAAGGATGCCGGTGCTGCCGATCCCCCAGATAGCAGCTATGGGTATGTTCCAGGATCGCATCCACCAAGGGGGCGCCGCCCAGGCTTTCCGCCAGCCGCCAGGTAGCGGCCTTGTCCAGCCACATCAGCGGCGTTTCCAAGACAAAGCGCCGATCCATGCCAAGGTTCAGCGCCACTTGCAGCGCCTTGATCGTATCATCACGACAATCGGGATAGCCGGAGTAATCCGTCTCACACATGCCGCCCACAATATGTTTGATGCCGCGACGATAGGCGATGGCGGCGGCGAAGCTCAGGAAAATGATGTTGCGGCCGGGCACGAAAGTATTGGGCAAGCCATCGGCATTGAAGGCGATGGTGGCTTCGGAAGTCAGCGCGGTATCGGAAACCTGGCCCAGCGCATCAAGCCGGATCAAATGATCGGGGCCGAGTTTCGCCTGCCATTCCGGGCGCGCTTGCAGTAAGGCGGTTCGAAAACCATCACGGATATCGAGTTCGATCCGGTGGCGCTGGCCGTAATCGAAGGCGATGGTCTCGACCGCCGCGAAACGATCCAAGGCCCAGGCGAGGCAGGTTGCGGAATCCTGCCCGCCACTGAATAGGACGAGCGCTTTTTCTTGCGTCATGCAGCGTGTTCCAATTGCGCGGCGGCCCAGGCTGCGGCTTCCGCCACCACCGGATCGGCATCGGTGCGTAGCGCGCGCGCGGTTTCGCGTAAGCTGGGATCGGCGGAATTGCCAATGGCAATCAGCACATTGCGGATGAAGCGATTGCGCCCGATACGCTTAATGGGGCTGCCGGAAAATAGCGCGCGAAAGGCCGCGTCATCCAATGCGGCCAAGTCGGCCAGTTTCGGCGCAGTCAGTTCCGCCCGCGGCGCAAAAGCCGGTTCCTGATGCGTGGCCGCGAATTTATTCCAGGGGCAGACTGCCAGGCAATCATCACAGCCATAGATGCGATTGCCCATGGGTTTGCGGAATTCCTCAGGGATTGGGCCGTGATGTTCAATGGTCAGGTAGGAAATGCAGCGCCGCGCATCCAGCCGATAAGGCGCGGGGAATGCCTTGGTTGGACAGATATCAAGGCAGCGCGAGCAAGTCCCGCAATGATCAATTTCCGGCGCATTGGGGCTAAGGTCGAGCGTGGTGTAAATCTCACCGAGGAACAACCAGGACCCATGGGTGCGGGAGACAAGATTGGTATGCTTGCCCTGCCAACCCAAACCCGCCTGCTGCGCGAGCGGCTTTTCCATCACCGGTGCGGTATCCACAAAAACCTTCACGCCCGAATCAGCGTATTCCGCCACGATCCAACGCGCCAACGCCTTCAGGCGCTTCTTGACGACGTCATGATAATCACGATTGCGCGCATAGACGCTGATTGTCGCGCGGTCCCGCCACGCCAGGCTTTCCAGCGGATCAGTATCAGGCGCGTAGGAAAGGCCAAGCGCGATCACGCTCCGTGCTTCGGGCCATAATGCGCGCGGGTCGGCGCGTTGATCAGCGCGGCTTTCCATCCAGCCCATGCCGCCATGCATGCCGGCAGTAAGAAACGCCTGCAACCTTTCGCGCGCCTCCGGCCCCAGCCGCGCTGGCGCAAAGCCAATGGCATCGAAGCCGAGGCGCTCAGCCTCCGCCCTGATGGCGTCAGCCGCGCCCACGATAGGGCTGCACTTCCTGCGCTGGAATCCAAACCGCTTCCGGCGGCGCGCCGCTTTGCCAGAAGACATCAATCGGTATGCCGCCGCGTGGATACCAATAGCCGCCGATGCGCAGCCAATGTGGCGTCAGCAAGCCCATCAGGCGCTGCGCGATATCCAGTGTGCAGGCTTCATGGAAGGCACCATGATTGCGGAAGGAAGCAAGATAAAGCTTCAGCGATTTGCTTTCCACAATCCAGGCATCCGGCACGTAATCGATCACCAGATGCGCGAAATCCGGCTGGCCCGTCAGCGGGCAGAGTGAGGTGAATTCCGGCGCGGTGAAGCGGATGCAATAACGCAGGCCAGGATGCGGATTGCCGACACGTTCCAGCACTGCCTGTTCCGGGCTTTGCGGTTGCTGGGCCGCCTGGCCAAGCTGTTTCAGATGCGACAGATCGCTCATGCTGCATTTTCCTTTTCCGCCTGCCAGCCGGCTTCAATGCGCGCGGCAGTACCGGCGAGATCGCCCGCCAGAATACCGGCGCGGAGTTCCGCCATCAGGTCCTGATAGTATTGGATATTGTGCCACGTCAGCAGCATGGGCCCCAGCATTTCATTCGCTTTGAACAGGTGATGCAGATAGGCACGCGAATGATTTCGACAAGCGGGGCAGGCGCAGGCAGGATCAAGCGGGCGATTATCCTCCGCATGGCGGGCATTGCGGATATTGATCACGCCGCCCCGCGTATAGGCGCGCCCGGTGCGGCCGGAACGCGTTGGCATGACGCAATCGAACATATCTATGCCGCGGCGCACCGCACCGATAAGATCAGAAGGCGTGCCAACACCCATCAGATAGCGCGGCTTATCGGTGGGCAGCAGCGGCGTGGTGCATTCCAGCGTAGTGAACATGGCTTCCTGGCCCTCACCCACGGCAAGCCCGCCCACCGCATAGCCTTCAAAGCCGATATTGGTGAGTGCGGCGACACTTTCCGCGCGGAGATCCGGGAAAACACTGCCCTGCACAATGCCGAACAAGCCATGGCCGGCTCTTGGCACGAAGGCGTCTCGGCTGCGCGCCGCCCAGCGCATGGAAAGCCGCATGGAAGTCGCGGCCTGTTCATGAGTCGCGGGAAAGGGTGTGCATTCGTCAAAGCACATGGTGACATCGGCGCCGAGCAGATGCTGGATTTCGACGCTGCGTTCCGGTGTCAGCCGATGGCGTGATCCATCGATATGACTTTGGAAAGTGACGCCATCCGCATCCATCTTCCGCAAGCCAGAGAGCGACATGACCTGAAAGCCGCCAGAATCCGTCAGAATGGGCCCGTGCCAATCCATGAAGCGATGCAGGCCACCCAGCCGCGCGATGCGTTCAGCGCCAGGGCGCAGCATGAGGTGATAGGTATTGCCAAGCACCATGCGCGCACCGGTCGCGCGCACCGCATCAGCCGTCATGGCCTTCACCGTACCGGCAGTACCCACGGGCATGAAAACAGGTGTGGGCACCGTGCCATGGGCCGTGTGCAAAACACCCGCACGCGCGGCGCCATCTTGGGCTTCATGCTGCCAGGTAAGTGTCATGACGCATTACCTGCGCGAAACAGCAGGGATGAATCGCCATAGGAATAGAAGCGATAACTCTGTGCGATGGCATGGGCATAGGCGGCGCGCATGCGCTGATCACCGGCAAAGGCGCAAACCAGCATGAACAGCGTGCTGCGGGGCAGGTGGAAATTCGTCATCAGCGCATCGGCACTGCGGAATTCATGGCCCGGCAGCAGATACAGATCCGTGAGGCCACGAAAGGGTGTGATGCTGCCATCCGCTTGTGCCGCGCTTTCCAAAAGCCGCAAGGCCGTTGTGCCGATGGCAATGATGCGCCCGCCCGCCGCGCGCGCGGCGTTCAATTGCGCGGCAGCTTCCGGGGTGATTTCGCCCCATTCCTCATGCAGCTTGTGCGCCCGCGCATCATCCGTGCGCACCGGAAGAAACGTGCCGGCGCCGACATGCAGCGTGACGGCCACACGCTTCACACCACGCGCATCCAGCGCTTGCAGTAGCGCTTCGGTGAAATGCAGGCTGGCCGTTGGTGCCGCAACAGCGCCGGGATGGCGGGCGAAGATGGTTTGGTAATCGCTGGTATCCTCAGCCCTTGGGCCTTCGGGGCGGCTGATATAGGGCGGCAGAGGGACCTCACCGGCCTTTTCCAAGGCGGCCGCGAGCCGCGCCTGATCCGGGCCGAAATCAAGCCGCACAGCACCGCCTTCGGGATCGTCCAGCACGCGCGCGGTGCAATCCTCAGCACCTTCAATTGCGATCTCATCCCCGGCCTTGAGGCGGCGGGCATTACGGATTAGCGCATGCCAAATGCCGGCTTCCTCATGCCGGTTCAGCATGATTTCAACCCGTGCCTGGCCGCGCCTGGCATGAAGCCGCGCGGGGATGACGCGCGTATCATTCACCACCATGACATCGCCAGGGCCAAGCAAAGTGGGCAAATCGCGCACGCCGCAATCTTCCAGGCCATCCGGGCGCACCAGCAGCAGGCGCGCGGCATCACGCGGGCGGATGGGCGCCTGGGCGATCAAATGTTCAGGCAGGATGAAATCATAATCATCCAGCCGCAAAGGGGGTGATTGGGCCAGCACGCGGGGGCGGTAGCGCGAAGCCGCCCGCCGCGCAACCAGCCGCCCCCAGTAAGGGGGCCTTATTCAGCGGAACGCAGGCCGGACGCTTCAATCAGGCTGCGGAATTTCTCGCTTTCCGCGCGGGAGAATGCAGCGAACTCAGCACGGTTTCGATACAGGATGGGCTGGGCCACGCGCTTCATGCCTTCAATGAAGCCCTCGGCCTTCACGGCTCTTTCGCAGGCGGCTTCCAACCGCGCCATGACGGGTTCTGGCGTGCCGGCAGGGGCGTAAAGGCCGCTCCAGATCGTATAGACCAGGTCATGGCCTTCTTCGCGCATGGTGGGCACATCGGGAAAATCCGGATTGCGCGCTGCGGTGAGAAAGGCGATTGGGTGCAGATCATATTGTCGGATCAACAAGGTCTGGTCCGTGAAAAGCTGCAATTGCCCCTGTTGGAATGCCAGCATCACCTCACCTGAGCCACGAAACGGCACGTGGTTCATTTGGATATTCGCTGCCCGCATCAGCGCCACCATGGAAATATGCGGAATGCTGCCAGCGCCGGTAGAGGCGAAGGGCATGCCGCCATTCTCGGCCCGCGCGCGCGCAATCACATCGGCCACGCGCTTCATGCCGGAATTCTTTGGTGTCATCATGATCACGGGGCTATCGGCCACCTGGCAAATCGCGGCGAAGTTGTCGAGCTTATAGGTCAGGTTGCTGCGAAAATGCGGCTGAATGGCGATGGGACCAATGGGGGAAAGCAGAATGGTCTGCCCATCGGGCCGCGCGCGCGCCACTTCCGCCGTGCCGATGGTGCCTCCCGCGCCGGTGACGTTGCGTATCACCACAGGTTGGCCAAGTGCTGCCGCCATGTCATTCTGCATGAGCCTGGCCACGATATCGGATGGCCCGCCGGCGGAGAAATTCACCACCAGCGAGATTTGCGCTGAGGCAGGCAGCGCCCAAGCGCCAAGGAGCGCGGCGAGCGCGATGAGACATCTCTTCATTCGTTTCCTCCTGCCCGCTTGTCGGCGCGGGCTGATGAGGGCAG
>JBIIGZ010000073.1:0-15854 GCA_044236185.1 Roseomonas sp. | reverse complement strand
AAAACACCGCAGGCCATTCGTCACCACATAGCAGGGGCGCGCGGTGTAGCCCCAAAATAGCGCAACCGAGCGCCCCTGCGGAATATGAAAAAAACACTTGATGGAACAGACGGTATCTCATCTGCGCTGAAACTCCGGGCTGGTGAGGACCAAGGTCAGCGCTTCACGGGCCGAACCGGCGCGGGAGGCGGCACGCAAGGTTTGGGGCTGAATCAATGGGCCCATCACGGCCTCGGCCAGGGCTGTCGCATCACGGCCGGCGCCGCGCCCGGCCTGGCCATAGGCCCATTCAACGCGCCGCAAGATCGCCTCAGGCGCGGCCCAATCCGCCATCTGGTCGGGCCAGCCATTGGGCGCACGCGCATTCCCGACAGGCTGGCCCAGAAATTGGGATGTATTGATCAGCCCTTCAGAGACCTGAGCCGGCGCTTCCAAGGCGCGCAAGACGGCCAGCACATAATCCATGGGCGCACGCAGCTTGGACAAAGGCGGCTTCCAGGCGGCTTCGAGCGTCACTAGGCGCTGCGCTACGGCCCCCAGATTTCCGCGCGTATCTCTCAGCACAGCGAAAAGGGCGTCAACCGCCTCAGGGGGCGGGGTATCTGCCGTGAAATGGATGGCAAGCTTGCGCGCCAAATGCCGATGCGTTGACGGGTGATCCGCAAGCCAAGCAAGGGCGGCAAGACCGCCTTGTTCGCCCTCCGCGAATTCCTGCCCCATGAGGGTTTTGGGGCCTGGTTCATGGGCAGCCCCGCGAAAGATAAAGCCGAAAGGTGGGTTGACGGGGGCGATGGACCAGCCGGTCAGGATATTGGCGAAGCTGGTGACATCCGCCTGCGTATAACCTGCCGCGGGTGAGAGCGTATGCAATTCCAGGATTTCCCGCGCGAGGTTTTCATTGAGGCCACGCGGGCGCGTGCGGGCGGCGCGGCTATTGGGCCCGACTGAGCCTTGATTATCCAAATAGCCGATCATGGCGGGGTGGCGCGCCACGGCCAGCAGCATGTCGGAGAACTTGCCCGTGACATGTGGCCTGATGGCTTCGCGGACGAAATGGCCGGCGAAATAGGGAACCTTCCCGCGCGCCACGGTGAAATGATTGGCCCAGAATTGCACGAGCCTTTCGCGAAACGGGGCCGCGCTGGTGAGCGTTTCGGCCAATGCGGCGCTGATTTCCCCCCGCCAAAGGCGCCCGCGATTGGGGCGGCCCTGCCCTTGGCGAAGCAATTCATCATCCTCCCGGACCAATGCACCAATCCCGGCCAGATCGGGCAAAGCGGCTTCGGTCAGGCGTGGGGTGGCCGTATGGTCCAATTCCGCAATCAGCGCGGCCCTTGGGTCAGCCGGCAGCGGTTCCCAAGGGCGGCGCCCATGGCCGAATCGGATCGCAGCGATGAAGGGCTCGGGCCTCATGGGGCCTATCTAGCCAAATTCGGGTCGCTTGGGGGCAACAAAGCGTAACCTAAAGTGAGGAAAGACCCCGGCACCGCCCCTTTGCGCTTGCAAACCGCGCCTGAACATCGCAGATAGCGCGCACCAGAGACTAAACCCTGAACCCTTATGGCGGGCGGCGTCCGGCGAAAGCCGGGGCGGGCGTCCGGCTTTTGCTTATGGAGGCCCACCGTGGCGCGTACCCCGCTTGATCGCATCCGCAATATCGGCATCACCGCGCATATTGACGCGGGCAAGACCACCACGACGGAACGCATCCTGTATTACACCGGCAAGTCCCACAAGATCGGTGAAGTGCATGAAGGCAATACCACCACCGATTACATGGACCAGGAACGTGAGCGGGGCATCACCATTACCTCCGCCGCCGTGACCGCCGTGTGGAATGACCACCGCATCAACATCATTGATACGCCCGGCCATATCGACTTCAACATTGAAGTGAACCGGTCCTTGCGCGTGCTGGATGGCGCGATCTTCATCATTGAAGGTGTGGCCGGCGTGCAGCCGCAGTCTGAAACCAACTGGCGCCTTGCTGACCGCTACAACGTGCCGCGTATCATCTTCATCAACAAGCTGGATCGCACCGGCGCCGATTTCTATCGCGCTGCCGATACGCTGACGGAAAAGCTCGGCATCAATTGGGTTGCGCTGCAATTGCCGATCGGCATTGAAGACACCTTCCTTGGCATTGTTGACCTGGTTGAGATGAAGGCGCTGATCTGGGAAGGCGACGAGCTTGGTGCGAAGTATCACGAAGCGCCAATCCCCGCCGATTTGGCCGATAAGGCCGCCGAATATCGCCAGAAGCTGCTTGATACCGTTGTCGGCATTGATGAAGCGGCCATGGAAGAATATTTCGACAAGGGCGATGTGAGCATCGAAACCTTGAAGCGCTGCATCAAGCGCGGCACCATCTCGGGCGAATTCCGCCCGGTGCTGTGTGGTACGGCGTTCAAGAACAAGGGCGTGCAGCCTTTGCTGGATGCCGTGATTGAATACCTGCCTTCCCCGATTGACCGTGAAGGCATCAAGGTTGCGCCGGAAGAAGGCCAGGATGAAACGGCCGATCGCCGCGTGATCCCCGCCAATGAAAATGAGCCTTTCGCTGGCTTGGCGTTCAAGATCATCAACGACAAATACGGCAACCTGACCTTTGTGCGCGTCTATCGTGGCGTGCTGCGTTCGGGCGACCAGGTGCTGAACACCACGAAGGGCCACAAGGAACGCGTTGGCCGCATGTTCCAGATGCATGCCGATAAGCGCGAAGAAATCAAGGAAGTCTTTGCGGGCGACATCGCGGCTTTCGTGGGGCTGAAGGATACTGGCACGGGTGATACGCTGGCCGCGCAGGAAGATGCGGTGATCCTGGAACGCATGGCCTTCCCGGTGCCGGTCATCGACATCTCGGTCGAGCCGAAGACCAAGGAAGGGGTTGAGAAGATGACCCTTGGCCTGCAGAAGCTGGCCGGGGAAGATCCGTCCTTGCGTCTTCGCACCGATCAGGAAAGCGGCCAGACCATCCTTTCCGGCATGGGCGAATTGCATCTGGAAATCATCATTGACCGCCTGAAGCGCGAATATGGTGTGGATGCGAATATCGGCGCGCCGCAGGTGGCGTATCGCGAAACCATCAGCCGCGCGCATACCGAAACCTATACCCACAAGAAGCAGTCGGGCGGTTCGGGCCAATACGCTGAAGTGAAGATCATCTTCGAACCGAAGGAGCGGAACGAGGGTATCGAATTCGTCAACGGCGTTGTTGGTGGTTCCGTGCCGCGGGAATACATCCCGGCAGTCGAAAAGGGCATCAAGGTGCAGGCCGATACCGGCGTGCTGGCTGGCTTCCCGACGGTGGACTTCAAGTACAGCCTGGTGGATGGCAAGTATCACGACGTCGATTCAAGCGCGCTGGCGTTTGAAATCGCGGCCAAGGCCTGCTTCCGCGAAGGCATGAAGAAGGCTGGCCCGGTGATCCTGGAACCGATCATGGATGTGGAAGTGACCACGCCATCCGATCACGTGGGCGATGTGGTGGGCGATTTGAACCGCCGCCGCGGCGTGATCCAAAGCCAGGACATGGCCGGCACCAGCGTTATCGTGCGCGCGCATGTGCCGCTCAAGGAAATGTTCGGCTACATCTCGAACCTGCGCGGCATGACGAAGGGGCGTGCTTCCTTCTCCATGCAGTTTCACCATTACGATCCCGTGCCGCGCAATATCGCGGATGAGATCATGGCGAAGTCGGCGTAAGTCTGGCTTTACCGCCAAATGCAAAACGGCGCGGGGAGCTTCCCGCGCCGTTTTTGTTTGGGCGGTACCGTGCCGCAAGCCGCGGGTCAGCTTTTCCCAGCATAGGATTTCGCCATGCCATCGGCGGGATCGGCCTGCGGGCCATAGGGCATGATGGGGTAACGCAGCCCTGCCTTGGAAAGGCCAAGCAAGCCTTCCACGGCGCGCGCCAAATCCTCGGGCGGGCAGGCCATCAGCATTTCATCATCTGCAACGCCGCCATAGCGGCGTTCCGCATAACAGGGGATGGAAAGGCAGACGGTGCGGTCACGCAAAGCGCGGCCCCAGGAATCGGCGCAGGCGCTTTCCCCGGTGATGGAAAAATCATAGCGCTTGTAATTCTTCCATTGCAGCCCGTTGATGAACAGGATCATTTGCGCGGGATTGGCGTAGAACAGGCAGATATCGGGCGGATCAAGCCGCGCGGAACGAAGCGGCGCTACCACGAGGCCCTTATAGCGTGCCGGCACGCGCGGCATTTGCGCCTGATGCAGCCGGCCGGCTTCGCGGTTTTCAAACCAGACGCCTTCGAATTTGCGACCCGACAAGTATAGTTCCGAGGGTTCATTCAATCCGATCACGCCGCCGCAATTGCTGAAACCCGGCACGTTTTCTTCCGTAATGCCCATGGTGAAGCCGGCGATGCGTGCTTGCGTGACCAATTGGCAGGTGGAGAATTTCTTGCCCTCGGTCGGGCGGCGGAGCCCCGGGATTTTCGCCATTTCCTCGGCGTCATCGAACAGCTTCATGCCAATGGGAAAAGTGCGCAGCTTCAGCAATTCGCTGAGCTGGCGGGCCAGTTCCGCGATGGCCTTGGCATCAAGCGCGGGTTTTTCGGCAGTTGGCAGGGCGTCGGGCATGGCTTTTTCCTCCAGCCCCCATCATGCGCCCTGTTGCGGCGCGGCGCCATGCCCCCGGCCAGAGCATTTTCAAGCCAAGTGGCAACACTTGGCGACCCGGAAAATGCGATCAAGAGCTAAGCATTTTCAAGCCAAGTGGCAACACTTGGCGACTCGGAAAATGCAATCAAACAAAAATCAGGACGCTTCCGGTGAACGCCTGTGAACGGGAAGCGTCCTGGGGGCTAAGGGAAAGGAATAGAGCCGTTCCTCCCCTAGCAAAAAGGCACGTCCGCCCTGCGGGAAAAGCCGGGCAATGGCGGGATCGGTCACGCAAAGCCCGCCGGTGAAGGCGCCAAAGGCCGGCATCACCACGCGGCGCGGATTGGCGACAAAGCAGGGGCGCGAAATCCCGCCCGCGCGCGTGGGCGCCGTTGCCTTGGGGTGCAAATGCCCGGCGATTTCCGGCGGCGCCTGGCGCGAAAAGGGGCTTGGGATATGGCGGAAGGTGATCGGGCCCTGGCGCCATTCAACAAAAGCCTCACCGGGCAGATCACAAGGCGGCGCGGGGTCGTGATTGCCGAGCACCCAGATGGGCTCCAGCCCTTCCAGCAGCTTAAGCAGCGCGGCGCGGTCCGCGGGCGAAAGGCGTGCCGCGCCATCGGCGTCATGGAAACTATCGCCCAGAAATACCAAGCGCTTCGGGCCATAGCGCCGGATCAACAGCGCGAGCCGCGCCAGGGTTTCGCGCGTATCATAAGGCGGCAGGAAATAGCCCGCGCGGGCAAAAGCACTCCCTTTTTCCAGATGCAAATCCGCCACGCAAAGCAGCTTCTGCGCCGGCCAATGCAAAACGCCAGCGGGGTCGAGCATCATACGCTCTGCGCCCAAATGCAGCGGTGCCGCGTTCATGAGGCGCGCCTTGGGGCACTGCGGATAAAGCGCGACCGCCGCGCTTCACGTGGTTTTGGCCGCGCTGAGGCACCGCGCGTGATGATGCCATCCGTCATCTCGGCGAGTGTTTCGCCAAATTCTTCCGCGCCATCGGTCGCTTCCGCGACCAGTGCGGCGGCTTCCGCGAGCAGCGCATCCTCAGCACCGCCTGCCACCCATTCGCGGCCTTCTTCGATCAGGGCGGGGACCGCCAAGGGCGAAACACGCGAAAGTGCGCGATGCGTGATGCGCCCCTGAATGCGTGCGAGAAGGGCAGCGATGCGCGCCACATCGGTCAGGCCCCGCGCGGCCTCTTCGCGCGTCGCGCGCAAAAGGATGTGGTCCGGTTCATGCCGGCGCAGCACATCATAAATCAAATCCGCATTCATCGTCATTTGCCGGCCTGATTTCTCCGCCCCCGGATGGTGCTTTTCGAGCAAGCCCGCAATGGTTGCGATATTGCGGAAACTTCGCCGCAGCATGGAGGATTCCGCAAGCCATTCCTCCATCTCATCGCCCAATATGTCTTCGGCAAACAATCTTTCTACGCCGGTCGGTTCAAAGGCAGACCAGATCGCGAGCACATAATCCGTACCAACATAGCCAAGCGGCCCCATGCCGATACGCTCCATGCGCTTTGTCACCAAAAGCCCAAGCGTCTGATGCGCAAGCCGTCCTTCAAACGTATAGGCCACCAGAAACCAGCGCCCGCCGCGCGGGAAGGTTTCGACCAAAAGCCCATCGGATGGCGGCAATTCACTCCGCAGGCTTTGCAGCTTGAGCCATTCCTGCACGGGTGCGGGCAAATGCGCCCAGCGCGCAGGATCGTGCAAAATCGCGCGCACCCTTGCGGCAAGCCAGGTGGTGAGTGGCATGCGGCTGCCGGCATAAACCGGCACGCGCGGTTCATCGCCGCCGCCGGGGCTCACGATCACGGCTGCCGGGTCAAGTCTTTCATAACGCACCACCTGGCCCGCAAACAAAAAGCAATCGCCAGCCGTGAGGGTTGAGACAAACCATTCCTCTACCTCCCCCAAGGTGCCGCCACCGCGCATTCGCACCTTGATCATGGGCGTTTCGACAATGGTGCCAAGGTTCAGGCGGAATTGCCGCGCCACACGCGCATCACGGATATGCAGCCGGCCTTCGGAATCGCGAAACAGTCGGCGGAAACGTTCATAAGCCGCCAGCGCATAGCCGCCATCTTCGACAAAGCGCACCACATCATCAAAATCGCGCCGCGTGAGTGCGGCATAGGGCGCGGCGCGAATCACCTCGGCATAGAGTTCATCCGGATGAAATGGCGCGTGGCAGGCCATGGCCAGCACATGCTGCGCCAGCACATCAAGCCCGCCGGGGCGCGGCGAGTCGCCATCCAATTCACCCGCAGCGGCCGCTTCCATGGCGGCGACGCATTCAATCACCTCAAACCGATTGGCCGGCACCAGCACGGCACGCGAAGGTTCATCCATGCGGTGATTGGCGCGGCCCACGCGCTGCAATAACCGCGCGACACCCTTGGGTGCGCCGATCTGGATCACCTGATCCACATCGCCCCAATCAATGCCGAGATCGAGTGAGGCGGTGGCGACCACCGCGCGCAGCTTGCCCGCTGCCATGGCCGCTTCCACCTTGCGGCGCTGGTCAATTTCAAGGCTGCCGTGATGAAGCGCGATCGGCAGTGCCGCTTCATTCAGCCGCCAGAGTGCAGCGAAGCAAAGTTCTGCCTGGGCGCGCGTATTGACGAAAACGATAGTGACGCGCGCGGCTTCAATGCGCTGATAGACTTCCGGCATGGAAGCGAGGCCCATATGCCCGCCCCAGGGCAAATGGCCTTCGGGCAATTGCAAATCGAATACGGGGGCGGCGCCGCCTTCCGCCGTGATCAACCGCACCGATCCCGCTCGCGCATCCGGCGCCAACCAGGCGCGCAGGGCTTCCGGCACGGCGACGGTTGCGGAAAGCCCGATGCGCTTGGCTCCTGGCGCCAGCACAGCAAGGCGCGAGAGACACAGCGCCAATTGATCACCGCGCTTGGTGCCGGCCAGCGCATGGATTTCATCAATGATGATGCCGCCAAGCCCGGCAAAAAATTCGGCAGCATCGGGTTGGGAGAGCAGCAGTGTCAGGCTTTCCGGCGTGGTCAGCAGGATATGCGGTGGTGCGGCACGTTGCCGCGCGCGGCGATTGGCCGGCGTATCGCCGGTGCGGGTTTCGACGCGAATGGGCAGCGCCATATCGCCAATCGGCGCCATCAGATTGCGCGCGATATCCACCGCGAGTGCCTTCAAGGGCGAGATATACAGCGTGTGCAAGCCCTCACGCGGGGCGGTGTTCAGGTCCAACAAGGTCGGCAGGAAGCCCGCCAAAGTCTTGCCGCCGCCAGTGGGCGCCACCAGTAGCGCGTGCTCACCGCCCGCCACGGCATCGAGAACGGCAAGCTGATGCGGGCGCGGCTGCCAGCCACGCGCCGCAAACCAACCGCCAAAAGGTTCTGGTAATGTTCGCATTCAGCGCTATCTATGGCGCGACACGCCGCCGAGGCAAGACCGGAACCGCATGGCCTTCACCACCGCCCCCCATCCCGAGACCTGGCTGAAAGTGACCCCGGCCGGGTTGTTCTGCGAACCGGGTGGGTTTTTTATTGACCCGCTCCGCGCCGTGGATCGTGCCGTGATCAGCCATGGCCATTCGGATCATGCCCGCCCCGGCCATGCGGCGGTGCTGGCGACACCCGAGACTTTAGCCATCATGACCGCGCGGCTCGGCGAAGGCCGCGCTGGCACCACCCAACAGGCACTACGCTATGGGGAGGTGCTTACCATCAATGGCGTGAAGCTTTGGCTGCGGCCGGCTGGGCATGTGCTGGGCTCGGCGCAGATCGCACTCGAATGGCAAGGCAGCCGCGTGGTGGTTTCTGGCGATTACAAGCGCCGCGCCGATCCAAGCTGCGCGGCTTTTGAAGTGGAACGCTGCGATGTGTTTATTACCGAGGCGACATTTGCGCTGCCCGTGTTTCGCCATCCGGATGCGATGGGCGAGATTGCGCGGTTGTTGCGCTCGGCAGCGCTATTTCCTGAGCGCACCCATGTGATTGGCTGCTATGCGCTTGGCAAATGCCAACGCCTGATCCGCATGCTGCGCCAGGCAGGCTATGATAGCCCGATCCATTTGCATGGTGCGCAGCAGGGGCTTTGCGCGGTTTATGAGGAATTGGGCGTGGCACTCGGCCCGCTGCTGCCCGCAACGGTTGCGCGCAAGGATGCGTTGAAGGGCGCGATTGTGCTGGCGCCGCCTTCGGCCATTGCTGATCGCTGGGCAAGGCGGCTTGCGGAACCTGTGGTCGCGAATGCTTCCGGCTGGATGGGGGTGCGCCAGCGCGCGCGCCAGGGAGGCGTGGAATTGCCGCTGGTGATTTCCGATCACGCCGATTGGGATGAGCTGCTGGCAACTTGCGAGCAGACCGGCGCGCAGGAGGTTTGGGTAACGCATGGGCGCGAAGATGCGCTGATCCATGCGCTGGGGCTGCAGGGCATCAGGGGGCGGGCGCTGAACCTTATTGGGCGCGGTGAGGAAGATGAGGAAGTGGCGCCCATCATGGAGCGCGCATGAGCCTGCCTGCCTTCGCTGAATTGCTGGAACGGCTTGTGTTTTCCCCCGGCCGCAACGCCAAGCTCGCTTTGCTTGGCCAATGGTTTGCCGGGCAACCAGACCCGGAACGCGGCCTGGGCCTGGCCGCCATTACGGAAAGCCTGAAGCTCGCCACTGCCAAACCGGCGATGCTGCGAGAGATCACCATGGCACGGGTGGACCCAGAGCTGTTCAGGCTTTCCTATGATTATGTCGGCGATCTCGCGGAAACCATTGCGCTGATCTGGCCAAAGCGCGCCGGCGTGAATGCGCCGCCACCGGCATTGTCCGATGTAATCGCCGCGCTGGAAGCCACTCCGAAAGCCGAGGTTCCGGCGCTGATTGCGGGCTGGCTGGATACGCTGGATGCCAGCGGGCGGCTCGCGCTCATTAAGCTGCTGACGGGCGGGCTGCGCGTTGGGGTTTCGGCGCGGCTGGCGCGCGTGGCGCTTGCTGAATGGTCCGGCACTTCGGTGGAAGCCATTGAGGAAGCCTGGCACGCCATCCCCGCGCCCTATCAGCCGCTTTTTGCCTGGCTGGAAGGCCGCGCGCCGCAGCCTGACCCGCGCGCGGCACCCATCTTCCGGCCCTTGATGCTGGCGCATCCCTTGGAAGAAGCCGATCTCGCGGCACTTGATCCCGCTGCCTATTGCGCGGAATGGAAATGGGATGGCATTCGCGTGCAAGTCACCTCAGGGCCGGGTGGCGCGCGGCTCTGGAGCCGGGGCGCCGAGGATATTTCCGCAAGCTTTCCTGAAATCATCGCCGGTTTGGATTTCCACGCGGTACTGGATGGTGAATTGCTGGTGCTGCGGGATGGCGAAGTCGCACCCTTCGCGGATTTGCAGCAAAGGCTGAACCGCAAAAGCGTCACCGCCAAAATGCAGCGCGACTACCCGGTGGCGATCCGGCTTTATGATATGTTGTTTGATGGCACTGAGGATTTGCGCCCCCTGCCCTTCACCGCGCGGCGTGCACGGCTGGAAGCCTGGCATCAGCGCCAGCAACCGCCGCGGATGGATCTCTCCGACATAATCCCCTTCAGCCAGATCAGCGATTTGGAGGCGTTGCGCGATGGCGCGCGGGATGCGGCGATTGAAGGGCTCATGCTGAAGCGTGCCGATGGCCCCTATCTGCCCGGGCGCGTGAAGGGGCAGTGGTGGAAATGGAAGCGCGCCCCCCTCACGCTTGATACGGTGCTGATGTATGCGCAGCGCGGCCATGGCAAGCGCAGCAGTTTCTATTCGGATTACACCTTCGGCGTCTGGCGCAAGGACGGCGAATTGGTGCCAATCGGCAAGGCCTATTCGGGCTATACGGATGAGGAATTGGCCTGGCTTGATCGCTGGATCAGGAACCATACAGTGGATCGTTTCGGCCCTGTGCGTGAAGTGGAAAAGGGATTGGTGCTGGAAGTGGCTTTCGATGCCGCGCAGCGCAGCAGCCGTCACAAATCCGGTGTCGCGCTGCGCTTTCCGCGCATTGCACGCATCCGCCGTGACAAGCCGGCCGAAGAAGCGGATCGGCTGGAGGCTGCGCTGGCCTTGATCGAAGCCTGATCAGCCCCTGATCAATTCCGCACAAAGCCGCGGAATATGTTGCGCGAAGGGAAAGAAACCACGCCCGGCCAAGGGCCAACACGCTTCATCCCAAGGGCGGCGCAGCGGCGCAACGCCATAAGGGCGTAAGCTATCCGCGAGCCAGCCGACCGGCGCTTCGGCCATCACCACCGCATCACGCGCCAAAAGATCGGGCAGATCAGCCAGCGCCATGCGTTCTGCCGGCACGCCAAAATGTTGCGCGGCGCGGCCCAAGCCATCTTCCAGCGCACCATCAACAAAGCGCTGCACCAGCGGCGCGGCGCCAAGCGGTGAACGTGCCTCAGGACAGGCAAGGCCAATCACGCGCTGCACCCGAAGCCCCACCAGCGGCAGGCTTTCGGGATGGAGATCATCCTCATGCAGCAACAACACCACTGGGCCAGGCCGCGGCGGGGACAAGGCAGGTATGGGGCGCGGCGCTGGCGGGTCAGCCTCCTGCAAGGGCAGTGGCTTTTCGTTCAATGCACCATGTGGGGTGAAACGCCCGCCCGTATGGCGCGCGATATTCTCAGCCCGCGCGACATAATGCTTGCCCTTGGTATGCAGCCCCGCCACCCAACGCCAGGACAGCGTATTGGACGCCGCATCCCCATCCAGCAAATGCCGCAGAAAGAAATCCGCGCCCAATTCCCACGGCAAACGCAGCGTGAAGATCCAAATACTCGCAAACCACATGCGCGCGTGATTATGCAAATAGCCGGTCTCGATCAGCTCCTGCACCCAGGCGTCGAAACAGGCGATGCCGGTTTGTCCTGTAATCGCCGCTTCATAGCCCTCAGGCGCTGCCCCTAAGCCCGAGACGACACGCGTGCTATAAGCCTCCCACACCGCCGGGCGCTGCGCGAGCCAGCCCTTCCAATAGCTCCGCCAGAAAACCTCCTGGATGAATTTATCAGCAACCTCCGCGCCATGCGCGGCAATGGCAGCGGCCACTACCTCCTGTTCGGTGATCAGGCGGTGGCGGATATAGGGGGAGAGCGCCGAGACTAAACGGGGCTTGCCGGGGCCGGGGTCGTGATTGCGACCATCGGCATAGGCGCGGCCCATCAAGGGGGTGAAAGCGGCAAGGCGGGCAAGGCCAGCGGAGCGCGTCGGCAGCATCACAGACAATTAAAAAAGGCCGGAGGGCTCTGCCCTCCGGACCACCCGCCAAAGGCCGAAAGGCCTCTGGACACCGACACTTGGAGCATTTTCAAGCCAAGTGGCTTCACTTGGCGGCTCGGAAAATGCGACCAAACCTGGCTCAGAGCTTCTCGACCTGGCCGTATTCCAGATCCACCGGGGTCGAACGGCCGAAGATGGAGACACTGACCTTCAGGCGGCCCTTTTCCTCATCCACTTCCTCAACCACACCATTGAAGGATGTGAAGGGGCCATCGGCCACGCGCACCTGCTCACCAACCTCATAAACCACGGCGGGCTTGCGCGGCTTGTCCACGCCTTCCTGCACCTGCTTCAGCAGGCGCTCGGCTTCCGCGGCCGGCACGGGCTGGGGCTTGTTGCGCGCGCCAAGAAAGCCGGTGACTTTCGGCGTGTCCTTGACCAAATGCCAAGCATCATCGGTCATTTCCATCTTCACCAGCACATAGCCCGGGAAGAATTTGCGGTCCGTATCCACCTTCTGGCCGCGCCTTACCTCAACCACTTGTTCGGTGGGCACCAGCACTTCATCGAACTTGTCGGCCAGGCCCTTTTGCGCAGCCTGCTGCTTGATCTGCTCGGCGATCTTGCGCTCGAAGCCAGAATAGACATGCACGACATACCACTTCTTATCGGCCACGGTGCCGTACCTCCTTAAAACCTTGCTCAGCCGATACCAAAGACCAGCCGCATGGCCAACTGAATCAGCTGATCAACCACCAGGAAGAAGATCGCGGCCAAGGTCGAAAGCCCCAGCACCAGCCCCGTGGTGATGAGCGTTTCCTTGCGCGACGGCCAGGTCACCCTGGAGGCTTCCTGACGGACTTCCCGAACGAATTGCGCGGGATCGAGCTTGGCCAATGTCAGTTCCCCTGAAAAACATCACCGGGCGGCAGCCTTGTCAGACCCCCACCCGGAGAAAACAAACCAAACTTGGCAGGGGTGGAGGGTCTCGAACCCCCAACCTCCGGTTTTGGAGACCGGCGCTCTAGCCAATTGAGCTACACCCCTAAACACGACCGAGAGACAAAACACCCTAGCCGCGCTAACCGAAGGCGGAAAGGCCGAAACCTCTCTACCCCCAAGCTTTCTTACGCCGTGATCTTGGCGACAACGCCGGCACCGACGGTGCGGCCGCCTTCGCGAATGGCGAAGCGCAAGCCTTCATCCATCGCGATCGGCGCAATCAATTCCACATCCATCGACACATTGTCACCCGGCATCACCATCTCAACACCTTCCGGCAGAGACACAACGCCCGTCACATCCGTCGTGCGGAAATAGAACTGCGGACGATAATTCGTGAAGAATGGCGTATGACGGCCACCTTCTTCCTTCGTCAGCACATAGGCTTCCGCCTTGAACTTCGTGTGCGGCGTGATGGAGCCCGGCGCCGCCAAAACCTGGCCACGCTCCACATCTTCACGCTTCGTGCCACGCAGCAGCGCGCCGATATTGTCGCCCGCCTGGCCCTGATCCAGCAGCTTGCGGAACATTTCAACGCCGGTCACCGTCGTCTTCACCGTGGCCTTCAGGCCGATGATCTCAACTTCTTCACCAACGCGCACAATCCCGCGTTCCACACGACCCGTCACCACCGTGCCGCGACCAGAGATCGAAAACACGTCTTCAATCGGCATCAGGAACGGACGATCAATCGGACGCTCCGGCTGCGGGATATACGCATCCACCGCTTCCATCAGCTTCAGGATCGCCTGCTCACCCTTCTCGGGATCGCGGTCTTCCAGCGCACAGAGCGCCGAGCCATGGATGATGGGGATGTCATCGCCCGGGAACTGGTAGCTGCTCAGCAGCTCACGCACTTCCATTTCAACGAGTTCGAGCAGATCAGGATCCGCCATATCAACCTTGTTGAGGAAGACCACCAGCGCCGGCACACCAACCTGGCGCGCGAGCAGGATGTGTTCACGCGTCTGCGGCATGGGGCCGTCAGCGGCGGAGACCACCAGGATCGCGCCGTCCATCTGCGCCGCACCCGTGATCATGTTCTTCACGTAGTCAGCGTGGCCGGGGCAATCCACATGCGCGTAGTGACGGTTGGCGGTTTCATATTCCACATGCGCTGTGGAAATCGTGATGCCGCGCGCGCGTTCTTCCGGCGCCTTGTCAATCTGATCATAGGCCGTGAAGGTCGCCCCACCCGCCTTCGCCAGAACCTTGGTAATCGCCGCCGTCAGCGACGTCTTGCCATGGTCCACATGCCCGATCGTCCCGATGTTGCAATGCGGCTTGTTCCGCTCAAATTTCGCTTTGGCCATGTTCGTGATTCCAGATCGGGGGTTGCTTACCAGCGGTAGTGGCTGAAGGCCTTGTTGGCTTCAGCCATCCGGTGCGTGTCTTCGCGCTTCTTCACGGCAGAACCGCGATTATTCGCCGCATCCATCAGCTCAGCCGACAGACGCTCTTCCATGGTGTTCTCGCCACGCTTACGCGCGCTTTCGATCAGCCAGCGGATCGCCAAAGCCTGGCGGCGTTCCGCACGGACTTCGACAGGAACCTGATAGGTGGCACCACCAACGCGACGGCTGCGCACTTCCACGGCGGGCTTCACATTATCCATCGCCTCATGGAACAAACGCAGCGGGTCGCTATTGGGCCCACCCTTCTTCTTCAGCGTATCCATCGCCGCATAGACGATGGATTCGGCCACGCTCTTTTTCCCGTCATACATGAGAACATTCATGAAGCGGCTGAGAACGATATCGCCGAATTTCGGATCCGGCAGAACCTCACGCTTTTCAGCGCGGTGACGACGCGACATGGTTCAGCCCCTCACTTCGGACGCTTCGCGCCGTAAAGCGAACGGCGCTTACGACGCTTGGCGATGCCCTGGGTATCCAGCACACCACGCAGGATGTGGTAACGAACGCCCGGAAGGTCCTTCACGCGGCCACCGCGGATCAGTACCACCGAGTGTTCCTGCAGATTGTGGCCTTCGCCAGGAATGTAGCTCACGACTTCAAAGCCATTCGTCAGACGCACCTTCGCAACCTTGCGCAGCGCGGAGTTCGGCTTCTTCGGCGTGGTGGTATAGACGCGCGTGCAGACACCGCGCTTCTGCGGGCTGCCTTTCAGGGCCGGAACCTTGTTCCGGGCTGGCTTCGTCTCACGCCCTTGGGCAATGAGTTGGTTGATCGTCGGCATGACGCCCCTTCAGGTACCATCCAAAAGACCTTCAGCCCCGCCAAAAGGTAATGCCCGGCGCGGCACGACTTATCGTGCCCTCCGGGCTTCCAATCGGCTGCCGGCCTCAGCCCCGAGAAGGGGCGGCGCCGGCGGCGCAGCTTTGGGTCCAAATTCAGCAAATCCCCCGATGGGGAGTCGCGTAAGGAGCGGCCTTTTACGTCCCGCCCCGATTCAAGTCAAGCGCCGTTCACGTCTTGGAAGGGGATAATTCGACCTGTTTCCACAGCGAATTTCACCCCATCCAGGCGCGCGGGCCGAGACCACCCTATTCGGCGGCCTTCGGCTCAGGCAAGGCGGGTGAGGCCGCTGCCAGACGGCCCCTATCGCGTTGCGCGGCCAAGGCCCGCAGGCGGTTCATCACAGAGCCCGTTCCGGCCGGGATCAGCCGCCCGACAATGACGTTTTCCTTGAGGCCCGCCAGGTAATCCACCTTGCCAGCCGTGGCGGCTTCCGTGAGCACCCTGGTCGTTTCCTGGAACGACGCGGCCGAGATGAAGGACCCGGTCTGCAAGGACGCCTTGGTGATGCCCTGGAGCACCGGCTCAGCCACCGCTGGGCGTTCCTTGGCAGCAATCCGCTTCTCATTCTCAATTTCGAATTCGATGCGGTCAACCTGTTCGCCGATCAGGTAGGTGGTGTCGCCCGGATCGGTGACCTCAACCTTCTGCAGCATCTGGCGCACGATCACTTCAATATGCTTGTCGTTGATCTTCACGCCCTGAAGCCGATAGACCTCCTGAATCTGGTCCACCAGGTAATC
>JBIIGZ010000072.1:0-16056 GCA_044236185.1 Roseomonas sp. | reverse complement strand
GCTGACCTTGGGCATTGGGGATTATAGTCTGGACTTAACCAAAGGGAGAAGAACGCCATGACCACCCTGTTCCAGGGCGCGACGCGCCGTAACCTGCTGCTGGGCGCCGGCGCGCTCGGCCTCGCCGCCCCCGCCATTGCGCGCGCGCAGGGGCAATACCGCGCCGAGTATAAGGTCTCGGTCGTGGGCAATCGCCCGTTGCCGATATCAGACGGCGCCTTTACCTGGGCGGAGCTCGTGACGGAACGCTCCGGCGGGCGGATCAACATGAAGGTCTATCCGGGCAGCCAATTGGTCGGCGGCGATCAGACGCGCGAATTGGTCGCGATGCGCCAGGGCGTGATTGATATGGCGGTGTTTTCCACCATCAATATCTCCCCGCAAATCCGCGAGATGAACATTTTCTCGCTGCCCTTCCTGATGCCCAATCACCGCGCCTATGACGCGATCATCAATGGGGAAGTCGGGCGCGATCTGTTCGGCACACTGACCAGCCGCGATGTGGTGCCGGTCGCTTGGGGTGAGAATGGCTTCCGCGAAATCTCCAATAGCAAGCGCGAAATCCGCAAGCCTGAGGATCTGCGCGGCCTGAAGATCCGCTTCGCAGCGGGGGCGATTTTCAGCGAAATCTACCAGGGCCTTGGCGCCAATCCGGTGCAAATGTCATTTGCCGATCTGCAACCCGCGCTTTCCACCGGCGCGGTAGATGGGCAGGAAAATCCGGTCAACCTGTTCCTTGGCTTCCGCATGGATACACTCGCGCAGCGCCATTTGACCATCTGGAATTACTGCGCCGATGCGGCGATTTTTGTGGCTTCCAAGTCTGTGATGGATAGCTTCGCGCCGGCAGATCGCGATTTGGTGATTGCCTGTGCGCGCGAAGCCGCCCAGAAGCAGATCGCGGCGGCGCGCAAGGGTCTTGGCATTGATGGGGATCGTTCTTCGATCGAAGAATGCGTCCGCCGTGGTGTGGCGGTGGCGGAGCTCACGCCCGCCGAAAAGCAGGCCTTTGCCCGCGCCACGCGCCCGGTCTTTGACAAATGGGCGCAGACCGTGGGCAGCGCGCTGGTGCAAAAGGCCGAAGCCGCCATCGCGCGGGCCATCGCCTGACGCGCCATGAGCGTAGAATTGGATCCGGGGGCAAGGCTTCCGGATCCGAAAACCCGCATTCCGCTCAGCTTCGAACGTGTGCTGCTGGCGCTCGCCATGGCGGCCATGGCGCTGATTACGGCGGCCAATGTGCTGGCGCGCTACCTGACGAATGTCTCTTTCGCCATAACTGAGGAATATTCGGTGGTGCTGATGGTGGTGATTGCGCTGTTCGGTGCAGCGCTTGCCATCGCGACGGGGCGGCATATCCGGGTTGGATATTTCACTGATCTTATGGGCAAGGCGGGGCAACGCCGGGCGGAGATGCTGGCGCTGCTACTCGCCATCATCTGCTTTGGCCTGCTTGCCGTATTCGGCGCCAAACTGGCCTATGATGAATATCGCTTCGAAGTGCTTTCCAACGGGCTTGGCAATCCGCAATGGCTTTATACCGGGTGGCTGCCTTTGGTCTCACTTTTGGTCATTGCGCGCGCGGCAGGCCGGCTGATGCGCCTTGCGCGCGGTGAGGATGGCTGAGCCATGATCGCGACCACCCTGTTTCTGGCCTTCGCGATATTGCTCGCGGGCGGGGTGCCAGTCGCGATTTGTCTTGGGCTGGCTGGCGCTTTTGCCATTTGGCTTGCGGATCAATCCATCATGGCGATGCCGACCAATGTCTATGCCGGCATTGCGAAATATCCCTTGATCGCCATTCCAATGTTCGTGCTGGTCGGCAGTGTGTTTGACCGTACTGGGGTGGCGCTGCGCCTTGTGCGCTTTGCCACCGCGCTGGTGGGGGCAGGGCGCGGCGCACTTGCTTCCGTGGCTGTTCTCGTCGCCATGGTGATTGGCGGCATATCGGGATCCGGCCCGGCGACGAGTGCGGCGGTGGGGCAGGTGGTGACAAAAAGCATGGCGGAAGATGGCTATCCGCGGCCCTTTATCGCCAGCACCGTGGGGGCGGCGGCGGCCACCGATATCCTGATCCCGCCTTCCATTGCCTTCATTGTCTATGCCGTGCTGGTGCCGGGGGTTTCCGTGCCCGCCATTTTCGCTGCCGGCATGATCCCCGGTATTCTGGCGGGGTTTTGCATCATCGCCGCCGTGGTGATCATTTCCATCCTCAAGGATTTTGGCGGCAAGGCCCGCAAGCAGGAAGCGATTGCGGTCTGGCAAAGCTTCAAGGACGCGTTTTGGGGCCTGATGGCGCCGGTGGTGATCCTGGGCGGCATGCGCCTTGGGTTCTTTACGCCAACGGAAGCCGCTGTGGTCGCGGTGTTCTACGGGCTCTTTATCGGCTTTTTCGTCTATCACAGCCTGAAGCTGCGCGATGTCTATGAAATGCTGGTGGAGGCTGGGGAAATCTCCGCCGTTATTCTGATTGTCATTGCGCTCGCGACCGTTTTTGCCTGGTCCACCAGCACGCTTGGCATTGTCCGCCCGATTGTGGAATGGGTGGTGGGGCTTGGGCTTGGCTCGACTGGGACGCTCGCGCTGCTCACGATTTTCCTTGTCTTTGTCGGCATGTTTCTGGATGGCATTTCGATCTTTTTGATCCTGCTGCCGCTGCTGCTGCCGATTGCCGCGGCTTTTCAGTGGGATTTGACCTGGTTTGGCGTGGTGCTGACCATGATGATCGCGATTGGCCAATTCACGCCGCCCATGGCGGTGAATTTGATGGTGTCCTGCCGTATCGCCGGCGTTTCCATGGAAAGCACCGTGCCCTGGGTGATCTGGCTGGTACTGGCCATGACGCTTTCGGCAGTCGCCGTCATGGCCGTGCCGGATTTGGCGCTTTGGTTACCGCGCGTGATGGGGCTTGGCTGAAATTCTTCAGCCAAGCTTCAAGCCAAGCTCCTGGAAAGTTCTGTGTTCATGCTGATGATGCGCTACTGCCGCCACGGCATCATCAGCGCTGTTCAAGTAGCGCACCAGCATGTCAAAGCGCGCAATCACCGCCAGATTTGTGGGGTCAAACAATGATGGGCAGTCTGAAACGGGTTGCGGCCTGCTCAAATAAGGCGGGCATCTGGATATCCGTGGCGCCACCCGGGGGCAGGGCACTAGCATACGGATTACCCGATCCGCAAACCTTGTCTGCGCCAGGGCTGGTGTCACCAAAGCCCCCGCCACAACAAAAAAAACCGTGACCGGCCAGGACCGATCACGGTTTCGCGGAAGGCGGCACCAGCACAGCTTGCGCCATGCTGGGAAAGACGCGTCAGCCGGTCTGTTGGATGGCTGAAAGCAACCAGCGCTCCTCAGGGCCGCTGCGGACAAAGGTCCATATCTCGGTGGAGGTCTGGCGTTCGGTCGTGCTGCCTTCCACCAACTTGCCGGTTGCTTCCTCAAAAGTGGCGTCCAGCAGGCTAAAGCGCATCGCAACCGTCGCGTAATCCAGCCCATCCTCATGCCAGGCTTCGGAAAGATCGCCGCCTTCCAGCTTCACATCGCGGGTTTCATTGCGCCAACCGCGCGCGTCCAGATCGCGGTAGTCATTCGCGAAATAGCCAACCATTTCAGGCGTCGCGAATTCCCGCAGGCCCTTCAAGTCGCGGCGAGACCAAGCAGCATTCACCTCGGTCAAGGTTTGCTCAAACGCCTGATAATCCTGCGGCGTCAGTTGGACATCGCGCGCGGGCGCAGCATAGGCGCCGCCTGCGATTGGGGCCGCGGCACCGCCCATGGGCGCGGGTTCCATCTGGCGCGCATAAACGGAAGCACCGGCCATGGCAGGCGCGGCTTGGCGGCGGCGGAACAGGCGGAAAGCGAACCAAATCAACCCGCCGATCAGCGCCACCTGCAGCAGCATGCCAAGCATGGCGCCCAGGCCGCCGATACCACCCAGAAGCCCACCGCCAAAGAGCATGCCGACCAGGCCACCCATCAGCAAACCACCTGCCAGGGCACCCATGAAGGAACGCTGCGGCTGCGCCTGGGGCGGCATGCCGGGGCGTGCGGGCGCGCCGGCCTGTTGCGGGCCGGCAGGCTGGGTAGCGCTGCGTTCCATAGGGCGCGCAGTATTGGGCGCGGTTTGGGTGGGGGGCGGCGCGGAATAGGTTCGGCTGCCGCGGCTTCCGGAAGATGAGCCTCCGCCCGGCTTGGCATCAGCCATAACCGGCACCAAAACCATGGCAAGGGCTGCAAAAGCAGTCACAAGATAGCCGGTACGACGCATTGGATTCGGGACCTCCAAAATGAACTAAAAGTAATATAGGGATTTTTAAGCCAAAGCGAAGGGGTAAAGCGATTTCGCGCATAAATCGCTCCCAGGAAGGACCTCCATATACCATCTGCTAGCGAATTTCTGCTAAGCCTTTCACCAATCATGGCACTAGAGCGATTTCCAGGCGCCGCAGGACGGTCGAGCCAAGCTTCCGTTGAGGAAGCCCTCAGGAGCGCCATGCGCCAAGCGCCAGGGCGTGCAGCCTTGCGTGTAACGCCAGGCGCACAGCCCGCATTGCGTCGGATCATCTTTTCACTATTGCGAGAGGTTGCGCAGGTGAAGGGCGGCTCAATCCTGGAACTATCCCCGGATGATTGGCTGCTGAGCGAAGCCCCGATGGCCGATGCCGAAGCACTTGTGGCCCTGATCGGCGAGTTGCTTCCCAAGGACCATGTAAGGCTTCTGGTCTTACCCGATTCAAAGACGATCCTCGCTGATCTTTTGGCGGCCAATCCGGCGCCAAAGATACTCGAATTCCCGGCGCCAGATGCGGTTTCCCCGGTCGGTCTGGAATTCAAAATGGCCCAGATCAATCCGGATGCCGTCTTCTTCCGGCGAAGCTATGTTTCCTTCAACCGTTCAGGCAGCCCGGCCTTACGCTTGCAGCGCCTTGCGTTGAATGAAGCCTCTCTTCGCCAACAACTTGGCAGCTTTGGGCAGGACCATTCCCTGCTCAAGCACGCAAGGTCCGAAGTTCAGAGGGGATTGCTTGAAGCCTTGGGCAGTGAAGGCGGTAGGGCAGCGCTTTTGGGTGGCTCCCCCGCTGCGCCGTTGCTGGTTGATATGCCGCCCTCACTCCTTCCAACAACACCCGAGCATGGGGAAGAACCGCGCGAAGCGGCCAGCACAACGGCGCTTTATGCAACCCTTGCGCTTGATGCCGCGATTGGGATTGAAAACCTCGGCGCCCGACGAGAGGCTTTGAAGCGCGATGCTTGGGGTATTGCCATTTCAGGACTTTCGGCAGAGGCGCTTTCCCTGGTCAATATGCAGGCGCTCCCCGCAGATTGGGTGATATTGGAATGGAGTGCGGAACTTGAGGAAAAGACGTCGCTGAAGCTTCTGGGGCAGCTTGATCCTGCCCGTGTCATTCTGGATGGTTGTGATCGGAAAGCAGCCCTTATGTTTGGCTTAAGCCTTGGCGTTTCCTGTTACGGAGGCCCTTGGATCGAGGATCTTGTGACAGCCGCCCGCATGAAATTCTGTCCAGATGCAGCGCTTTGTACCCGCGCTGAATGCCGCGCACGCGGACTTGCGACCACACCTTCCGGCAGAATCGGCTGCCATGCGCCGCATGTGCTTGAGGCAGTCTTGCAGGAAGCGGCAGCATGATCAGCGCAGCCGATCGGATAGGCAGCAAACCAGCGGAAATGAATAGCGCGGTGGCGCTTTCGGTTGCCGTGCGCGATGCCGTCGCCTTGGGCGAGGAAAGAATCGTCTTGACCCTGCGCTTTTCTGTCCTGCCAAGGGCGCGCCGCCTTGGAACTCAGGCGGATTTATTGCGCGCGTCTTGGGAACCGCTCAACAGCACTGCCAGGGTGAGAAGCTTCAAACTGCCAGGTGGCGATCTGGTGGCGATTGGCTTGCCCCATGCGGCAGCTGATCTTGAATATCATCATAAGGTTCTCTTCTCCATGCTTGAGCAGGAAGAAGCATCAAGCGCCGTGCAAATCCTGCGTTTGCCGGCGCAAGCCGCTGCTGTGCTTGCCATTGTGCATGATAGCCTTGGTTTCACCACGGCCCTTGGCGCCATGGCGCTTCAAGCAACTGAAGGGGAGCAGCCTGATGGCGCTGCGATCGCCGCGGCGGAACGTGCCATGGCGGGTGTTGACATAAGCACTTTTGTGCGTCGACAGCGCATTATGTGGCTTGAACCCGGTGGGACAAATACGCGCCTCATGTGGGAAGATCTTCGCGTCAAGCTTACCGAAATTTGCGAAAGACTGATGCAAAGCACTCACCTGGCCTTGCCCGATGCATTTGCGGAAAGGCTGGTTGGCGCAATTGACGCCCGCCAAATCAGCACTTTGGCGCGCCCGCAGGAATTGCGTGACATGCGCCCAACCGCTTTGCCCTTGCGTGTTGAGAGTGTTTTTTCCCAAGCTTTTCTCAGGCTTGATGCCCTGATACCGCCTAGCCAGCGCCAGAAGCTGCTGATCGCCTTCAATTCCAGCAACGTCTTGGCGGACCCAGGGCAATTCATTTTGGCGCGCAATTTTCTGCAAGCGCGTGGCTACCCGCTGATCCTGGAAGCTTCCGGTCCCTTGGCTGCGGCCGTGCTGCCAAGCCTGCGCGCCGGTTTCAGCTATTTGCGCCTGATGTGGTCGGATGATTTCCCATCCAAGGGCAGCGGCGCTGATGCGCTTTTGCGCGACAAGCTTGCCAATCCGGCCGAGCATGTGGTGTTGGCTGGTGCGGATACCCCCGCTGCTATCGCCTGGGGTTGGGAAGCGGGCATTCGCCTGTTCCAGGGCCGCCTGATCGAAAGCCAACGCGCGGTCATCTGATATACTGACTTGGCGAAACGCTGCTTTGGGCCGATATGCCCCCCATGCTGCGTCCCGCCATCCAGGCCGAGGGTCTGACGAAAATCTACAAAACCGGAGACCCGCCCGCCGTGGCAGGGCTGGATTTCACCCAGCCCGCCGGCAGCACCTGGGCATTGCTGGGTGGCAATGGTGCCGGCAAATCCACCACCATCGCCATGTTGCTGGGCCTTTTGGTGCCAAGTGGCGGGCGCGTTGTGGTGCTGGGCCATGATATGGCGCGGGACCGCTTCGCGGCCTTGGCGCGGATGAATTTTTCCTCACCCTATGTCGCGCTGCCGCATCGCCTCACGGTCCGGGAAAACCTGACCGTTTATGCGCATCTCTATACCGTGCCCAAGGCGCAAGAACGCATCACGGAATTGGCCGAACGCCTGCAATTGACCGGGTTTCTGGATCGGCCCGCGGGGCAGCTTTCGGCCGGGCAGAAAACCCGCGTGGCGATTGCGAAATCGCTCATCAATCGCCCGGAATTGCTGCTGCTGGATGAACCGACCGCAAGCCTTGACCCCGATACGGGCGATTGGGTGCGCAGCCTTCTGGAAGATTACCGCGCGGAATCCGGCGCCGCCATTCTGCTGGCAAGCCATAATATGGCTGAGGTTGAACGCCTTGCGGATCACGTGCTGATGCTGAAGGGGGGGCGGATTGTGGACCAGGGCAGCCCGAATGACCTGATCGCGCGCTATGGCCGCGATGATCTGGAGCAGGTGTTTCTGGATATCGCCCGCGGCCAGGGGCACGCGGCATGAACGGGGCAGGGCGGCGCATCTGGGGGCTGATGTATCGGCATTTGGCCCTTTATCGGCGTTCCTGGCCGCGCGTTCTGGAACTCATGTATTGGCCTGTGCTGCAAATGCTGGTCTGGGGTTTTGTGACCGCTTGGCTTGCGGGCGTGCAGAACAATACGGCCAGTGTTACCGCAGGCGTGCTGCTGGGCGGTGTGCTGCTGTGGGAGGTAACGCTGCGCAGCCAAATGGGCTTTGCCATTTCGTTTCTGGAGGAAATCTGGTCACGCAATCTGGGTCATATTTTCGTGGCTCCGCTGCGGCCGTATGAATTGGTGGCAGGCTTGGTCGCCATGAGTATCCTGCGCACGGCGATTGGCGTCGGGCCTGCCATTCTGCTGGCTTTTTTGTTGTACGGGTTTGGGATCTGGACGCTTGGGCCGGTGCTGGTGCTTTATTTCACCGCCCTAATGGCGATGGGCTGGGCGGTGGCGCTTGGCGTCACGGCGCTGATCCTGCGCCATGGCGCGGGGGCGGAGGCTTTGGCCTGGGGCGTACTTTTCGGCTTGGCGCCTTTCTCAGCGGTGTTTTATCCGGTTTCTGTGCTGCCGGGCTGGTTGCAGCCGATTTCACTCGCCATTCCGGCGACGCATGTTTTTGAAGGCATGCGCGCGGCCCTTTTGAATGGGCAGCTTGCTTGGGATCATTTGGCCTATGCTTTTGCGCTTGATCTGATCTGGCTTGGGCTGGCCGCCTGGCTTTTCATGGCGCAGTTCCAGGCCGCGCGCGTGCGGGGCGCCCTGATGAATATCGGCGAATAACGGGGTTTTTCGCCGCTTCCCCTTTCATCTTCCGCGCTTTTCCGGCAAGATTCCCCTTTCCGGTCCTTGGTGGGGCGATGGTCGCTTTTGCCCGGGCCGGTTGCGCTGGAGACTGGAAACGTGATTCCCGCCCTGATGCCGACCTATAACCGTGCCGACCTTGCTTTTGAGCGGGGCGAAGGCGCGCGACTTTGGACGGAAGACGGCCGACGTTTCCTGGATTTCGGCGCGGGCATCGCGACTTCATCCTTGGGTCACGGCCATCAGCACCTGACGCGGGTGATTGCGGAACAGGCGGGCAAGATCATTCATGCCTCCAACCTGTATCGCATTCCGCAGGCGGAAACGCTCGCCCGGCGGCATGTGGAAAGCTCCTTTGCCGATAGCGTGTTTTTCTGCAATTCCGGTGCCGAAGCCAATGAAGGCATGATCAAGGCTGTCCGCAAATACCATGCGGAAAATGGCCATCCGGAACGCTACCGGCTGATCTGTTTTGATGGCGCCTTCCATGGCCGCACCATGGCCGCGCTGGCCGCCACGGGGAATGAGAA
Source organism: Roseomonas sp. (assembly GCA_044236185.1). Lineage (GTDB taxonomy): Bacteria > Pseudomonadota > Alphaproteobacteria > Acetobacterales > Acetobacteraceae > Neoroseomonas. Next base: position 7,095 of record JBIIGZ010000072.1, on the reverse strand, counting down.
ATACCTGGCCGGCTTCGGCCCGCCGGTTGAAGGCTTTGATCATGTGCCCTTCGACAATATGAATGCGGTGCGTGATGCGATTGGCCCAAATACGGCGGGCGTGATGATTGAACCCGTGCAGGGGGAAGGCGGCGTGCGCCCCGCGCCGCTCAGGTTCCTGCGCGAATTGCGCGCCATGTGTGATGAATACGGGCTGCTGCTGGCCATGGACGAAGTGCAGACCGGCATGGGCCGTTCCGGCAAGATGTGGGCCCATCAATGGGCTGGGATCGAACCCGATGTCATGTCCTCCGCCAAGGGCATTGGTGGTGGCTTCCCGCTGGGTGGCATTTTCGCCAAGGAACATGTGGCGAAGCATCTGAAGCCCGGCACGCATGGCTCTACCTATGGCGGCGGGCCGCTTGCCTGCGCCGCCGGCAATGCGGTGATGGATGTGGTCTCCGCGCCCGGCTTTCTTGAACGCGTGGATCAGGTGGGGCGGCATTTGTGGCGTGGCCTGCTGGCGCTTGCCGCAAAGCATCCGACCGTGATTGAAGATGTGCGTGGCGCTGGCCTGCTGCTGGGCCTGAAGCTGCGCCCCGAAGTCAACAATGGCGAAATGCAGAATGCCGCCGTGGCGGAAGGCCTGCTGACCGTCGCTGCGGGCATGAATGTGCTGCGCTTGGCGCCGCCCTTGATCATCACGGAAGCGGATGCGGATGAGGCGGTGGCGTTGCTTGATCGCGCCTGCCAGCGCCTGACGCCCGCCGGTGCCCAAGCGGCGCAATGAGTGCCATGTTGAAATCAGTGAGGGGCGGCGATGCGCCGCCCCGCCACTTTCTGGAATTGATGGATCTTGAACCGGCGGTGCTGCGCCGCATGCTTGATGTGGCCGGGCGCGCGAAGCGTGGTGAGATTGCCAGCAAGCCCTTGGCTGGCAAATCCATTGCCCTGATTTTCGAAAAACCCTCGACGCGCACGCGTGTTTCCTTCGAAGTGGGCATCCGCCAATTGGGTGGCGATGTTGTTGTGCTGTCATCGAAGGACATGCAGTTAGGGCGCGGTGAGACACCCGCCGATACCGCGAAAGTGCTGTCGCGCTATGTGGATGCGATCATGCTGCGCACCGATGATGTGCAGAAGATCCGCGAATTGGCGGAACATGCGACGGTGCCGGTGATCAATGGCCTGACCGATGTATCGCATCCCTGCCAATTGATGGCCGATGTCATGACCTTTGAAGAACATCGCGGCCCGATTGCCGGGCAGGTGGTGGCCTGGACGGGTGATGGCAATAATGTCGCGCAATCCTTCATCCAGGCAGCGGCACGCTTTGGCTTTACGCTGCGGCTGGCGACACCGCCCGAATTGGCCCCACCCGCTGAGCTGATCGCCTGGGCGCGTGCGCAAGGCGCCAAGGTGGAGTTGACGCATGATCCGATCGCCGCCGTGCGCGATGCGCGCTGCGTGGTGACCGATACCTGGGTTTCCATGTCCGATGAACGCGATGGGCGGGCCGAGAGCCGGCATAATCTTTTGGCACCCTATCAGTTGAACTCTGCCCTGCTGAAACACGCTGCGCCGGATGCCATTGTGATGCATTGCCTGCCTGCGCATCGCGGCGAGGAAATCACCGATGAGGTGATGGATGGCCCGCAAAGCGTGGTGTTTGATGAGGCTGAGAACCGCCTGCATGCGCAAAAGGGTGTGCTGCTTTGGGCCTTGGGGCTGGCCTGACGCGTTTCGCGCCCAGGGTGAAGCGCCTGGCTGCGTGGAAAATGCGATCCAGGGATGGGTTCAATGAGCGGCCGGCGATAACATGGGAATCGGGCCGGCATTGGGATTTGCCGGATTGACATTGGCCTGGCGGGGGCGGCTCACGAAGCTTGTTGGCAGCTCAGCAAAAAACGCCAGCTCTTCCCGGTTATAGGCTTCAAGCCGCGCCAGGGCGGTGGCGTAATCCGGCTGCAAGCGCGCCGGTACCACATCGGTGAGTTTTGGTCTTTCATTGGATCGCGGCAAGGCGCCGCCAAGCACTAAGCCAAAGGGTGCCATCAGCCTTTGGGCAAAAATCTCCAAGGCATCCGCCTTGCCAAGCAGATAGGGGTGGCGCTGCAGCGCTGCCAGAATCCCGGCCCGATCCGTAGCGTTGAATAGGGTGCGCAATTGGGCATTCCGGCAATGCACGGCAAAGCCTGGGACCGCACCCAGAGCCTGATTGAGCGAGAGCGCACTCAGCGCGGCATGTTCGGGATGGCCCGGCGTGCCACGGATGTAGTCATAAAGGGAGGCAATGCGCTCCAGCGGCTGGCGCAGCACGGCCGCGATGGCGACGGGGCGGGGGGATAGGCTGACCAGAGGATGTGCGATGCCAAAATGGCCCGTGAAAAGTACCGCGCGGCGATAAAGGTCCTCCTCCCCAGCAAGGACAGCACCAAGCCCTGCTTCTCCGCCATGCTCGGCCAGAAGATCGGCATGGAAGATGGCGCGATCACCAAAGGTATATTTCAACATGCGATTGATGGTGGTGCCGCCGGTGCGGGGAAGATGAAGAAAGCATAAAAGCGGCCTTCCATGCGAAGGGGCTGATAGATTTTCTCTTAATAGTGCGGTCATTTCTTGGGTCTTCAGGGAGACCCAAGAAGATATCGATCAGATCATAATATTCGGTTGCCGGCCCCGTTGGAAAAAGCCGCCGGCCGGGGGGCTGCTTGACGGGGGCGGCCTTACGCCCCTAAAGCACCGATCGGTCGGGCGCGTAGCTCAGCGGTAGAGCATTCGCTTCACACGCGAAGGGTCACAGGTTCAATCCCTGTCGCGCCCACCATCACCTTTCCTTTCAATATGATTTTGGCAGGCCGAGCACTTTTTCGGCGATATGGCTCAGGATCAGTTCCCGGCTGACAGGCGCGATGCGCGGGATCATGCTTTCGCGGAAATAGCGCTCCACCTGGTATTCCTGGGCATAGCCCATGCCGCCATGGGTCAGTACGGCGGCTTCTGCGGCGGCGAAGCCGGCTTCAGCGGCCAAATATTTGGCTGCATTGGCCTCCGCCCCGCAATCTCGGCCGGCATCGTAAAGCGCGGCCGCTTTCATGGTGAGCAAGCCCGCGGCTTCCAACTGCGCCCAAACCCGCGCCAGCGGATGCTGGATGCCCTGATTCTGGCCAATGGGGCGGCCAAAGACTTCCCGCGTACGGGCGTAATTGGCGGCCCTGCTCAGCGCTGCCTGGCCAATCCCAACCGCTTCCCCGGCAATCAAGATACGCTCAGGGTTGAGGCCATGCAGGATCAGGCGAAAACCCTCTCCCTCCGCGCCGATTCGGTCTTCTTCCGGCACTTCCAGCCCGTCAAAGAACAGCATGTTCGAATCAACGCCATGTCGGCCCATTTTATGGATGAGCCGCACTTCCACCTTGGCGCGATCCAGCTTGGTGTAGAACAGCGTCAGCCCATCGGTCTTGCGCTTCACCTGATCAAGCGGCGTGGTGCGCGCCAAAAGCAGGATGCGATCCGCCACTTGCGCGGTGGAAATCCAGATCTTCTGCCCATTGATGACATAGCGATCACCGCGCTTTTCGGCCCGCGTCTTCAATTCCGTGGTATTGAGCCCGGTATTGGGCTCGGTCACGCCGAAACAGGCTTTCTCCCGGCCTTCGATCAGCGGCGGCAGGAAGCGCTGCTTCTGCGCCGCGGTGCCAAAGACCACCACCGGGTTCAGGCCAAAGATGTTCATGTGAATGGCCGAGGCGCCGGACATGCAGGCGCCACTTTCCGCCACCGCCTGCATCATCACGGTCGCTTCCGAAATCCCAAGGCCGGCGCCGCCAAATTCCTCGGGCATCGCAATGCCAAGCCAACCGGCGGCAGCGACCGCGCGGTAGAATTCCTCAGGGAAACGCGCTTCCTGATCAATCTTCAGCCAGTAATCATCGCCAAAATCAGCGCAGAGCTTCAAAATCTGCGCGCGGAGTTCGGTTTGCGCTTCGGTCAGTGAATACTGCACGGAACCATCCTTGGGTTAGTCTTGATTCGAAATTGCGGTTTTGGCGCGGGCTGGTCAATCGCATGGCGTTGCCTTCGCCGTGGCTCTCGGGCAAACACCGCGCCTGGAGCTTTAGCATGAACGAAGACACCCCCACCCTGCCGGACCGGCTTTCCAATGACCCGAGCAGCCCCTTTTATGATGAGGCGCTGCTGAGCCGTGGCGTTGGCATTCGCTTCAAGGGCCAGGAAAAGACCAATGTGGAGGAATACTGCGTCTCGGAAGGCTGGATCAGGGTAAGCCTCGGCAAGGCCACAGACCGTCGCGGTAAGCCCTTGACCATGAAGCTGACCGGGACAGTGGAGCCTTATTTGCGCTGAGCATTACGCTGACCGATGCCGAAAATACGCTTGCTCGGCATGCTTGGCGGCGGCGCAGAATGCCTTGGCAGCAGAAGAAAGCGGCTGCACCCGGCGATACATGATGCCCTGGCTGACGCGCAGCCAAGGCGGATGAAAGGCCATTTCGCGAAGTGCGCCGGATTTCAAGGCATCACTGCAATATTCCGGCCAAATCATGCAGATGGCATCGGAGGCTAAAACCACGTCAAGCATGGATCGTGGTGTGGCGCATTCAATCTTCGGGATAAAAAAGCGCCCATCTTCTGAAAGCGTTCCAAAGCCACAAGCCGGCGGCAGCAACTGGGCAATACGCCCAGGAAGGCGCGGCCCAACCAGGGGAAAGCGTGCAAGTTCTTCAAGCGTAACCTGTTTCAGGTTTGCAAGCGGATGGTCGGCCCGCAGGATGATGCTGCCTTCACGTTCAGGGAAGAGTTCCTTGGTCAGTTCAGGGATTTTGTTTGCCTCACTCAACTCACCAATGGCGAGGTCCACTTCGCCGCTTTGCACAGCTTCAGAGAGTTTCCACCAATCAAGCTCCCGCAGGCTGATTGAAAGCGCGGGTTCCGCAGACTTCATGGCCGCCATGGCCGCGCCCGCCCAGGATTGGGCAATAAAGGCACCGGCGGCAATGCGCAGCGTCTCAACGCCAGTACTGCGCAGCGCATCGATCTTGCGGCTGAACATCGTCTCCGCGTTGATGAGGATGGACGCCTCCTTCAAGGCGCGCGCACCATCTGGCGTGAGTGAAACGCCACGCGGACCGCGTTCGAACAAGATGACGCCAAGATCACGTTCAAGCGATTTGATGATGCGCGTGAGATGCGGCTGGCTCATCTCCAGACGCTGGGCGGCCCGATGGAAATTGAGGGTTTCGGCCAAGGCCAGCGCGGCTTTCAGACGATCAAGCATCTTGGTCCTTTGATACTAAAAAGGTATCACAACGCTAGTTTAACAGTATCACCGCATCAAGTAGCGTCCTTCAGCCGTTTAAGGACCGAAGCGCATGCCCAACCCCTTCAAGCGTTTGACCTCGGCAGTGATTGCCTCAGCGATTGTCGCGATCCTGGCGCCGCTGCCCCCATCTTCCGCTGATGCCCAAACCGTGCCGACCCGGCTTGGTGATCTGACGCTTGAGAACGGCTTTCCCAGCCGGCAAACCGCTGATCGGCTTTATGATGAAATGGATTTCCAGCGGGCAACCCAGGCGTATCTTTGGGCGCTGCCGGCGGTGGGGTTCAAGGCGCTTTATGATGCGCAAACCAAGACGCTCGGCGCCAGCAATGGCGATATCATGTTCTACCGTGATTTGGCCGATAAGGCCGGCATGCTGACGCCCAATATCACCACGCTTTATGCCTTCAGCTTCTGGGATCTGGCCCGGCAAGGGCCGATGGTTGTGGAGGTTCCTGAAGGGCTGACGGCGGGCGGTGTGCTCGACATCTGGCAGCAGCCGATCACCGATATGGGCCAGACAGGTCCGGACAAGGGCGCTGGCGGCAAATACCTGATCCTGCCGCCAGGCAGCCCTGATATTGAGGCGCCGGGCTACATAATTTTTCGCGCGCCCAGCAACCAAGTGTGGTTCGGCACGCGCGGGCTTGATCCTGACAGGGCGGTGGCGGAAGCCACTTTACGCAAATTCGCCATCTATGGCTGGAACCAAAGGGCACGGCCCGCCCCCACGAAATTCCTGGAAGTGGGTGGGCGCGCCTGGCAATCCGCGCAGCCCGATACGCTGGAATATTGGAAGCTGCTGGCCGAGCTTTACGCCAATGAACCGGTGGCGCCGCGCGATCGCATGATGTTCGGCATGCTGCAATCGCTTGGGATCACACCGGGCACGCCCTTTAATCCGGATGCGCGCCAGGCGCGCATTTTGACCGACGCCGCCAAGCTTGGCGAATTGATGGCGCGCACCATTGCCTATGACAAGCGCTATGCGGGTGCCACAGTATATCCCGGCAAGCGCTGGGAATATGCGGTGCTGTTCGATCTTGATCAGGAATCTCCGGACAAGAACCGCGTTCAATTCGATGAGCGTTCATCCTGGTTCTATGAAGCCATTGGCATGTCGGTTGGCATGCAGGGCCGTATCGTCGGCTTTGGTCAGGTATATCTTGAAGCCTCCAAGGATCGGGAAGGCAATTGGCTTGATGGTGGCAAGACCTATCGCTTGCGTATTGAACCCAACCCACCGGTGCGGCAATTCTGGTCCATTACGCTTTATGACAATGTCACGCGTGGTCCCCTGGTGACGGCGCAGGGCGCTGCTGATCTTTCCTCACGCAATCCTGATCTGGTCAAGAATGCCGATGGATCGGTGGATGTCTATTTCGGGCCGGAACGGCCGGCCAATGCGGCGAATTGGATCAGGACAAACCCGGGCAAGGGCTGGTTTCCCTATTTCCGCTTTTATGCAGCAACGGAAGCCTATTTCGACAAAAGCTGGCAGCTCAATGATATCGAATTGGTGAGATAAGCCGTAGCGCAAACAGGAAGGGGCTCACATGTCCACAACCGTCAATCGCCGTGGCTTTTCAGCCTTGGCGCTTTCGACATCCTTCGCACTCACCACCAAGGCATCATGGGGCAATGCTGCGCTGACACCCGATGAAGCCAAGGCCATTGCGCGTGAGGCTTGGGACTATGCCTATGCGCCGCTGCAGGGCTACCAGACCATGTATAACCAGACGCAGAATAAGGCGTTCGGTGGCTATGTCGGCGGCTTCA
>JBIIGZ010000071.1:0-16147 GCA_044236185.1 Roseomonas sp. | reverse complement strand
GGTTGCGCCTTGGCCGTATCAAACCGGCCATTGGTGATGAACGCCTCGTCTATATGCACGCCGACAACCTGGCCGATAATGATCCAGCCCTTGAGTGGCGCGCCATTCACGTCCTGCAACTGCATGGAATGCGTCACCTTGCATTCCAAAGCGGCCGGCGCGGCGGCCACGCGCGGCGCCTTCACAATGCGGCAGGGCGCGGTAGCAAGACCGGCGGCTTCGAATTCACTCACACCCTCAGGCAGCGTATCGGATGAGATGTTCATCGCATCAAACAAGGGCCGCGTGCAGAGGTTGAAGACAAATTCCCCGGTGGCGATGGCATTCGCTGCGCTGTGCTTCATGCTTTCGCTGGTAAAGGCCAGCATGGGCGGGCTGGAATGCACGGCGTTGAAAAAGCTATAGGGCGCCAGATTGGGCCGGCCTTGTGTATCGAGGCTGGAAATCCAGCCAATCGGGCGCGGCGCGATAATGGCCTTGAAGGGATCATGCGGCAGGCCATGGCCCAGATGCGGTTCGTAGAACATGCGAAAGCCTTTCTTGCGGTTGCACCTGCTGTAACCCTGACGGCGGATTGAGGAAAGCGTCGCGCTTTCGGCCTATCCCTGCCACTGGCATGCGTGCAAATAGGCCGCATGAATCCAAAGCTGATCCTGGGGCTGGCCTTCGGCCTCGCTTCTGCCCTGATCTGGGGCGGCCATGCGGTAGTGGCGCGCCCCGTATTGGCGGATGGCAGCTTCGGCAGTTTTGATCTGGCGGCGTTTCGCTACGGCGTTGGCATGATGGCGCTGCTGCCTTTTGCCTGGGCGGCGCGCGCCACGCTGCTGCGGCTTGGGCTCAAGCGCATTCTGTTGCTGGCGCTGTTTGGCGGCGCGCCTAATCTGCTGCTGTTCCTGGTGGCGCTGGTCTATGCGCCGGCATCCCATGGCGGGACGATTGCGCCCATGACCTCGCCTATTGTGGGGGCGATCCTGGCGATACCGCTGCTCAAGGAATGGCCCACGCGCGGGCGGGCGCTCGCGCTGAGTATCATGGTGATGGGCGTGCTCATGATCGGTTGGGATGGCGTGATGGGGGATTACCCCGGCGCCTGGCGCGGCGATTTGCTGCTGATGGCCTCCGGCGCCACCTGGGCGGTGTTCACGCTGCTGCTGCGCCGCTGGCAGGTGCCGGCCATTCCCGCGACCGCTGCCATCACCATTGTCTCGGGCCTGGCGATCCTGCCCTTTTGGCTGCCGATGCGCGCGGGCGAGGTCTTTGCCATGCCGGCGGGCTTGGTGCTGTTCCATCTGATTGCTCAGGGCTTGGTGCTCGGCTGTGTCGCGATGTTCTTCTTCGCCCGGGCGGTGGAACTGCTGGGGGCGACGCGCGCGGCCACGCTTTCTGTCATGGTGCCGGTGGTTGCGCTGCTGCTGGCGGGGCTTTGGTTGCGTGAACCGCTATCCCTGCTGCAAATTCTGGGGGCGGGCTTGGCCGTTGCCGGGATGCTCGCCGCGGTGCTGTTCACCGGAAGGAAAAGTGCATGAATGCCATGAGCAGTTTTCAAGCCAAGTGGAATCACTTGGCGACTCGGAAAATGCGATCAAATAAAGGGCTAGAGCATGTCTGGTGAGCTGATGCGAAGCAGGCATGCTCTAGGAACCCCTATGCCGCCGAGCCTTTGGGCCGCCACTGCGCCCGCACCGCCCGCGACGGAACCGCTGATGGGCGAAGCGCGCACGGGCGTTGCGGTGGTGGGCGCTGGCTTCACCGGGCTATCCGCCGCGCTGCATTTGGCCGAAGCCGGCGTGCCAGTGACCGTGTTGGAAGGGGCCGAGATCGGCTGGGGCGCTTCCGGGCGCAATAACGGCCAGGTGATTCCTAATATGTCGCGCCTTGATCCCGATGCCATTGTGGCGAGTGTCGCGCGCGAACACGGCGGGCGCGACAAGGGCGAGGAATTGGTTGGGCTGATCCGTGACAGTGCGTCCCTGGTGTTTGACCTGATCCGCAAGCACGGCATCCAGGCCGAGGCAGTGCAAAACGGCTGGATCCAGCCGGCACATCGGCCTTCACGCATGAAGCTTGCGGCATCGCGCGTGGAACAATGGGGCCGCCGCGGTGCGCCGGTGCGCATGGTGGATCGGGCGGAAATGGCGTCCCTCGCCGGCACGGATTACTGGCATGGCGGGTGGGAAAATAAGACCGGCGGGCGGATCAATCCGCTTGGCTATGCGCGCGGCTTGGCGGCGGCAGCGATGCGCGCGGGGGCGGTTGTGCATACCGGCAGCCCGGTGCGCGCCATCCGGCAGGAACCCGGCGGCTGGGCGGTGGAAACGCCGCGCGGGGTTTTGCATGCGGAACGCGTGATTATTGCGACCCATGCCTATACCGGGGATTTCTGGCCGGGGCTCAAGCAAAGCATTGTGCCGGTGCGGTCATACCAGATGGGCACATCGGTGCTGTCGGATAATGTGCGCAAATCCATCCTGCCGCAGGGGCATGCGCTGTCGGATACGCAGGGTGATCTGTATTTCTATCGCTTCGATGCGAATGGAAGGCTGGTGACGGGTGGCGGCTTGATCCTACCCTTTGGCTGGGAAGGGCGCATTCGCGCGCGCATCACGGAACGGGTGAAGCGCGTTTTTCCACAAATTGGTGATGTGCAATTCGATTACATCTGGTGGGGTTATGTGGCGGCGACTGATGACAAGATGCCGCATGTTTATGAATTGGCCCCCGGCGTGCTGACCTGGACCGGCTGCAATGGTCGCGGTGTGGCTTTGGCGACCGCGCTGGGGCGTGAATTGGCCAAGGCGAGCAATGGAACGGCCTTGGCCGATATTGCCGCACCGGTCGAGAAAAAGCTCCGCCGCATTGCGGGCCATGAATTCCGCGCCTTCGGCATTGCCTGGACCATGGCGCAGAATCGCTTGCGCGATGCCAGGGATTGAAGGTTTGGCGGTTTTCCGCCGCTGCTGGTAATAGGGTTTCCGAAAAAGCGGCCTTCGCGCCGCGACTAAAGCTGTTTCCGTTCACATGCGTTCACGGGAACAGCTTTAGACTTTTGTTTGGTCGCGTTTTCCGAGCCACCAAGTGATTTCACTTGGCTTGAAAACGCTCTAGGTTGCTGGTTGGAGAGAAAGCCAATGACACCGCCGCTTGATGCCGCCGCCCCGGCGCGCCCGGAAAATTTCCGCTATTCGCCCATGTTCCCGCTCGGCGCCGATACCACGCCCTGGCGTAAGCTGCCGATTGAAGGCATCTCCACCATGCAGGTGGATGGCAAGACCGTGCTGAAGGTGAAGCCCGCCGCGCTGGAAGCCCTCGCCTTCCAGGCCTGCAAGGATGTGTCCCATCTGCTGCGCCCGGCGCATCTGGCGCAGCTTGCGAAAATTCTGCAGGACCCGGAAGCGAGTGCGAATGATCGCTTTGTCGCACTCGACCTTTTGAAAAACGCCAATATCGCCGCCGGCGGTGTTTTGCCCATGTGCCAGGATACCGGCACCGCGATTGTCTTCGGCAAGAAGGGCCAGCGCGTTTGGGTGGAAGGCGATGAGGAAGAAGCACTGTCTTACGGCGTGCATCGCACCTATACGGAAACCAATCTGCGCTATTCGCAAATGGCGCCGATCACGATGTATGAGGAAAAGAATACCGGCAATAATTTGCCTGTCGAGTTTTCCATCATGGCACAGCCTGGCGATCATCATGCCGATGAACTGCATTTGATGTTCGTGCTGAAAGGCGGTGGTTCCGCGAACAAGACCTTTCTGTTCCAGCAAACCCGCGCCGTGTTGAACAAGCCGAAGCTGCTGGCGTTTTTGGAAGAGAAGATCAAGACCCTCGGCACCAGCGCCTGCCCGCCCTATCACCTGGCCATTGTCATTGGTGGCACCAGCGCGGAAGCAACACTCAAGACCGTGAAGCTTGCCAGCACGAAATGGCTGGATGCGTTGCCGAATTCGGGCGATCTTTCGGGCCATGCCTTCCGCGATGTGGAGTTGGAAGCAGAGGTTCATAAGCTCACGCAAAACCTTGGCATTGGCGCGCAATTTGGCGGCAAGTATTTCTGCCATGATGTGCGCGTGGTGCGGCTGGCGCGGCATGGCGCGAGCCTGCCGATTGGCATTGGCGTTTCCTGTTCGGCTGACCGCCAGATCAAGGCGAAGATCACGCCGGAAGGCGTTTTCGTCGAGGATCTGGAACATGACCCGGCGAAATATCTGCCGGAAGCAACCGCCGATATCCTGAACGGGGAGGTGGTGAAGATAGACCTGTCCCGCCCCATGAGCGACATTCGCGCCACCCTTTCCAAATACCCGGTGAAAACGCGCGTCAGCCTGACCGGCACCATGGTGGTCGCACGTGACATTGCGCATGCGAAATTGCAGGAACGCTTGGATGCCGGGCAGGGTCTGCCGCAATATATGAAGGATCACCCGGTCTATTACGCGGGGCCAGCGAAAACACCGACCGGCATGGCGACCGGTTCCTTCGGCCCCACCACGGCGGGGCGGATGGATTCCTATGTGGAAGCCTTTCAAAGCGCTGGTGGTTCCATGGTGATGCTGGCCAAGGGTAATCGTTCCAAGGCCGTGTTGAATGCCTGCAAGAAATATGGCGGTTTCTATCTGGGTTCGGTTGGCGGCCCCGCCGCGCGGCTTGCGCAGGACTGCATCAAGAAGGTTGAAGTGCTGGAATACCCGGAACTCGGCATGGAAGCGGTTTGGCGGATTGAGGTTGAGGATTTCCCGGCCTTCATCGTCATGGATGACAAGGGCAATGATTTCTATGAGGGGCTGGAGTGAGCGCCACAGCGGATCGTCGCCTGCCCCCGCGCTTCCTGCTGCCGGTGACGGGCTTCATCCTATCCGGGATCATGACCATCGTGATTTCCGGCATCTCAACGCTGCTGGCGTTGGGACCGGGGGCAGAGTTTCTGGCGCGTTGGCCGATTGCCTGGATCACATCGTGGGTCATCGCCTTCCCGACCGTGTTGGTGGTGCTGCCGATGGTGCGGCGGTTGGTCGCGCGCATTGTCGCACCGCCGTGAAAGGACAAAGCCGATGCTGGCATTGAGACCCAATTGCGAATGCTGCGGGCGCGATCTGCCACCGGAAAGCCGCGATGCGTTGATCTGTTCCTTTGAATGCACCTGGTGCGTGGATTGCGCGCGCACAAAGCTGCCAGGCGGGCTTTGCCCGAATTGCGGTGGCGAATTGGTCCGTCGCCCGATCCGGCCGGCGGACAAGCTTGCGAAATTTCCAGCCTCGACCGAACGCAAATTCCGCCCGGAAAAATGCGGCGGGCCAATCACCGCGTGACAGGGACATAACGCCATGAATGAACGCCGCCTGATTTCATCCGGCTCCAAATTCGAAGCGGAGATTGGCTATTCCCGCGCGGTGGTGGATGGCGATTATGTCTGGGTGTCCGGCACCACCGGCTATGATTACGCCACCATGACCATCGCGCCCGATGTGGTGGCGCAGGCCGAACAATGCTTCGCCAATATCAGCCGCGCCTTGGCGGAAGCCGGCTGCACCTTGGATGATGTTGTCCGCGTGCTGACCATTGTGCCGCGGCGGGAAGATTGGGAGCCCTGCTGGCCAGTCTTTCGCAAGCATTTCGACAAGGCGCGCCCGGCTTCCACGCTGATCCATGCCGGGCTGCAAACCGATATCATGCGCATTGAAATCGAAGTGACGGCGCGTTTGCCGAAGAAAGGCTAAGCATCATGCGTTTCGCCGTGGATCGCCTGGATCATCTGGTCATTACCTGCCGCGATGTGGAAATCTCTGCCTCCTGGTATCAGCGCGTTTTGGGGATGGAGCGAGAGGAATTCGGCCCACATCGGCGCACGTCACTCCGCTTCGGCGGGCAGAAGATCAATCTGCGCCCGGCAAGTGCTACGCAGGAAGAATGGTTCACCGGCGCCGCGGGCGGCGTACCGGGCACGGATGATCTTTGCTTCGTGGTGACCATGAAGTCGGATCAGGTGGCAGAATATCTGCGCGCCTGCGGCGTTGCGGTGGAAGTCGGCCCGGTGGCGAAGGCGGGCGCACTCGGGCCGATCATGTCTGTTTATTGTCGCGATCCCGATGGCAATTTGATCGAGATCGCGAGTTATTCAGGCTGATCCGCGCGGCAATAATTGCTCAGCCAAGGTCGCCCAATAGGAAGCGCCGACGGGCAGGATATTGTCGTTGAAATCGTAAAGCGGGTGATGCACCTGCGCTTCATTCGGCCCGCGCCCGCCACCCAGCATCAGATAGGCACCGGGCTTGGCATTCAGCATGAAGGCAAAATCCTCACCGCCCATGGTGGGTTTTGCCATGGGCTGTACGCGCGCTTCCCCCTGCACGGCGCGCGCGGCCTTGGCGGCCAGATGCACGCTTTCAACCTCATTGATCGTCGCGGGATAGGCGCGGGCGAAGTCGGCAGTGGCTTTGGCGCCCATGGCGGCGGCAATGCCCGTCACGGTTTCCTTGAAGCGGCGTTCGAGCAAATCCCCGATTTCCGGCGCGAACCAGCGCGCGGTGCCGAGCATCCGCACAGTCTCCGGGATCACGTTAAAGGTATGCCCGCCGGTGATGTGGCCGATGGTGATGACACCCGCTTCCACCGGTTCCACATTGCGCGCGACGATGGATTGCAGCGCCTGCACTATGGCGGCGGCGACCACAATCGGGTCCGTGCCATTATGCGGCATGGCGCCATGCGCGCCCTTGCCAGTGATATTCACTTCAAGATTGGCCACCGCCGCCATCACCGGGCCTTCGCGCCACAAGAAAGTGCCCTCCGGCGCGCCGGGCCAATTATGCATGCCGAACACGCGTTCCATCGGGAAACGCGTGAATAGCCCTTCCTTCACCATTAATTCGCCGCCCGCCAGGTTTTCTTCTGCTGGCTGGAAAATCACATAAACCGTGCCGTCGAAATTGCGGGTCTCAGCCAGATACTTCGCCGCCCCCAGCAGCATGGTGGTATGCCCATCATGGCCGCAGGCATGCATCTTGCCCGGAATCTTGGAGGCATAGGGCAGGCCGGTTTCTTCCAGGATCGGCAGCGCATCAATATCAGCGCGCAGCCCAATGGCGCGGCCATTATCCACACGGCCACGGATCACGCCGACAATGCCGGTCTTGGCAATGCCGGTGATAACCTCGTCACAGCCAAACTCACGGAGCTTGTCGGCGATGATGCCGGAAGTGCGCACCTCCTCCAGCCCCAATTCCGGATGTTCATGAAAATCGCGCCGCCAGGCGGTCATTTCCGGGTGGAATTCGGCGATGCGGTTGATGATGGGCATGGGAAGCCTTCCTTATGTCTTCTCAGCGAGCGGCGAAGGTCAGCGCCAGCCCCTGTTCCAGCGGGATGGGTGAAACGCCAAGAATATCGCGCATCGGCGCAATGTCGAAAGCCTTGTCTTCCGTCAAGCGGCGGATTTCATCGGCGCCGATTGAAGGCAGGCCGGGGATGATGCGCGTACACCAAGCCAAGCCGCGCAGCAGCCCAACAGGCAGCGGCAGCACCGGGCGCGTACCAAGCCCCGCAGCGCGCACCACAGCTGCCAGAAAATCGCGATACGGCATGGGTTCCGGCCCCGCGATCACCATCGCCTCTGGCCCCGTCCAAGGGGGGCGTGCGGCAGCGAGCAAGGCGCGTGTCACATCGCTTTGATGGATTGGCTGCACCAGGGACTGCCCGCCGCCCGGCAAGGGCGCGAAGGGTAGGCGGCGCAAAAGGGCGGCTAGGCGCTGCACATTATCCTCGCCCTCTGCGCCATAGACCATGGTCGGGTGCAGCATGACGCCGGCGCGGCCACTGGCGAGGAAGGCGGCCTCACCCGCGCGCACGCCATCGCCATGGGCATCCGCCCAGCGCGAATAGCGCCTTGTGGAACCCATCAGCACAAAACGCGCATCATTCGGTGCGGCGGCAAGGATGGCAGGCGCGTGGCGCGCATGGGCGGTGCTGATGACAAGCGCAGCGCCTTCAAGTGCAGCGCGTAGCGCGGCGGCATCACCAAGATCAGCGATTCGCGGCGCAACGGGCAGACCAAGCGCTACCCATTTCGCCGCATCGCGCACCACGGGTGTGAAGGGCGTGCCTTCAGCGAGCAAGGCGCGGGCGAGTGCCGCGCCGCTCCGCCCCGTGGCACCAATCAGCGCAATCAAGGTGCTGCGCGCAGGAAGGCCAGGTCAGCGCCAAGCGGCGCCTGCGTCACCTGGTCATAAACCAGCTTGTCCCAGCCGCGCTTGGGCGCCGGGGCGGGCTGCCAGGCGGCGCGGCGGCGGGCCATTTCATCTTCCGCCACCAGCAGATCAAGTTTGCGATCCTTTACCGAAAGCCGGATGCGATCACCCGTTTGCACCAAAGCGAGCGGCCCACCCACCGCCGCTTCCGGGGCGATATGCAGCACAATCGTGCCGAAGGCCGTGCCGGACATGCGGCAATCGCTCATGCGCACCATGTCCTTCACGCCGGCGCGGGCGAGCTTTTTCGGGATCGGTAAATAGCCCGCCTCCGGCATACCGGAAGGTGAACGCGGCCCGGCATATTTCAGCACCAGAATATCCTGGGCCGTCACATCCAATTCCGGGTCGTCAATGCGGTTGGCCAAATCCTCCAGCCCATCGAAAACCATGCAGCGGGCTTCGGTCTCGAACAATGCAGGTGTGGCGGCGCTCCGCTTCAGGATCGCGCCCTCGGGGGCGAGGGAGCCAAACAACGCAACCAGGCCACCAACCGGGGAGACAGGTTCGGCAAAAGCGCGGATGATGCGCCGATCCACGAAATGACTGCCATCGCCAATCCGGTCAGCCAGGCTCACACCATCCAGATCAATCGTTGTCAGGTCAAGCAAATCGCGCAATTCCCAGAGCAGTGCGCGCATACCGCCGGCGGCGTGGAAATCTTCCATATAGCCTTCGCCGGTCGGCTTCAGGTCCACCAGCACGGGCGTTTCCTCGGACAGCGCATCAAGCCGCTTGAGGTCAAGCGAAAGCCCCGCCCGGCCAGCAATGGCGGCCAGGTGCACCACCGCATTGGTGGAACCACCAAGCGCCAGCAGCACGCGCACGGCATTGTCCAGATTACCCTGTGTCATCATCTGGCTGGGCAGGATCGGGTTCTTGATCAGCCGCACGGCCTGCGCGCCAGCTTCTTCGGCAATGCGCAAACGATCCGCATGCACGGCGGGGGCGCTGGCGCCGGCAAGCGGCATGAAGCCAAGGGTTGCCGCGATGCAGGCCATGGTGGAAGCGGTTCCCATCACGCCGCAGGTGCCCGCAGTGGTGGCCAATTTGCCTTCCAATTCGCCGATCCGCTCCGCAGTCACTTCGCCCGCGCGATAACGCGCCCAATAGCGCCGGCAATCGGTGCAGGCGGAAAGCCTTTCACCTTCAAAAGCCTGCGCCAGCATCGGCCCGGTGACGAGCATCACCGCCGGAATATCGGCTGAAATCGCTGCCATAAGCTGCGCCGGCACGGTCTTATCACAGCCACCCACCAGCACCGCCGCATCCATCGGCTGGGCGGAAAGCATCGCTTCCGTATCCAGCGCCATCAGGTTGCGATAATGCATTGAACAGGGGCTGAGCGATGGCTCACATAGGCTGACGGTCGGAAAGCCCAGCGGCAGCGCGCCTTCGGACAGCACGCCGCGGCGCACGGCTTCGATCAGTTCCGGCACGGTGCGGTGGCAGTTGTTATAGTCGCTCGCGGTATCGGCAATGCCGACCACGGGCTTGTCCAGCATGCGCTGCGAATAGCCCATGGATTTGGCGAAGGACCGCCTGAGGTAAAGCGCGAAGTCGCGATCCCCGTAATTGGAGGTATTGCGGCCAAGGCCATGGGGTTTGTCGCTCATGCGGGCGGTTCTTCCGAAAGGGTTGCCGTAAGGGGCCAAATAAGCATTCTGGCGCGGCCAAGGGTAGGGCCAATTGGGATTGCGGTATCCTAGTACCACATTCAATTTCTGTGCTTTGCGCTTGACTTTTGCTGCCCCTGCCCGGATAAGCCCGCTTCCTTTCCATAGGTTTATTCGGAACCACCATGATTGCCACGCAAACCCGCTCGCTGAAGCCGGCGGAGGTGAAGAAGAACTGGGTGTTGATTGATGCGGATGGGCTCGTGCTCGGCCGTCTCGCCACCCTGGTTGCCAATCGCCTTCGCGGTAAGCACAAGCCGCAATTCACCCCCCATGTGGATTGCGGTGACCATGTTGTCATCATCAATGCGAAGAAGGTGCGTGTCACCGGCGCCAAGGCGGAACAGAGCGTGTTCTACTGGCACACCGGCTATGCGGGCGGCATTAAGGGCCGCACCATCCGTGAACGCATGGAAGGCCGCTTCCCTGAGCGCGTCATCGAAAAGGCGGTTGAGCGCATGATCACCCGTGGCCCGCTGGGCCGGGCGCAGATGCGCAACCTCCATGTCTATGCCGGGGCCGAGCACCCGCATGCCGGCCAGCAGCCTGCTGCCCTGGATGTGGCGGCGCTGAACCGTAAAAATTCCCTCGCAGTGAAGAAGGCGGGCTGAGGCTATGAGCGGCGAAACCAAGACCCTCGCGGACCTCAAGGAAATTGTGGCCGGCACCCCTGCTGCCACGGCGGAAGCGGCGATCAAGCGGGAACCGAAGCGCGATGCGCAGGGCCGTTCCTATGCCACGGGTCGGCGGAAGGACGCAGTCGCCCGCGTCTGGATCAAGCCGGGCAAGGGCCAGATCACCATCAATGACAATCCGGCAGCGAAGTATTTCGCGCGCCCGGTGCTGCGCATGCTGATCACCCAGCCCTTCCTGGTGGCGGATCGCTATCAGCAATTCGATGTCATCTGCTCGGTCGTCGGCGGTGGCTTGTCTGGTCAGGCGGGTGCGGTGCGCCATGGCATTAGCCGCGCGCTCTGCAACTTTGAGCCTGATCTGCGTTCCATCCTGAAAAAGGCGGGCTTCCTGACGCGCGACCCGCGCGTGGTGGAACGCAAGAAGTACGGGCGCCCGAAGGCACGACGTTCCTTCCAGTTCTCCAAGCGCTGACGCCAGCGGACCGGCGTCGCGCGCCGGTCCCATTCTGGGATTTTCATCAGGGGGCGGGTCCGCAAGGGTCCGCCCCTCTTGCATTTCTGAACCATTCGCGCCGCAATGCGGCCTCCACGGGAGATATACCATGGCCAAGACTGCGAAGATTTTCATTGATGGCGAAGCCGGCACCACGGGCTTGCAAATCCGTGACCGTATTGCCGCCAATCCGCAGGTTGAATTGCGCTCCATCGCGGCTGAGCACCGCAAGGATGCCAATGCGCGCCGTGAGATGATGGACAGTGTTGACCTCGTGATCCTGTGCCTGCCGGATGATGCGGCTAAGGAAAGCGCGGCACTTGCGGCTTCTCTGGGCGCACAGGCGCCGAAGCTTTTGGATGCCTCCACCGCGCATCGGGTGGATCCTGATTGGGTCTATGGCCTCGCGGAACTTGCGCCCGATCAGCCGGGCGCGATTGCGGCGGCGAAGCGCGTTTCCAATCCGGGCTGCTACCCGACCGGCGCCATTCTGATGCTGCGCCCCTTGATTGATGCCGGGATCATGGCGGCGGATTTCCCGGTGACCGTGAATGCGGTTTCCGGCTATTCCGGCGGTGGCAAATCCATGATCGCCGCTTATGAGGCCCGCACCGCGCCGGATTTTGAACTTTACGGCCTTGCCCTGGAACACAAGCATGTCGCCGAGATGCAGAAATATACCGGCCTCACGCGCCGGCCGATTTTCGTGCCTTCAGTCGCGGATTATGCGCAGGGCATGATCGATTCGATTCCGCTGCATCTTGATTTGCTGAAGGGCAATGTGAGGCCTGCCGATCTGGAAGCGCTGTTGATCAAGCGCTATGCCGGCAGTGATGTGGTGCGCGTGGTCACTGCGGAAGCCGGCGGCAAGCTGGAACCCCAGGCGCTGAATGGCACCAATGGTCTTGAAATCCGTGTCTATGGCAATGAAAAGCGCGGCCAGGCCGTGCTGGTCGCGCGTTACGATAATCTCGGCAAGGGCGCTTCGGGGGCGGCGGTGCAAAACCTTGGCCTGATGCTGGGCGTGCCGGTTTCAGCCGATCTGCCGAAGGCGGCGTAAGGGGCAGGATCATGGACATGCAACAACCCACCAATCGCGGCCCGCTTTATGTGTTTGAAGGCATATGGCCGACACTGCATGAAAGCGTGTTTATCGCGCCGACCGCCGCCGTGATCGGCAATGTCACGATTGGGGAGCAATCCAATATCTGGTATCACTGCGTGCTGCGCGGTGATTCCAACTTCATCACCATCGGCAAGCGCGTGAATATCCAGGATGGCACCATTGTGCATGTGAATGCCGGGCGCGAACCCACCATCATCGGCGATGATGTCACGGTGGGCCATGCCGCCATTGTACATGCCTGCACGTTGATGGACCGTGCCTTTGTCGGCATGGGTGCCACCGTGCTGGATGGCGCGGTGATTGAAGAAGGCGGCGTGATTGCCGCAGGTTCCGTGCTGCCGCCCGGCAAGCGCATTGGCGCCATGGAGCTTTGGATGGGCAATCCGGCCAAGCTTGTGCGCGTGCTCACCGAAGAACAGCGCGCGGGGTTTGACCGCACCGCGAAGAATTACGTGCAGCTTGCGGGGCGGCACAAACTGTCCCTCGCCGGGGGCTGACGGGGCGGCGTTTTCGTACATAATATCGCCTCGGGAAACGCCGAGGAGAGACGCGTGAACGCAACCCTGAATGCCCTTCTGGCCAATGGCACCGCTGCCGCGCCGGCCATCCGCGCGCCTGGCCGCCCGGCGCTTTCCTATGCCGGGCTGCGGGACCTCGCTGCCGCCACCATTGCAAGGCTGAATGGTATTGGCATTGGCCGCAATGATCGTGTGGCGATTGTGCTGCCGAATGGCCCGGAAATGGCCGCCGCCTTTATCGCCATTGGCGCCGGTGCGACCACCGCGCCGCTCAACCCTGCCTATCGCGCCGATGAATTCAACTTCTATCTGACCGATTTGAAGGCCAAGGCGCTGGTGGTGCAAAAGGGTGTCGCCACCGAAGCGCGCGATGTGGCGGCAAAGCTTGGCGTGGCCGTGCTGGAATTGGTGCCGGGCGAAAACGCGGGCAGCTTCACCCTGGAAGGCGGCTCACCCGCCAAGGCAGCGCAGCCCGGCGCGGCAGAGGCCGGCGATATCGCGCTGGTGCTGCATACATCGGGCACCACGGCGCGGCCCAAGATTGTGCCGCTGTCTCAGGCGAATATCTGCGCCTCGGCCCGGCATATTGGCGCGACACTTTCGCTTTCGCCTGCCGATGCCTGCCTCAACATCATGCCGCTGTTTCATATCCATGGGCTGATCGCGGCGGTGCTTTCCTCCCTCGGCGCCGGCGGCGCGGTGATTTGCACGCCGGGCTTCGATGCGCTGCGCTTCTTCCGCCTGTTGGATGAGGAACGGCCAAGCTGGTACACGGCGGTGCCGACCATGCACCAAACCATCCTGACGCGTGCTGACCGTAATGCGGAGATAATCGAACGCGCGAAGCTCCGCTTCATTCGTTCATCCTCGGCATCTTTGCCCGGGCCAGTGATGGAGCAATTGGAAGCGGTATTTGGCTGCCCGCTGGTGGAAAGCTATGGCATGACGGAAGCATCGCATCAGATGGCATCCAACCCGCTGGCCGGGCCGCGCAAGCCTGGCTCTGTGGGCCGTGCCGCAGGGCCGGAAGTCGCGATCATGGATGATGACGGCACCATCCTGCCGCAGGGCGAGATTGGTGAGGTTGTGATCCGCGGCCCCAATGTGACCGCGGGCTATGAAGCCAATCCGGACGCCAATGCCAAGGCTTTCACCAATGGCTGGTTTCGCACCGGCGATCAGGGCGCCTTTGACGCGGAAGGCTATCTGACACTCACGGGCCGCTTGAAGGAATTGATCAATCGCGGTGGTGAGAAAGTGAGCCCGCTGGAAGTGGATGGTGTCCTTTCCGCCCACCCTGCGGTCGCGCAGGCGCTGACCTTCGCCATGCCGCATGCGAAGCTGGGTGAAGAAGTCGCCGCCGCCGTGGTGCTGCGCGAAGGGGCTGCCTGCACGGAACGCGAATTGCGTGATTTCGCCGCGCAGCAGCTCGCGGATTTCAAGGTGCCGCGCAAGGTGGTGTTCCTGCCGGAAATCCCAAAGGGCGCCACGGGTAAGCTGATGCGGATTGGGCTTGCGGAAAAGCTTGGGCTTTCGGGGTGACGCGCATGAAAATCTGCATCTTCGGTGCCGGCGCCATTGGTGGGCTGATGGGCGCCAAGCTCGCCGCCAAGGGTGATGTGGATGTCACCTTCATCGCGCGCGGCCCACACTTGGCAGCGATGCGTGAGCATGGCGTGAAGCTGATCAGCGAGGGCACAGAGCAAATTGTGCATCCGCGCTGCGTTGAAAGTGCTGAGGAAGCCGGTCCGCAGGATTATGTGCTGGTGACGCTGAAGGCGCATTCCCTGCCCTCAGCCGCGAAGCAAATGCAGCCCCTGCTTGGCCCCGATACCGCGATTGTCAGTGCGGTGAATGGCATTCCCTGGTGGTATTTCCACGGCCTCACCGGCGCTTATGAAGGGCGCATTGTGCAAAGCGTGGACCCGGAAGGCCAGGTCTCCGCGCTGCTGCCGCCCTCACGCGCCATTGGCTGCATTGTCTATCCGGCGGCCGAGGTGACGGCGCCTGGCGTGATTGAACACAGCTATGGTGATCGTTTCAGCCTGGGTGAGCCCGATGGCAGCCGCAGCCCGCGCGCGCAGGCGCTGTCCGAAGCGCTGATCGCCGCCGGCTTCAAGGCGCCGGTACGCCCCAAAATTCGTGATGAGTTATGGGTGAAGCTTTGGGGCAATATGGCCTTCAACCCGATCTCGGCGCTGACGACCGCCACACTTGATGTGCTGACAGGCGATGAGGGTCAGCGCGGTGTCGCGCGCGCCATGATGCTGGAAGGCCAGCGCGTGGCTGAAGCGCTTGGCGTGCGTTTCGCGATTGATGTGGATAAGCGCATCGCCGGCGCGGCGGAGGTTGGGGCGCACAAGACCTCCATGCTGCAGGATCTGGAACGCGGCCGGCCGATGGAAATTGAGGCGTTGCTCGGCGCCGTGGTGGAATTGGCCGATTGGGTGGGTGAGGCTGCGCCGATTTCGCGCACCGTACTGGCGCTGGTGCGCGCAAGGGCGCGGGCGGCGGGGTGCCTATAACGCCTCAATCCTGATCAGCGCTGGCTTTTCCATCACCGTATTCAATTCCGCAATGCGCTTGAGTGCGGCGCGCACGGAAGCCTCGCTCGTTTCATGCGTGGTCAGCACCACGGGCACGGCCTCACCTGGCGCGCGTCCGCGTTGCAGCATGGATTCCAGGCTGATCGCATGGTCGCGCAAAACGCCCGTCACATCAGCAATCACGCCGGGGCGGTCCACCACCATCAGGCGCAGATAATAAGCGCCCGTATGGCGATCCATCGGGAAGGAAGGCTCGGGCTTCAGCGCGGCGGCTTCCGCGCCCCACACCGGGGTGAAGCGCCCGCGCGCAATGTCAATCACATCAGCGACCACGGCTGAAGCTGTCGGCCCTTCACCGGCGCCGCGGCCTTCCATCATCACGCGGCCAACGAAATCACCCTCGGCCACCACGGCATTGAAGACGCCATCCACCCGCGCGATGGGGGCGGAGATCGGCACCATGCAGGGATGCACGCGCGTTGAAATGCCCCCTTCCTCACGTCGCGCAATGCCAAGCAGCTTGATGCGATAACCAAGTTCCTCGGCCAGCGCGATATCAAGCGCCGAGACCTCACGAATGCCTTCCACATGCACCGCGCCGAAATCTACCGGCCGGCCGAAAGCGAGTGCGGCCAGGATCGCCAACTTATGCGCAGCATCAATGCCATCAATATCGAAGGATGGATCAGCTTCCGCATAGCCAAGCTTTTGTGCCTCGGCCAGCACTTCGGCGAATTCACGCTTTTGTTCGCGCATCACGGTCAGGATGTAATTGCAGGTGCCGTTCAGAATACCCGCAACGCGCTGGATGCGATTGGCGGCCAAGCCTTCGCGCAAAGCCTTGATCGCGGGAATGCCGCCGGCCACCGCTGCTTCAAACGCCAAAGCAACACCGCGCGCTTCAGAGGCTTGT
>JBIIGZ010000070.1:0-16169 GCA_044236185.1 Roseomonas sp. | reverse complement strand
GTCAGCATCGCCTCCACTGCGGGCATTCGCTACACGGGCAAGCCCCAGGCGGCCTATTCGGCGGCCAAGGCGGGGCTGATCCATTTCAGCAAGACCACCGCCATTACCTATGCTCCGCACGGCATCCGCATGAACTGCGTGCTGCCAGGTCTCATGTACACACCTCTGGTGGCGAAGCTTGCCGAGCAATTTGCGGGCGGCGACCTGGAGGGGTTTGTGGCGAAGCGCAACACCGCCGTTCCCATCGGCCAGATGGGCGAGGGATGGGACGTGGCCCATGCCGCGTTGTTCCTTGCTTCTGACGAGGCGAAATACGTGACCGCAACGGAACTCGTCGTCGATGGCGGGTTGACGGCTTCAACCCGTTGATTGCGGCAGGCTGGCTTATACTTCCGGATTGTCCAGCGTCAGCGCCTATGGGACTGACGCCGGACACATCCAGCAACGCCCGGTTCCGTCGGTGGCCTATGTCAGGTGATTACCGAAGGAGAACATGAAAAAGCAGGACAAAGGTTTGCCCGCGATTGCGTGAGTATTTGGGCTGTGACGCGAGGCTGTCCGGCGCTACCTGCACAATGGCGGCGCAGAGCAGCCTCGCCCGCGGCCGCGGCACTCAGCCACACTGGCGAATTTGGACGACCAGGTCATCAAGCGACTTAGCGGTGCCATTGACCCGGCCAGGACCAGGGTGGGCGGATGGGCCAGCCTGGAAGCGCGGGGGCGGGCAGGGGGGGCGGCTGGTCGGCGACGCGTGAAGAACTGGCGCCCCCTGCGCCCGGGGGTCCCGGGCAGGGCTTCATGCCTCTTGAACGGGGCGCGCCGTAGCGGGCGTTAACGCGCCTTTCTGTGTAGTCTCAGCCTGCACCTGTGCGCGCCTGGAGCACGCGCCCACTCGTTCAGCCGTCCAAGCGGCCCGACGCGAAAATGATCCAGCTTAGAGCATGTTGCGTTCACATGGGTTCACGCAACATGCTCTACATCTTTGTTTTTCGAGCATCTTCACGCGTTCAGATGATTCCATCTGAACGCGATCTGCTCCAGACGCGACGATCACCCGAGAGACGCCAAGGCATGCCGGCCCAGGGCGAGTTCCACCCAGCCCAACCAAGTTGGCACCATAGTGGCACCATGGAGCAAAATCTCGATTTTTTTGAAGGGCGCACGGCCGCTAAGTATTTGAAATAACTGGCTCCCCGAGTTGGACTCGAACCAACGACCTAGGGATTAACAGTCCCGCGCTCTACCAGCTGAGCTATCGGGGATCAGGAGCCGGCGCGCCTAATAGCAGCGCTGCGTTTTATGTCAAAGCCCTGTGGCTTCACTAAAACGCGTATTGGAGGTCCGGAGCGGAATCGAACCGCTGTAGAGGGTTTTGCAGACCCTTGCCTGACCACTCGGCCACCGGACCCCACGGCGTCTCTATCGGGCCGTGCTCGTTCCGGGTCAAGCGCCACCTTGGCGGGGCAATGCCGGCGGACCTATAAGGTGTTCAACAAGGCTTGAAGGATGGGCAATATGGATTTCGCGCGCGCCAGAAATTTCATGGTGGATGGGCAGTTGCGGCCGAATCAGGTGCAGGATCCGCGCATCCTTTCGGCCTTTGGTGACCTGCCAAGGGAAGCCTTTCTGCCAGCAGATCTTGCGCCGCGGGCTTATGCCGATGCGGATGTGCCGCTGCCGGGCGGGCGGGCGCTGATGCAGCCCATGGTCATGGCACGGCTTTTCCAGCTTGCTGAACTCCGCCGTGGGGACCGCACGCTGCTGCTCGGCGCGGGCTGCGGTTACGGCGCAGCGGTGCTGGCGGCTATGGGCGCCAATGTCACGGCCTTGGAAAATGATGCGGCCTTGTACAATCTGGCCCAAGGTGGGCTGGCGCGGTGCCTGCCGGAAGCCTCTATCCGCCTCATGCGCGAAGACCCGGCCCATCCGCCGCCTGGGCTCGGGCCTTTTGATGTGATTGTGATTGAAGGCGGCGTGCCGGCAATCCCGCGCCCGATTGAAACCTTGCTTGCGGAAGGCGGGCGGTTGGTGGCGCTGGTCACCACTGGCGGGCCGCCGGCACGGGCCATTTTGGTACGTCATATCGGTGGCAGTTTCACGCCGCGCACGGCGTTTGAGGCGCATGCCGCACCCCTTCCGGCCTTCCAACCCAAACCGAGCTTCGCTTTTTAGCCGTTTGTCGGTTGTGGTCACTCTGGGCTGGCGCAACCGCCCGCGCATGCTGTAGCCTGACAAAATAGCCGCCTTCGGGAAGCCGGGGGTGTTGCCCTGGGAATGTGCCCAGGGTGTGGGGGTTGCACTTGATGAGAAGTTTTCGTGCTTCGCTGTTCCTGTCTGCGGCATTGGCCATGGCGCCTATGGCCTCTGCGGGCGCGCAAAGCCTTCAGGAAGCCTTGGCTGCGGCTTATGCGAATAATCCGACGCTGCTTGCAGCCCGTGCACAGCTTCGCGCCGTTGATGAAAACCTGCCCCAGGCCCTGGCCGGTTGGCGGCCAAGTGTGACCTTTTCTGGCGCGGGCGGCTATACGGATGCCAGCCTGCGCGACCGGGTGGATGGCGCGAACGGACCCTTTTCGCGCTACAGGGATTTGGACCGCAGCACCGCCAATCTTACTGGCGCGGTAACCCAGCCGATCTATCGCGGTGGCCGCACCGTGGCCGGCACCCGGCGGGCGGAAAACCAAATCTACGCCCAGCGTTCGCGCCTGATCGCGACCGAACAGCAGGTGCTCTTGGATTCCGTGGCGTCTTATGTCTCGGTCATCCGCGATACCGAAGTGGTGCGCCTCAATACCAACAATGTTCAGGTCCTTGCACGCCAGTTGCAAGCTACCAATGAACGCTTCCGCGTTGGTGAAATTACCCGCACCGATGTTGCACAGGCTGAATCGCGCCTGGCCGGCGCCAGGGCTGCTTTGGAACAGGCGGATGGCAATCGGCAATCCTCCCGTGCGGTGTTCCAGCGCCTGATCGGCATGGCGCCCAACCGGGTTTCCCCGCCGCAGCCTTTGATTCCGCCAGTGCGTTCCGCGCAGGAAGCGGTGCAACAGGCGAGCACCAATAATCCGACCGTTATCGCTGCCATGTTCGATGAGGCGGCAGCGATCGAGAATATTGATCTGCAATTCGGTGCGCTGCTGCCGACCGTCAGCGTACAAGGGCAGACTTTCCGATTAGACAACAATGCCGCACGCGGTACCCGCCAGACAGGAAATCAGGTCACCGCGAATCTGTCCGTGCCGCTCTATCAGGGCGGTGCTGAACACGCGGCGGTGCGTCAGGCGCGCCAGCAGGCGCAGCAACAGCGGCAATTGGTGGAAGATGCGCGCCGGCTTGCCGGCCAGCAGGCCGCACAAGCCTGGGAAACTTTGCGCACAGCCCGTGCCCAGGTGGAAAGTGTGCGCGCCCAGATCAGGGCCCAGGAAATCGCGCTTGATGGCGTGCAGCGGGAAGCGGTGGTCGGCAGCCGTACCACACTTGATGTGCTTAACGCCGAACAGGAATTGTTGAATGCCCGCGTTAGCCTGGTGCAGGCGCTGGCGACCCTTGTCAACGCTTCCTATTCGCTCACCGCCACGATTGGCCGGCTCACGGCACAGGATCTTGGCCTGCCGGTTCAGCTTTACGATCCGAAAGCCTATCATCAGGCGGTTCGTAACCTTTGGGTTGGAACTGGGGATTACAGTGATGTGGCGGCCCGGCCCACGGCCGTTGCCACCCCCACGGCGCGCCCAGCGCCCTTGAGAGGAACACCATGAGCGGCACCGCCCCGCCCCCCGCCGGGGGGCAGGATCAATCGATGGATGATATCCTGGCATCAATCCGCCGGATCCTGAATGAGGATGAGGCGGCGGCACAGGCAACCGAGGCAACCGAACCTGCAGCGCCGGAAGCGCCCATTGCCACGGCAAGTGAAGCAGCCCCACCGCCAAGGACACCTGCGCCAGAACTTGCGCCCCCCCCGGTCGTGCCGGCGCCCATGGCGCGTTCCGGGCCGGACCCGGTGGAATTGACCTCTGACATGCTGGTGACACCGCCAAATCCGCCCATCCCGCAGGCGGCCTCATCGCCGCGCCTTGGGATGGAAGATGCCTCGGGTCTCATTGCCCCGGCCGCCGCCGCCGCCGCCACGGCCTCCGTTGGCTCTCTGCTACGCGCCGTCAGTTCCGAACGCGGGGCGCAGGTCTATCGCGGCGGGCCAAGCATTGAAGATGTGGTGCGGGAAGAAATCCGTCCCATCCTGAAGGCTTGGCTGGACAATCACCTACCGCCATTGGTGGAGCGGCTGGTGCGCGCCGAAATCGAAAGGGTGGTCAATCGCGCCTTGCCATAATATCTGGCGACATCACGGATATGCGTTATTCGACTGCCGCACGCATCCCGTCAGCATCGATCATTCGTTTAGGGCTAGGCGCTTTCCCAATCATAGGCGGTTTTCAGCGCGTGATGCTCCGTACCACGCGCAATCCCCTTGACGTAACGCCCCGGGGCGGGGAAGGGAAGCGCCATGCTCGACAAGCTTTTCGACCCCGCCGCAATTGAACCCCGCCTCTATGCAGGCTGGGAGGCTTCAGGCGCTTTTTCCGCCCATCCGGAAAGCCCCAAGCGCCCCTTCACCATCATGATCCCGCCGCCCAACGTCACGGGCAGCCTGCATATCGGCCATGCGCTGGATAATACCTTGCAGGATGTGCTGATCCGCTGGCGGCGCATGCAGGGGCGTGATGCGCTGTGGCAGCCCGGCACGGACCATGCCGGCATCGCGACGCAAATGGTGGTCGAACGCCTGCTGGCTGAACAGAAGCAGCCGGACCGCCGCGCCATGGGGCGCGAAGCCTTTCTGAAGCGCGTTTGGGAATGGAAGGCGGAATCAGGCGGCACCATCACGCGGCAATTGCGCCGGCTTGGCGCCTCGCTCGATTGGCCGCGCGAACGCTTCACGATGGATGAGGGGCTTTCGGCGGCGGTGCGTGAGGTGTTCGTGACGCTGCACCAACAGGGCCTGATTTATCGCGACCGGCGGCTGGTGAATTGGGACCCGAAATTCCTGACCGCGATTTCCGATCTGGAAGTCGAAAGCAAGGAAGTGAAGGGGAACCTTTGGCATTTGCGCTACCCGGTGGAAGGCGCACCGGGACAGTTCTTGGTGGTGGCAACAACGCGGCCGGAAACCATGCTGGGCGATACCGCCGTTGCCGTGCACCCTGATGATGCGCGCTTCAAGGATTTGGTCGGCAAGCGCGTGATCCTGCCGCTGTTGGGCCGCACCATTCCCGTGGTGGCAGATGAATATTCCGATCCTGAAAAGGGATCAGGCGCGGTCAAGATCACGCCTGCCCATGACTTCAATGATTTTGAGGTCGGGCGGCGGCATGATCTGCCCATGCCATCCGTCCTGGATGCTGAAGGGCGCGTGATGCTGGACGAAATCAGCACGCATTTCGCTGCCGCTCATGGCATTGCGGATCATGATTTCGTGCGCGGGCTGGCGGGGCAGGATCGCTTTGCGGCGCGGAAGGCGATTGTGGCGCGGCTCGAGGAATTGCAACTGGTCGAGAAGATTGAACCGCACACGCATATGGTGCCGCATGGCGATCGTTCCGGCGTGCCGATTGAACCGCGCCTGACGCTGCAATGGTATGTGGATGCCAAGACGCTGGCGGCACCGGCCATTCGCGCCGTGGAATCCGGCCAGACCGTGTTTTCGCCAAAGCAATTCGAAAACATGTTCTTCGCCTGGATGCGCGATATCCAGCCCTGGTGCATTTCGCGCCAGCTTTGGTGGGGCCACCAGATCCCCGCCTGGTATGCGCCAGATGGCGAGGTGTTTGTTGCCCATACCGAAGAAGCAGCCCATGCGGCAGCGCGTGCCAAATACGGTCAGGCGGTGGCACTGACGCGTGATGAGGATGTGCTGGATACTTGGTTTTCCAGCGCGCTTTGGCCGTTTTCCACCATTGGCTGGCCGGAAAAGACGCCGGAACTCGCGAAATACTATCCCGGCGATGTGCTGGTGACGGGCTGGGATATCATCTTCTTCTGGGTCGCCCGGATGATGATGATGGGTATTCATTTCATGGGCGAAGTGCCCTTCAAGACTGTTTGCATCCATGGCCTGGTGCGCGATGAAAAGGGACAGAAAATGTCCAAATCGCGCGGCAATGTGATGGACCCGCTGGAATTGGTGGATGCCTATGGCGCGGATGCGCTGCGGTTTACGTTATGTGCGCTGGCCGCACCCGGGCGCGATATCAAGCTCGGCCGGCAGCGGGTGGAAAGCTATCGGTCCTTTGCGACAAAAATCTGGAATGCGGCGCGGTTTTGCGAAATGAATGGCATAGCGCCGGAGGCCGGATTTGATCCGACCTCGGCCAAGCTGCCGCTCTCACGCTGGATTTTGGATGCGACCAATGCGGCGCTGGCGGAAGCGAATGCCGCTTTGGAAGGCTTCCGCTTCGATGATTACGCCAAGGCCTGCTATCGCTTCGCCTGGAATGATTTCTGCGATTGGTTCCTGGAATTCGCCAAGCCTGTCCTGAATGGCCCGGATGGTGCCGACAAGAATGAGGTGAAGGCGACAGCCGCGCATGTGCTGGGTGTGATCTTGCGCATGCTGCACCCGGTGATGCCCTTCATCACGGAGGAGCTGTGGCACCGCATGGGCTATGGCGCCGAGGGCAGCCTGATCCGCACCGCCTGGCCGGAAGCAATGGCGGTGGCCGATGCCGCAGAGGCGCGCGCGGAATTGGATTGGGTGGTGCGCTTGATCTCAGAAATGCGCACGGTGCGGTCTGAGATGAATGTCGCCCCTTCCATCACGGTTCCGCTGTTGATGGCGGGTGCCCGGCCGGAAAGCCTGGCGCGTGCCGAACGCTGGGCGGATGCCATTCGCCGCCTGGGCCGTGCGAGCGAAATCCGCGCGCTGAGTGGCGAGCCACCCAAGGGTGTGGTGCAGGCCGTTCTGGATGAAACCACACTGATGCTGCCCTTGGCGGAGGTGATTGACTTCGCCGCAGAACGCGCCCGCCTTGGCAAGGAACGCACGCGCATCGAAGGCGAAGTGCAGAAGGTTGAGGCCAAGCTTGGCAGTGAGGCTTTTGTCTCTCGCGCACCCGTCGAGATTGTCGAGGAAAACCGCGAAAGACTGGCGTCCTGGCAGGCGGAAATCGCGCGGCTTGATGCCGCTTTGGCGCGGATTGCGGATTGAGGCATGGTGGCCCGGATTGAACCACGCTTGACGTTGTGCGGGCACTCTGGTGGTTGCTTGGGTTGAAGGGTGAAGGCGATCATGTGATCGCCTTCGGGAAATTGCAGGAGGAAACTGACGATGACGAAATGGGACAAGTCGAAGCTGCCGAGCCGGCACACCACCATGGGGCCGGAACGCGCGCCGCATCGTTCCTATTATTACGCGATGGGCCTGACGGCCGAGGAAATCTACCAACCCCTAGTCGGCGTTGCTTCCTGCTGGAATGAAGCCGCGCCCTGCAATATTTCGTTGTCGCGCCAGGCGCAGGCGGCGAAGATTGGCGTGAAGGAGGCCGGCGCTACGCCGCGCGAATTCACCACCATCACCGTGACTGATGGTATCGCGATGGGCCATCAATCCATGAAATCCTCGCTCGCGTCGCGCGACACCATCGCGGATTCCATCGAACTGACGATGCGCGGGCATTGCTACGATGCGCTGGTCGGCATTGCGGGCTGCGACAAGTCCTTGCCTGGCGTCATGATGTCCATGATCCGGCTGAATGTGCCGTCTGTCTTCATGTATGGCGGGTCCATCATGCCGGGCAAGCATCATGGCCGTGATGTGACCGTGCTGGATGTGTTTGAAGCGGTGGGCCAGCATGCCGCCGGTGGCATGTCTGACGAGGAATTGGATGAGTTGGAACGCCACGCCTGCCCAGGTGCGGGCGCTTGCGGCGGCCAATTCACCGCCAATACCATGGCTTGCGTTTCGGAAATGATTGGCCTCGCGCTGCCATTTTCGGCTGGCGCGCCGGCGCCGGATGAAGACCGCGACCGTTGGGCGATTGAATCGGGCAAGGCCGTGGTGGAACTGATCCGCCGCAATATCCGCCCGCGCGATATCGTGACGCTTGATTCTTTGCATAATGCCGCGGCGATTGTCGGCGCCACTGGCGGTTCGACCAATGCTGCGCTCCATCTGCCCGCCATGGCGCATGAGGCCGGCATCCGCTTCACTTTGCAAGATGTGGCGGAAATCATGCGCAAGACGCCGCATATCGCCGACCTCAAGCCCGGCGGGCGCTATGTTGCGGCCGATGTGCATCGCATCGGCGGTGTGCCCATCATCATCAAGGCGTTGATTGATGGCGGCTATGTGAAGGGTCATTGCATGACCGTCACCGGCAAGACCATTGCGGAAAATCACCGCGAAGTAATCGTGCCAAAGGATCAGGATGTGGTGCGCCCCTGTTCGGATCCGATCAGCCCGATTGGTGGCGTGGTCGCACTAAAGGGCAATCTGGCCCCCGAAGGCGCCATTGTGAAAATTGCCGGCATGGAAAAGCTGCGTTTCGAAGGCACGGCACTTTGCTTTGACTGCGAAGAAGATGCCTTCAAGGCCGTCGAGATGCGCGCCTATAAGCCGGGCGATGTGATTATCGTGCGCTATGAAGGCCCGAAGGGTGGGCCTGGCATGCGCGAAATGCTCTCCACCACCTCGGCCATTTATGGTCAGGGCATGGGGGATAAGGTGGCGCTGATCACCGATGGGCGTTTTTCGGGTGCAACGCGCGGCTTCTGCATCGGCCATGTCGGGCCGGAAGCCGCAGTGGGTGGGCCGATTGCGCTGCTGCGCAATGGCGACAAGATTGTCATTGATGCCGGCAAGGGTACGATTGATGTGGCGCTTTCGGATGAGGAATTGGCCAAGCGCCGTGCCGAATGGAAGCCGCGCAAGACCGATTACAATTCTGGCGTGCTCTGGAAATACGCGCAGCTTGTTGGCCCGGCCTATCTTGGTGCCGTGACCCATCCGGGTGGCGGGGCTGAAACCCATTGCTACGCGGATCAGTGATCCGCGCGGCGTTTCTTACCGTGATGCTTTGCGCTGCCAGCCCGCTGGCGGCGCAAGGTTTTAATGGCGTCTGGCAAGGAAGGCTGACCTGTGATGCCGTACCCGGCATCACCCAGGCACCTCTGGCTGCACCTTTCACGATACGCGTGGATGGGGCGGTCGCGAAATATGAACGCCCCGTGCTCTCGGCTTCCGGGGCGCGGACTGGCGCTTGGGAGCGCGGCGAAGGGCGGGTTGCAGCCGATGGCGCCTTGCTGTTGCAAGGTGGTTCTTCGGGACGCGGCTTTCACTATCGCGCGCGCTATGAAGGGCGGCTTGGCGCGGATGGCGAAGCGCGCTTTACGGGGGCGCAGGATTGGATGCTGGATGACCGTGATTTCACGCGGGTCTGCGCGATTGAATTGCGGCGCTGATCTGCCGTAAACCACGAAAATGCCTCGATCCTGCCGGGTGGCGGACATGGAAGCATGGTGAATTTCCTTTGATCCCAGATGGATCAA
Source organism: Roseomonas sp. (assembly GCA_044236185.1). GTDB lineage: Bacteria > Pseudomonadota > Alphaproteobacteria > Acetobacterales > Acetobacteraceae > Neoroseomonas. Next base: position 6,623 of record JBIIGZ010000070.1, on the reverse strand, counting down.
AGGGGGTGTCGGATGCGCCTAATCACCTTACCGCTTTCGATGTTGCTGTTGTTGCTGACGCTGGGGGGTTGCCTTGCCGGCGGTGGCCATTACAGCCCTTCCTATGGTCATGGTTACGGCGGCTATGGCTATGCGCCCTATGGTAGCCATGCCTATCGGCCCCATCGCCACAGCTACCGGGCCTGGGAACCGCCACGGCATTATCGGCACCATAACCATCGCCATGATCGTCACCATTCTCGGCCGCTGTTTCCACACCGGCCGATCTGGAAGAAATGGTAGGCAGAGAGGTGTATGGTACGAAGGGGGGCGTTGTTTTTTGGTCGAACCCTGCTTTGCGGCTTCGCTCACGGCGCTGATTGTTGTTTGGGTTTGTGCTTCATTGGGCGCTGCGTTGGCCCATTCGTCGAGAAATCCTTGGGATTGACGAAGTGCTGCTTCGCCTATGAGCTTACGCCGCAAGGAGAAGCCAGACCATGAACCATGTCCCCGCCACGATGAGAGGAACCGGCATCGGCGCCCCAGTCCGCCGTATTGAGGATATGCGGTTTCTGCGCGGGCAGGGGCGCTATGTGGATGATCTGGGCGGTAGTGATGCCGCGCAGCTGGTGATGCTGCGTTCGCCTTATGCCTCGGCGTGCATCACGCGGCTTGATGCCAGCAAGGCGCGCGGCATGCCCGGTGTGCTGTTGGTGTTGACACCTGAGGATATTGAAGAGCTCGGCGTGCTTCGCTGCATCACGCCGCGGCTGCAACGCAATGGCTCGCCGCTTGCGCAAACGCCCTGGCGCATGCTGGCGATGGGGCAGGTGCGCTATGTCGGCGATGCGGTGGCGGCGGTGATCGCAACGTCTCGTGCAGCAGCGCAAGATGCGGCGGAAGCCATTATTGTTGAATACGAACCGCTGCCGGTGGTCACGGATGTGGCGGAAGCGATCAAACCTGCAGCGCCGCAGGTTTGGCCCGATTTAGCCAAGGAAAATGAAAGTGTGCTGTTCCGCCTGGGCGATGCGGCGGCAGTGGACGCTGCCTTTGCCCGCGCGGCGCATGTCACGCGCTTTGATTTCCGCATCACACGCGTTTCCGCCAACCCTATGGAACCGCGCAATGCGCTGGCAAGCTACGATCCGGTGGAAGAACGCTATACGCTGACGACTGGTACGCAATTGCCGCATGTCATGCGCAATGAAATCGCTGAATTCGCGCTGAAGATACCAACCAATAGGCTGCGGATTATCTCGCCCGATGTAGGTGGCGGGTTCGGCATGAAGGAAAGCCCGTTTCAGGAATATGTGCTGGCGCTGCATGGGGCGAAGCGGCTGGGCCGACCGGTGCGCTGGACAGCGACGCGTACGGAAAGTTTTTTGGCTGACACCCATGCCCGCGACAACGTATCAACAGCGGAATTGGCGCTGGCCGCCGATGGTACCTTTCTTGGCTTTCGTGTGCACACGCTTTGCAATGTCGGCGCATACCTCGCCTGGCAGGGGCCGGTTTCGGCCACAAATAATGTTGGTGGCCTTGCGGGTGTTTATCGCACGCCGCATATCTTCACAGAAGTCCGCTGCATTTTCACCCATACCCAGCCAACCGCGCCCTATCGCGGCGCCGGGCGGCCAGAAGCGATTTATGCGATTGAGCGCATCATTGACCTGGCCGCCGATGAAATGGGCATGGACCGGATTGCGCTGCGTGAGAAAAACCTGATCCCGCCGGATGCCATGCCGTTTCGCACCGGGCTTGATTACACCTATGACAGCGGCGATTTCCCAAAGAATATGGCCTTGGCGCTGAAGGCGGCAGATTGGGCAGGGTTTGAGGCACGCCGCGCGGAAGCCAAGGCGCGTGGCAAGCTGCGCGGAATTGGCATTGCCAATGCGATTGAAAGCGCCGGCGGGCCGCATCGTGGGCCTTTGGAAGAAGCGGCGGAAATTCGCTTCGATTCCGGCGGCAGCGTGACCCTGCTGATGGGCAGCCATAATCACGGCCAGGGGCATGAAACGGTATTTCGCCAAATCGCTTCTGAACGCTTGGGGATTCCGGCCGAGCGCATTCGCTTCATCAATGGCGATACTGATATCGTGACGCATGGGCGTGGGACCATTGGTTCACGTTCCATGATGGCGGCGGGTGGTGCCTTGGTCGGCGCGGCGGAGCGCATCATCGCGCGCGGCAAGAAGATCGCTGCGCATTTTCTGGAAGCGGCAGAATCCGATATCGAATTCAGCGAAGGCCAATTCCGCATCGCCGGCACGGATCGCGGCATTGGCATCGAAGCCCTCGCGCGGCGCAGCTATATCCCGGGCCAATTGCCGATCGGCGAAGAACTCGGCCTTTCTGCCTTGCTCATCACGCGCCCTGGTGACGCAACTTTCCCCAATGGCTGCCATATCGCGGAAGTGGAAATTGACCCTGATACCGGAGAGGCGCAGACCGTTGCTTACGTGGTGGTGGATGATGTGGGCACCGTGATCAATCCATTGCTGCTGAAGGGCCAGATCCATGGCGGCATTGCGCAGGGGCTTGGGCAGGTATTTGGTGAGGATATTCGCTATGACGCGAATGGTCAGCTTTTGACCGCAAGCTTCATGGATTATCTGATGCCGCGCGCGGCGGATTTCCCGGATATGGTGGTGAAAAGCAACCCCGTGCCGACCAAGACCAATCCGCTTGGCGTGAAAGGCGCGGGGGAGGCCGGTACAGTTGGCGCTTTGCCGGTGCTGATCAATGCCGTTGTGGATGCGCTGCGCCCGCTTGGCATTACCCATATTGAAATGCCGGCAACACCTGAACGCATCTGGGCCGCCATTCGCAACGCTGGTTAGGCGCGCGCTTCTTCCTCCAACGCTTCCAAAAGCCGCGCCGGCCACCATTGCGGAATGCCTTGGCCGATCAGCACGAGGCGTGATCGCCGATCCGGCGATGGCCAATCTTCCAGCCATTGAATGGGATGCAGCACATGGCGCACGCCATGCAGCACCGCAGGTTTTTCCGGTGCTTCCGCAACGCAGATGATGCCTTTCATGCGCAGCAATTTTTCGCCGGCATGTTCGGCGAGCGCTTCCAGGAAAAGCGGCAGCACCACGGCGGGCAGGGGGTCTTCACGTGTGATGGAAATGGTCTCCACGCCCGCACTGTGGCGCGCGCTGGGCGTGGCGGTGGCATCAAGCCAATGCTGCAAGGTTTCTGGCCGCGCGGCAGAAGCGAAAAGCATATCCGGTGGAATGGCACCCTGCACCGCGCGCAGGATCGGCGCGCCGGGATTGAGGGACGCAAGCTTTGCTTCCAAGGCTGCTGTATCGGGCGCCAGATCGGTTTTGCTGAGCAGCAGCCGATCCGCGAGCATGGCTTGCTGGGTGGCTTCCGGATGGCGCGCGATAGTCTCAGCACCCAGCAGCGCATCCACCACCGTTACCACCGCTTCCACGCGATGGTCCTCCGCAATGCTTGGGTCCATCAATAGCGTGTGCAGAATGGGGGCGGGATCAGCGAGGCCCGATGTTTCGATCAGTACGCGGTGATAGGTGACAGTGCCTGATTGGCGTCTTGCCGCCAGATCTATCAGCGTGCGCGCCAAATCGCCGCGTGTTGCGCAGCAGAGGCATCCATTGGCAAGGCCCAGCAGATTTTCTTCCGATTTTTCCAGCAATTCGTGATCAAGGCCGATATCGCCCCATTCATTCACAATCACCGCACTGCCCGCATAGGCGGGATCACGCAGTACAGAACGCAGCAGCGTGGTCTTGCCGCTGCCAAGAAAGCCGGTGATGACCGAGACAGGAATCATGATGGCGCCGCAACCCGCGCGCGTGCTGGTTCCGCACTGGTTGCATTCAGCGCGTAACGCAGGCTGCGCAAAAGCCCGAGCATGGAAGCCGCTGGGCGCCGCCGGGTTTCGCTGATCAGCCACCAGCGCATGGGTGCGTCTTCCGGTGCGGCTTGCGCCACATGAAGCACCCGATCACCCGCGGTGATTCTGATGCCAGCATCAGCAATTTCAACGCGCCCGACCGCCCCCCAGAGCATGAGGCTGTCAGCCAGCAAGGCGCGCAACGCAGGTGGATTCATACGGCTGGCGCGGTGCGGATTTCCTGCGGAATGCGCCGCGGTAGCCATTGCCCACCGGCCGCATCACCCACCCAGCGATCATTTTCCACCATGATCTTGCCGCGCAGAATGGTCATGGCGGGCCAGGCATCCACCTGGCGGCCTTCCCAGGGCGTATAGTCACTTTCGTGCAGGGCTTCGGCGCGCACCATGCGCTTCAGCTTGGGATCAAGGATGCAAATATCCGCATCCGCACCCGCAGCAATCGCCCCCTTGCGCGGATACATGCCCATGATCTTCGCCGCATTGGTGGAAACCGCATCAACGAATTGCCGGAGCGTAAAGCCGCGCTTGCCGACCATTTCGGTGTACATCACCGCAACACGCGGTTCCACGCCGCTATTGCCGCCGGTTGTGTCATCCACCCGCTTGCCTTGGGTCTTCACCGCAAGCGAACAGCAAAGTTCATCGGTGGCAACACAGGAAATGGAGCCATCGCGCGCACCGGCCCAAAGCTCATCCTGATCCGCCTGAGACTTCAGTGATGGATAGGTATGATACATCTGCCCATTCGGGCGCTTATAATCCTCACTGGTGTAGAGCATGTATTGATGCAGCGATTCACCATAAATAGGCAGCCCTTTAGCACGCGCATCGCGGATCGCGCGCACACCATTCCCGGCCGAGACATGCATCATGTAGAGCGCCGTGCCCGGCACATGTTCCGCCAAGCGCATGACGCGGCGGAAGGAAAGGTCTTCCGAGAGCGTATTATGTACCTCGGCCATATTCTCGAAGCCGGCGCGGTTTTCGCGGAACAGCTTGGCGTACATATGCATGACAATGTCATTGTCTTCGGCGTGGACCACAGCAAGCCCACCCTTGGCGGAAAGCACCTGAAACACTTCCCAGATATCGCCGAAATCCACCATGCGGCCCTTGCGGGAAGGGGTGATGTCGGTCGTGAAGATTTTCGTGGTGGCGTGGCCGGCTTCAATCGCCTCCCCCAATTGCGCAGGGATATCGGGCGGCAGATCACCCTCCACCATGATGTGATAGGCGTAATCGCAAGGGCAACCATCGGCCTTCCACGCGGCTTCACGTTCCGCAATGGCGCCTTCGATGGTTTTGCCATGCGTCCAGCGTACGAAATCCAGAATGCTGGTGGTACCGCCATGCAGCGCAGCGCGGCCCACCACTGAAGCGCCCTGGGTTTGATCGAGCTTTCCATCCGGCCCAGGGATGGGCCAAAGGCAATGCGTATGCGGGTCAATCCCACCCGGCATGACGATGCTATCGCCCGCTTCCACCACCCGCGCACGGCCTGGTATTGGCAGGCTGCCCGGCGCGGCGATGGCGATGATCTTTTCGCCCGCTATGCCGATTTCCACCGGCCCAATGGCGTAAGGTGTGACAACGCAATTGCCTTTGATCACCAAATCCATGGCGATATCTCCAATCGGCGCCTGGTTGCGCCTTCCGGGAGAAGCCTAAACCCAAAACAGGGGTTTAGGCCAATGCCGGTTTCAGCGCGGCGCGGGGGCGGTGCCCGGAACCTCTCGTGAAAGTCGCGCGCGATCGGTTTCGGTAACCATGACGCGGTCGCCAATTTGCAAGCCAAGCTCATTGGTTTGGGTGATCACGCGTTCGCCACCGGAATCCGGACGGATGATGAATTCCATCGCCTCACCGCGCGTGGCGCCCTGTTCGATGGCGCCGCCTGCAACACCGCCGGCGAGCGCCCCGACCACGCCCCCCACGGTACGCGCGCGCCAATCGCCACCAATGGTGCTGCCCAGGAAACCACCCCCAACGGCCCCCGCCGTGGCACCAATGCCGCTACGCGAACCGCTGACAGTGACAGGGCGCATGGCAATGATGGTGCCGCGATAGACAGTTCCCTGAATGCCAAGGGCGTGACGCTCAACCGATGTATTCGTCTCAGGCGCGCAGGCGGCAAGGCCGCAGGCGAGCAGGATTGCAGAAAGACGCAAGAACATGGGTCCATCTCCCCTAATTGGAATCTCGCAACTACCCATAGCATAGGCAGCGGTCTTGCGGCTTTTTTATGGTGGATTTGCCTTAGGAAATCGTAAGATCGCTCGCCAAATGGAAGAGGCAATCCCCGCGCTTGGTGCGCGCCGGGATGCGTTGGCACATGACAATACCCGCGGCCTTGAAGGTGATTTCAACCGGAGGCAGCCACGGCGTTTCGGTGAAATGGATGCGCGCGGCCGGCGTGCCGATGGCAACCGTATCGCCGAGTTGGACCAGCGGCTCAAACACGCCATTCTCCGGCGCATAGACGTAGTAATCCTGCCCGCGCACATCCAAAAACCGGGTGGGGGAGGGCGGTTCGACCCAGTCTGAATTCGGTAAAATGCCAAGATGCACCAGCACATTGCGCACGCCGCGTTCGGCAATGGCAAGACCCGCAGGATTGACCGTTCCACTGCCGCCCAATTCGCTGCCGAGCGCAATCTTGCCGCGCCGTTCCGCGCCGCTGCCGAGCGTTTGATTGCCGCCCTGGCCCTGCGCGCCACCCTGGATATAGGTGAAGGGGGCACCAAAGGCGC
>JBIIGZ010000218.1:0-5012 GCA_044236185.1 Roseomonas sp. | reverse complement strand
AGCGGCGCAGGTTCGCGCGCAGCGTGCCGATATCGCCGGAAGCGATCAGATCCGCCGCCTTGGCCGAGGAATACTTATCCAACCGCCGCAGCATGTCCGAAATATCGCGATCCACCAGATGCACCAGCGCGCCGGTCTTGATCGGTGGGCCTTGCTTGCCCACCCAATCCAGCCCTGGATGCACACGCTGCGCGCGCCAGCGTTTCGCGCCGCGCTGAAACAGGCGGGGGACTGAGGTGGTGCCGAAACTCCCCGCCCAACCATACCGCAGCAGCCTATCGCCGACGTAGTTATCCACTGGCACCTGACGCCAGGCGAAGCTGCTGGTTGCGATCACGCGAGAGCCTCGAAAGCCTGGGCCACGTCGGTCCAGTTGGCGCCCGGGCCACGGGCAAGTGCCGCGCGATGCATGCGCAGCCAGAGCGCGTCATCGTGCAACAGCGCCTGCGCAGCCTCGACAAACTCCGCCTCGTTGCGGGCCACGATGCCGGTCAGCCCATCCTGGATGCGCTCGGCCACCGAGCCGCGATCCATCACCACGCAGGGCAGCCCCACTGACTGCGCCTCGGCGACCGCGAGGCAGAAGGTCTCGCCCGCATCGCCGAGATAAAGCATGCAGCGCGCGGCGGTCAGGCGCGGCAGCAACTCAGGGCGCGGCAGAGGGTCGAACAGGGAAATGCCCTGCACCGCGCGCACGCGCGCCAGGATGGGCGCCGCCCGCGCAACGAGCCGCGCATCCTCGCCATAGGTCGCCGCGCCGGAATAGGTGTGCAGTTCCCCGAACGCGATGCGCGGCCAAAGCTTGGCCAGCTCATCCAGCCCACGCAGCGGGTTGGAGGTGAAGATGGCAACCGGCGGGGGCGGCACACGCTCGGTCGGCGAGGCCTCGAAGGGTGGGGGGACCGCCAGTGGAATCTCAGAGCGCAGCCCCGGCAGCCAGCCGGGCAGCGTCGTCGTGTGGTACGGCCCAAGCGTGATCAGCACCGGCCGCGCCCAAAGCAGGGGCCAGGCATGCTGCGGCTTGCTCAGGTAACCCGCAGGATTGTGCAGCCAGAGAACCCGCCGCCCGCGCGGCAATTCCCGGAACAGCCGGGGCACGCGCGTGGCGATCACAAGGTCGGCCTTGGCGGGCAGGGTCGCGTGCTCGCCCTCGAAATGCAGGATCAGCTCATGCCCGCGCCGCTGGAAGGACTGCGCCAGCAGCGCCACCGCCGTTTCCACGCCCCCCAGCGGCCGCTGGCCGATGGCGCTGGCCTCGATCCGCGGCCCCTCATTGGCGAGCACGATCTTCAAGCGCCGTCCCTCAACTGCGGTGCCGCTCGGGCTCCAGCCTCGCCTTCAGATGTGAGAGCAAGGGAAACAGCCCGGCGCAAAGCGCGATCAGCAGGCCCCAGCCGCCCTCCTTGTACCCCTTGCGCCCGATCAGGCACTTGAAGGTGCGCGAGATAAAGCGCCGGATGTTGTTGCCGAGCGTGCCTATGTCGCCCTGAGCCAGCAGATCTGCCGCCTTGGCGCTGCTGTAGTGGTCCAGCCGCCGCAGCATGTCGGAAATGTCGCGGTCCAGCTCGTGCCGGATGCCATGCGCCGTGAGCCGCTCACCCTCGCTGCCGGTCCAGTCGAGGCCGGGATGCACACGCTGCGCCCGCCAATGCTTGGCGCCGCGGCGAAACAGGATGGGCTTCATCGTGGTGCCGAAGCTGCCGCCCCAGCCATGGAGGATCAGCCGCTCACCCACGTAATTGTCGACGCGGACGCGGTGGAAGGCCGCCGTGCTGCGTTCGATTAGCGCGCGGATCTCGGCGCCGAGTTCCGGCGGGACGCGCTCATCGGCGTCGACTTCCAGGATCCAGTCGCCCGTGCAGGCGGCAATGCCGGCATTGCGCCGATCACCTTCCAATTCCCAGGCGCCTTCCAGCACAAGGGCACCCGCTGCGCGGGCAAGTGCGGCGCTTCCATCCGTGGTGCGGTCCAGCACCACCACGATCTCATCAGCGAAAGCGGCCGAGGCGAGGCAATCGGGCAGTCGCGCTTCCTCATTACGCGCGACGATCAGGATGGACAGCTTCGGCGTCATGCCGGCACCTGCGTGGTTTGGCCGATCAGCGCCTCGGCAGCTTCCAAAACGAGCGCAACGGGTAGATCTTCCATGGCGCCCTGACCAGGAGGGCCATCCGCCAGAACGGCGCTTGCCTTGGGGCCGGCGGGGCCATATTCATCCGAAGGGGTCGGGCCAAACAGGCCAAGCGTGGGCGCGCCAGCGGCGGCGGCCAGATGCATCAGGCCGGAATCATTGCCGATGAACATCGCGGCACGCGCCAAAACTGCCGCCACTTCAGGCAGGTCGAGCTTGCCCACCAGATCAAGCGCCTGGGGCAAGGCGGTCAGAACCGGGGTCGCCATGCTGTGTTCCTGATGCCCCGGCCCGCCCAGAATGGCAATCCCAGCACCTGGAAGGGCGCCATCCGGCGCCGTCAGCCGCAGGGCAAGTTCGGCGAAGCGTTCCGCCGGCCAGACCTTGCGGTGCCAATTGGCGGTCGGCCCCAGCACCAACCAGGGTCGGCCTTCCGGCAGCAGCGCGGCGGCGCGGGTATCATCTTCCGGCGCGGTCCAAATCACCGGCAGCGGCGGCGGGTCAACACCCAAAAGTATGGCCAAATGGGTCAGGCGATGGCCAGGCCGCCGCCCGCCCTGGATCACCCGGCGCTCCCGCGTCCAAAGCAGCCAGGCAATGGCCGAAGCCCGCAAATCCACCACCAGATCCCAGCGCGTTGTCGCCAATTTCCCCCAGATATCCAGCCAATGCAGAGAATAGCGCCGCTTTTCCACGGCAATCAGGCGTTCAAGCCGCGGCATGCGACGAAACACACCCTCGGCCACCCGCCCGCACACGATGGTGAAGCGCGCTTCCGGATGCGCCCGCATCAGGTGATCGAGCAAGCCCGTGGACAGCACCGCATCGCCAATGCGGGTGGAGGAGATGAAAAGAATGCGCACCCAGCGCCCTTACCACTTCCCGCAGACGAGGGGGAGGTTGCAGCCGCGCCCCGGCCGACACAGGTTTAGGGTATGAAACTCGCGCTACTGCCGGACCGTGCCGTTCTGGAAATCTTGGGGGAGGACCGTGTCGCCTTCCTGCAGGGGTTGGTTTCCAATGACGTGACCAAGGCGCGGGCCGATCAGGCACTATGGGCCGCGCTGCTGACGCCGCAGGGCAAGTGGCTCGCGGATTTCTTTGTCATCGCAACGAATGATATGCTGTTGCTGGATGTGGAAGCAGCGCAGATTGCCATGCTGATCCAGCGCCTTTCACGCTTCAAGCTGCGTGCCAAAGTGGCGTTGCGCGATGCCTCGGCAGATTGGCGCGTGCATGCGGCTTGGGGCGAAGGGGTACCCCCTGACGGGCTGGCGGCGCGCGATCCGCGCCTGCCGGAAGCGGGCTGGCGGGTGCTGGCGGGCACAATCCTGCCCTCCAACGCCAGCGCGGCGGATTACGCGGCGCATCGGCTTTCCCTTGGCCTGCCAGATGGATCGCAGGATATGGAAGCCGAGAAATCCGTGCTGCTCGAAGGCGGCTTTGATGAGCTGCATGGCATTTCCTGGACCAAGGGCTGCTATATGGGACAGGAACTGACGGCGCGGACGCGCTATCGCGGCCTGCTGAAGCGTCGGCTCGTGCCGGTGGCGATTGATGGCCCCGCGCCTGCACGTGGGGCACCGATTTTAACGCAGGATGGCGCTGAAGCCGGGGAGATGCGCTCCAGCCAGGGCGCGCAAGGTTTGGCGCTCTTGCGGCTGGAATGGCTGGATAAGGGGGCGCTGACAGCGGGCGGGGCGCGCCTGACCCCGCAACCGCCCCCCTGGATGAAGCTGCCAGAGGAAAAGCCATGACCGCGCCTGATCACGGCCCCGGCGTGCGCCTACCGCCGCCCGTGCTGGTGGGTGGAGTATTGGCCGTGGCCTGGCTGCTGCATTTATTCTTCCCCATCGCCCTTGGCCCGCCCTTGCCGGAATTCGGCATGCTGGGGCTGTTTCTGGGTGTCGCGTTGATCGGCTGGGCGCTGCTGGCGCTGGTGCAGGCGGGCAATGACCCAAGACCGGACCGGCCCGATGCCGCCATCGTGACCACCGGGCCGTTCCGCTTCAGCCGCAACCCGATCTATCTCGGTTTTCTGGTGGTGGTGCTGGGCTTTGCGCTGCGCTGGGGTGATTTATGGGGCTGGCTTGCCTTGGTCATCTGCCATTTGGCCCTGGATCGGCTGGTGGTGACGAAGGAGGAAGCCTACCTCAGCACCCGCTTCGGCGCGGCATACGAAGGCTATCGCAAGCGCGTCAGGCGTTGGGTCTAGCGCCTGCCGCTCAGGCCGCGACCAGCCGCTCAGCCAGGCTTTGGAACATGGGCAACCCATCCACGCCGCCCATCAGCGGGTCCACCAAATCTTCCGGATGCGGCATCAACCCGCAGACGCGGAGATTGGGTGAGAGAATGCCCGCGATATTGCGCGCGCTGCCATTGCGATTGGCGGCTGCCGTTGCTTCGCCCGCATCATCCACATAACGGAAGGCCACCAAGCCTTCACCTTCCAGCCGATCCAGCGTGGCATCATCAGCGAAGTAATTGCCATCACCATGCGCCATGGGCGCGCGGAAGCAATCACCCTGCTGCCAATGCGCGGTGAAGGCCGTGCCCGCACGTTCCACCCGCAAGCGGCAATCCATGGAAAGAAAACGAAGCGTCGCATTGCGGAGCAAACCACCCGGCAACAGCCCGGCTTCGATCATGATCTGAAAGCCGTTGCAGACCCCAAGCACATGCCCACCCGCAGCAGCAAAATCCTTCACCGCACGCATGATCGGCGATTGCGCCGCCATGGCGCCGCAGCGCAGATAATCGCCATAGGAAAACCCGCCCGGCAGCACCACCAGATCAAGCCCCTGGGGCAGCGCCGCTTCGCGGTGAAATAGCATGGCCGGTTCGCGGCCCGAAGCGCGCTTCAGCGCAAGCCGCATATCCC
>JBIIGZ010000217.1:0-5063 GCA_044236185.1 Roseomonas sp. | reverse complement strand
GCCCTTCCACAAGCTTTGCCGCAGCGGGAAGCAGCGCCAATTCATGGGCCAAATGCTGGCGGTGCAGATAGGGCGTGCCGATTTCGATGGGCTTCATGCCCAATTCGCGCGACAGGAAACGCGCCAAGGGCACTTCAAGCTGCGAATCGGGGAAGAAGAAAATGCTTTTGCCATCAAGCGTCGCGCGATGGTTGGAAAGCGCGGCGCGGGCGCGTTCGCGGCCTGGCGCTGTTGCCTGGGCGAAGCGTTCTTCGGATACACCCCAAACTTCCGCCGCCGCACGCAACCAAGCCGTGGTGCCTTCCTCGCCCAACGGAAAGGGCGCTGGAATATGCCGCGCACCGCGCGCTTCCAAAGCGCGTGCGGTGCCTGCCAGGAAAGGTTGCGCCAGCAAGAAACGCGTACCCGGCCCTACCGCTGGCAATTCGCTCGCGCGGCGCGATGGCAGGAAGCGCACCGGCCCCACGCCAAGGGCCGCGAAAAGCCGTATGAATTGGTCTTCCACCACCTCGGCAAGCGCGCCTACCACCAATAAGGAACGCGCCGTGCCGGGTTCTGCCGGCATTTCCGGTACCAGCGCGGCAAGGCAGGCATCCTCACCTTCCGTGAAGGTGGTTTCAATGCCGCTGCCGGAATAACTCAACACGCGCACGCTTGGTAAGAAACGCTGCGAAAGCCGCTGCGCCGCGCGGGAAAGATCAAGCTTGATCACTTCGGATGGGCAAGACCCAACCAGGAACAACATGCGGATATCCGGCCGGCGCTCAATCAAGCGCGTCACCACCCGGTCCAGTTCCTCATTCGCATCCGCAAGCCCGGCCAGATCACGCTCCTCGATGATGGCGGTGGCGAATCGGGGCTCGGCGAAAATCATGACGCCAGCTGCGGATTGCAACAGATGCGCGCAGGTGCGGCTGCCCACCACCAGGAAAAACGCATCCTGGATTTTACGATGCAGCCAGATAATGCCGGTCAGGCCACAGAAAACCTCGCGCTGACCGCGTTCACGTAGAATTGGCACATCGGCGCAGCCGGCCGTCTCAGCCGCGATGCCTTTGGGCTCCGGAGATGCGCCGGTAAGGCTCATGTCATTTGGCCTGCGTCGCCGCCGCGCCAGCTTGTTTCCTCACGCCGCGCAGCGCGCAGCTTCAGCAGGAATTGCGCGGCATTGACCACGTATGCAGCATAGGCAGCCAACGCCAGCATCATTTGCCCGCGGCCGTCACCAATGCCAAGCAACAGCACCACCAGATAAGCCGTGTGCAGTGCCAGCACCAACATGCTGAACACATCTTCCCAGAAGAAGGCCGGCGCAAAAAGCCAGCGGCCGAACACCACTTTTTCCCAAATGCAGCCCGTCACCATAATCAGGTACAGGATGCAGGTTTTCGCGATGATCGAAGCCGTGGCGGCGACGTAACCTTCGCCAGTAGCCAGATAGTTCAGCACCAGGCCAAGGCTCAACAAAAACACCAGGAACTGAACAGGGGCCAAGATGCCTTGCACCATTGTCCAGGGGGTAGAATCCCGCCGGCGACGCTCATCTGGGGTATAAAGGGTGGTCGCCACCCCCCGCCTGATGCCGGCCTGGCGCTTGCTGGTGCGGCCTGTGGCGGCGCTCCAGGGGCTGGCATCCAAAGCCTTGAAAATACCGGTAAAGCGGTCTGCTGTCAGCATTTCGTGACACCCCCAGAAGTTGAAGCGAGTCGGGCGGCCCAGCTTGGGGCAGCGTCCGCCAAGGGCCTCAGCTGGTCCTTTTCGGCCAGTTTTCCTTGGATTTCCGTGACGCATAGGGTCATGTGGACCCCCTTCCCAGTCTTCTACATTCGTGAGGCTACTGGGCTTGCGGGGCGAGTGTCAAGGAAGATTGACGTATTTTCTGATTGACAGTAGTTGCCCCCAAGGACGAAGCTACCCACTCAAAGGGGGGTCACCATGAAGCCGAGCACGGATGAGGAGCGACAGGCCCAAGCGGAATATGTGGAAGCCGATAGCGGTTTCACGCTATATTCGCGGTTGGACATGGCAGACTCAGACCCCGACCACAGGGACGGGCCCGCTACGGTGGAATGGTGCCCTGCCTCTCAGGAACGGGCCCTTCCCTTGAAGCGGGTGATCGAGACCGAGGTAATCCCTCGGCTCGTGCTTGCGCAGCGCATTCTGAACAACCCGGGGCATGAACCCGATCAGACACATCCTGCCGCGCCGACCAGGGAAGATGTCGAAGCCTTCGCCGCCCTTGCGCGACTCGGCAATACCGATAATGCCTTGACCTTCATTGATGCCTTTTGCGCGCGTGGCTTGCCGCTGACGCAGGTTTATCTTGGCTTGCTTGCGCCCACCGCCCGCCTTCTTGGCAAGTGCTGGGAAGATGATGTTTGCGATTTTACGGAAGTCACCATCGGGCTCCGCTGCTTGCATGGGGTATGCCATGCGCTGGAACCGCGCTTTGCGCCAATTGCGCCCAATGCGCGATCCGGCCGGCGCATCCTGCTGGCCCCCGCCCCGGGTGAACAGCATGGTTTTGGCCTGACAATGGTGGAACAATTCTTCCGCCGCGCCGGCTGGGAGACGTGGTTAGATGGTGGCGCGGATAGAGATGCGCTGATCGCCATGGTGGCCGAAAAGCATTTCGGTCTGATCGGTTTTTCCATCGGCGGTGAAACGCATATCGAAGCGCTGGCAAAGCTTATTCGCGATATCCGTGGCAATTCGCGCAATGCCAATCTGGGCATTCTGGTGGGCGGGCCCTTGCTGTTGCAGCAACCGCTTTTGGTGAAGCGCCTTGGCGCCGATGCCACCGCGCGGGATGCGGAAGAAGCCGTGCTGCAGGCAGAGGCCTTACTGGCCTTACAAGGACGAGGAAGCGAGGGATTGCCGAGCTAGGGGCCCCAGCTATGCGACAGAAAGCGTCGCCTCCCCTTGATTTCTCGCAGCGCCATAAAGAAAAGGCGCCGTTCGTTCCAGAAGGTCGCCAATATCCGTGAAGACATTCCTCGCCCCCCGTAAATCACTCGGAGATTTGGATGCTGATGCCGCGGCCTCATTGGTCTCGGCGGCGGCGGATATGGCTTTGGTTGTGGATGAACAAGGCGTCATTCGCGATATCGCCTTCAGCAATCAGGAATTATCCAAAGCTTTGGGCGGCCATCAGGCTTGGCTTGGGCGCCCCTGGGCGGAAACCGTCACCACGGAAAGCCGCCCCAAGGTGGAAGCACTATTGAGCGGCGCGCCCACCGAAGCGAAATGGCGCAGCATCAATCAGGTCGCTGAAGGCGGCGAATCCGTGCCGCTGCTTTTCGCCGCCGTTCCCTTGCAGCGCGGGAATCGGCGCGTGGTATTTGGCCGCGACCTCAGCGCGCAATCGCGCCTGCAACAGAGATTGCTGGAAACACAGCAATCCATGGAACGCGATTATGCGAAGCTCAGGCAGGCGGAAACGCGCTATCGCCTGTTGTTTCAACTTTCAGCCGATGCAACGCTGATCGTGGATGGCGCGACGGGACGCGTGACGGAAGCCAATCCCGCCGCTGAGCAGCTTTTCGGCCGGCATTCCCGCCGCGTTATCGGCCGCCCCTTGATGGATGCCTTCAGCACAGAAAGCCGCCAGGCAGTGCAATCCCTGCTGGCTTCCGTGCGCATTGCGGGCCGCGGTGATGAAGTGGGCGCGCAGCTTGCCGATTCGGGGCGGGAAGTGACCATCGCCGCCACCAGCTTCCGGCAGGATGGTGCTTCGGTGCTGCTCGTTCGGCTTTCCTTGCCGGCTGGTGATCAACCGGCGGGGCTTTCCACCGCCAAGGCGCAGATGCTGAAAGTGGCGGAAAACCTGCCCGATGCCTTTGTGATCACGGATCAGAACGGCCTGGTGATTTCCGCCAATGGTGCCTTTCTGGACCTGGCCGAGCTTGGTTCAGAAGAACAGGTGCGCGGCGAATCGCTGGAACGCTGGCTGGGTGGGCAGGGCATCGAAATTGAAGTCCTGCTCTCCAACCTTCGCAATCGCGGCACGGTCAGGCTTTATAACACCACACTGCGCGGCGCGATGGGTGCGCGGGTTGAGGTGGAAGTCTCCGCCGTTACTGTGACGCATGGCGGGCAGGAAGTTTTCGGCTTTTCGATTCGCGATATTGGCGCGCGCGTCTCTGAACCACGCCAGACCGGCGCGCATGCCACGCGTTCTGTTGAACAGCTCACTGAATTGATTGGGCGCGTGCCGCTCAAGGACCTTGTGCGCGATGCGACAGATGCAATTGAACGCCTTTGCATCGAAGCAGCCTTGCAGCTTTCGGGCGACAATCGCGCTTCGGCGGCAGAAATGCTCGGGCTTAGTCGGCAAAGCCTTTATGTGAAATTGCATCGCTACGGGCTTGGCGATCTTGGCGCTGATAGCGCCGAGCAAGGCTGAGGTAGCGCGATGGCGGCCCCCGTTGCATCAGCGGCGACCGCCCCTGCCCCGCGGCTGAAGCCATCCGCGGTTCTGGAATTATTGAAGCCCATTACTTGGTTCCCGCCCATGTGGGCCTTTGGCTGCGGCGTTGCTTCCGCCCATGGTGGGTTTGCAGAGCATTGGCCTTTGGCATTGCTGGGCGTGGTGCTGGCCGGGCCCTTGGTTTGCGCCATGAGTCAGGCGACAAATGATTGGTATGACCGCCATGTGGATGCGATCAATGAACC
Organism: Roseomonas sp.; assembly: GCA_044236185.1. GTDB lineage: Bacteria > Pseudomonadota > Alphaproteobacteria > Acetobacterales > Acetobacteraceae > Neoroseomonas. The sequence goes on along the minus strand of JBIIGZ010000217.1, from coordinate 389 downwards.
ACATCGCCCAATCCCTTCGGGACGCATTCCGGGGCGCTGGGGTTTGTATATTGCGCTGTTCTGGACGCTGCTTTCGCTGATTGCTGCCGTGCCGCTGGGTGCCTGGGGCTTTGGCGCGACGATCATCGCCATTGCGCTCGCCTGGGCCTATAGCGCGCCGCCATTTCGGCTGAAGGCGAATGGCTGGTGGGGCAATCTGGCCTGTGGCTTGGCCTATGAAACCCTGCCTTGGGTGACGGCGGCAGCGATCATGTCTGGCGGCGCGCCAGATTGGCGCGTGCTGCTGGTGGCGTTGCTTTATGGCCTTGGCGCGCATGGCATCATGACATTGAATGACTTCAAGGCGATTGAAGGTGATCGCCGCATGGGCGTGCTTTCTTTGCCCGTAC
>JBIIGZ010000069.1:0-16667 GCA_044236185.1 Roseomonas sp. | reverse complement strand
CGGGCTGGCGAAGCGTCCAGGCAATGGCGATTTGCGCGGGGCTTTTGCCGTGGCGCGCTGCAACTGCCGCAAGTGCCGGGTTGCGCAGCATCCGCCCACCCTGCCCCACCGGCGAATAGGCCATCACGGGCATGGTACGCTTCGCGCAAAAGGGCAGCAGATCGAACTCGGCGCCGCGATGCTCAAGGCTGTAGAGTACCTGATCCGTTGCGCAATCAGCCAGCGCTGTGCCCAATTCCTCCAGATCATCCACATCAAGATTGGAAACACCCCAGCGCCGGATCTTGCCGGCTGCGCGCAGCGCCTCAAAACCCGCGACTGTTTCCGCCAGAGGCACGGAACCGCGCCAATGCAGCAGATAAAGATCTATCGTTTCAATCCGCATCCGCTTCAGGCTGCGTTCACAGGCGGCCACCACGCTGCGCCGCGACGCATTATGCGGATAGACCTTGGAGACGATGAAAACCTCATCGCGGCGCCCCGTAATGGCATCGCCCACCACCTCCTCGGCCCCGCCTTCGCCATACATCTCCGCCGTATCAATCAAATCCATGCCAAGATCGAGCCCCGCACGCAGCGCATCGGCTTCCGCCGCGCGCTTCGTGCGATCCTCACCCATGCCCCAGGTTCCTTGCCCGAGGCGCGGCATGGCGAAGCCGGCCACCATGTCAGGGAATGGTATAGCCGCGCGCCTTGCCGATGCTGTCATTCCAAACCCGCGCACAATCCGCCCAAACGCGGTTGCAGCTATCCCGGAAGCTGGGCAGCACCACCGCGGTCACGGCTTCACGCACGCGGCGTTCATCTTCCGCAGGCGGTGTCACCACCTGCACATTGAATTTGCGCGTGGTGCAGGCATCCTGGCCTTGGAAGCAGGCGAAGGCCTCATCACTCGCGCGGCGGGCCAAATCCCACATTTGCTTTTCCAAATCAGCAAAGGCGCGCGTCAGTGCCGCCTGCTGTTCCGGGTTGAAGCGGCGCCAGGCATTGAGGGAGATGAAATGCCCCTGCACGCCGGAGGCCAAGGACACCGGCAGGATGGTGCGGATAACCTCGCCCCAATTCGCGGTATAGGCCGAAGTGGCCGAGGTGATGCCGCATTCCACCGTGCCGCGCTGCAAAGCCTGATAGGTTTCAGAAAGCTGCAAGGTAACGGGCGTTGCGCCCAAGGATTGCAGCAGCGCCGACATGGTTGGCGTATAGGAACGCACTTTCAGTCCACGCAGATCACCCATGGAAGCGACCGGGCGATTGCAGAAGAACATCTGCGCGCCAAAGGGCCACAGCGTCATCACCTTGGCATTAAAGCGTTCCTGCAAGCGCCGATCGAGCGCTTCACGCCCGCCAGCAATGGCTTGCTGGGTTTCTTCCAAAGTGGTGGAAACCCCCATCAGGTCGAGCGAGTCGATAAAGGGCTCATCACGCGCGGTCTGGCCGATCAGCACGCTCATGACATCAAAGGTGCCATTGCGCAGATGCCGCAGCGCATCCGGCGCGGCGGCGCCGACCTGGTCCATCGGATTGAAGGTGACGGCAAGGTTGATGCCTGTTGCCTGGCCAAGGCCGGTGAAGAAGGGCCGCTCAATCCCCTCCGTATGGCGGGAATTGGAGGTGAAATGCCCCGCGACGCGCAGCTGAATCGGGCTTTGCGCAAAAGCGGGGGCAGCGGCAAGCAAGGCACCAAGGGCAGCACCAAGCAGGGCGGGGCGGAAAGGCATAGGTCTGACTCCCAGGACATGAGGCATGAATTTTGCCTCGTCATTTCACATAGCGTTTCAGACAGTGGCTCATTGGATCACGGCTTTGCCAGGCCAGAGGCTTTGTGCAACACCGCGCCGCTGAGACATCTTCAAGCCTCGCTAAGCCCCAATTGCAGCCAAAGACAAGGCCCCCATGCCCAACATCCCCAAGGACCCAAACCCGGTCAGCCGCTTTTTTGGTCCGCCTGCCCGATTTCTCGCCATTTTGTCGGGCTGGTGGCTGATTGCGCTATCCTTCCTGACGGTCGCGGAAATCCTGCTGCGCAAATTCTTCTCCATCTCCTTGCAAGGGGTGGATGAAATTGGTGGCTATACGACCGCGATTGTCTCGGCCTTTGGTTTCGCCTGCGCGCTGACGGTGAAGGCGCATACGCGCGTCGATTTTCTGCTAGGGCGCCTGCCGGCGGGCCTGCGTGCGGTCTTGAATGCGCTGGCCTATGGCTTACTCGCGGCCATGGCGATTTATGGCGCTTGGCGCGGCTGGTCGGTCCTGGAAGAAAGCATTGAATTCCAGGCGCATGCCAATTCGCCGCTGCAAACGCCGCTCTGGCTGCCGCAGGGCGCCTGGATGATTGGGCTATCGCTATTCGCGCTTTGCGCCGGCGCCATGGCCGCCCATGCCTTTTGGTTGCTGCTGTCTGACCGGGCGAAGCTCAATCTGTTCTACGGGCCGCTGACGCTCGATGAGGAAATCGAGGCCGAAATGGGCACCATCCTGGAACGTGAGGGCAAGCAGCCATGATCGGCGTGACCGAAGCGACCATCGGCTTTCTGCTGCTGATCGCCTTTCTGTTTCTGGGGCTGCATGTGGCCGTCGCGATGTTCCTGATCGCGCTGCTGGGTGCCGCGCTTTATCTTGGCCCACCCCTGGTTGCGGCCTTCGGCACGCAGCTTTGGGGTGCCATGGAAGATTATGTGCTGCTATCCATCCCGCTTTACATTCTGCTGGGTGAAATCCTGGTGCGGTCTGGTTCGACCGATCGGCTTTATCGCTCGCTCGCGGATTGGCTGAATATCCTGCCGGGGGGCTTGCTGCACACGAATATCGGCGCATCGGCAGTATTTTCCGCCGTATCCGGTTCTTCTGTTGCCACTGCTGCGACAATTTCAACCGTCGCGCTGCCATCCTTCCGCAAGCGGCGTTATGATACGCGGCTGGTGTTGGGCTCCATCGCCGCTGGCGCATCGCTTGGCAATCTGATCCCGCCTGGCATTGCGCTGATTGTCTATGGCGCCATGACCAATACCTCGGTCGGGCAGCTTTACGCTGCGGCCGTCATTCCCGGCATTGTGATGACGGTGCTGTTCATGGGCACCATCATTCTGATCGCGCTCGTGAAGCCTGATCTGGTGCGTCAGAAGGAAGTGGCCGATCCCTTGCGCGAAAGGCTGAAGCGGCTTGTGGATCTGCTGCCGCCCTTGGTGATTTTCGGCATCATCATGGGCTCCATCTACACCGGCTGGGCGACGGTGACGGAAAGTGCTGCCCTTGCCGTGGTGGTGGCTTTGCCCATCGCGGCACTTTATGGCCGGCTTTCCATTCGCATGCTGCATGAATGCTTCATCGCGACGGCCAATCTGACCGCGATGAGCCTGCTGATCCTGGCCGTTGCCTTCTATCTGAACTTCGTGATGGGGCTGCTTGGCGTGACGCCCGCACTTGGCGCCTTTGCGACAAGTATTGGCGCAAGCCCGCTCGAGTTGATGATTGTGCTCGCGGTCTTCTATCTGGTGCTCGGCATTTTCTTTGAAACCCTGCCGATGCTCGTGGGCACTGTGCCGGTGGTCTTTCCGGTGATTGTCGCGGCCGGCATTGATCCAGTCTGGTTCGGCGTATTCATCGTGCTGATGTGCGAAATCTCGCTGATCTCACCGCCTGTTGGCATGACGCTTTACGTCATTCAGGCGGTCAGGCGCGAAGGTACAATTGCCGAGGTGTTCCAAGGCACCGTGCCCTTTTTCATCGCCATGGTGGTAATGACCGCGCTGCTGATCGGCTTTCCGGAAATGGCGCTGTGGTTGCCCCGGATCAGCTTCGGGCCTTAGAGCACATCACGTTCAGATGGAATCATCTGAACGTGTGAAGGTGCTCTTAAAGCAACGATGTAGAGCGGGTTGCGTGAACCCATGTGAACGCAACACGCTCTAGTGCTGGGCCGGTTCACATGCGTTCACCGGACACGCACTAAGGTTTTTAGTGTGGTCGCATTTTCCGGAGAGCCAAGTGAAGTCACTTGGCTTGAAAATGCTCCGGCCGAATCAAGCATCCGCCACTTCTACCATCACCAATTCAGCATCTTCGCTGGCGGTGATGGTGATCGCGTCCTCCGCCCGAATGGCGATGCCATCGCGGGCGCGTGCTTCAACGCCATTCACGCTGGCGGCGCCACGCGCCAACACCAGATAGGCCGCGCGGCCTGCGGCCAAGGGCTGCGTCAGGCTTTGCCCCTTGCCAAGTGTGGCAGCCATCACCGCGCCGTCCACATTGATGGGTAGCGCCCCCGATGAAGCATCGGCCGGGCGGCCTGAGGCCAAAACCTCAAACCCTGCCTCGCGCCTTTCCTTGGGAAATTGCTTCGCCCCCCAGGAAGGCGGTAGGCCGGTGCGGTCCGGCATGATCCAAATCTGAAACAGCGTTGTCGCGCCAGCTTCCAGATTATACTCAGAATGCACCACGCCGGTGCCGGCACTCATGACCTGCACATCACCGGCTTCGGTGCGGCCTTCATTGCCCATGCTGTCCTTATGAGTGATGGCGCCCTGCCGGACATAAGTGATGATTTCCATATCGCGATGCGGATGCGGGTCAAACCCCGTGCCGGGCGCGATTTCATCATCATTCCAAACGCGCAGCCGCCCCCAATTCATGCGGCCGGCATCGCGGTAATGCCCGAAGGAGAAATGGTGATTGGCATTGAGCCAACCAAAATTGGCCTTGCCCAGGCTTTCAAAGGAACGAAGTTCGATCATGGCTTTTTCCGAATGGCCGCTTGTGGCCTTGCCCCGGTAGATAGGGGCGCGCGGCGGGCGGCGCCATACCGTCCGCGCAACACTGTCATGCGCGGGGCAAGATCACCGACACATCAGCACGGGAATTTCCGCATTCTCCAGCACATGGCGCGTCACCCCGCCCAGGATCAATTGCCGCAGGCGCGAATGGCTATAGGCGCCCATGGAAAGCATATCAGCACCGAAATCACGCACGGCGCCCAAAAGCCCCGCGCCCACATCGCGGGTTTGCGGCTTGAAGGGCGTTATTTCCGCATCAATGCCGTGCCAGCGGAGATAGGCCTGAATGCCCTCAGCCTTTGGGCCGCGGCGCTGATATTCATCGGCGCAAAGAATGCGCACTGCCTTGGCCTGGTGCAGCCAGGGGAGTGCTGCCGCCACCGCCGCAGCGCTTTCCGCCGTGCCATTCCAGGCGATGCAAATGCGTGTGCCGATCACCGCCGGCGGCGTGCGGGGCGCAATCAAAACCGGCCGACCAGAATCGAACAGAATGGCGTGCAGCGCATCGCTGCTGGAGACATCCTCACCCGCTTCCGGATGCGGCACCACGGCCAGGTCGTAAAGGCGCGATTGCTGCGCGACGATATCTTCCTCTCGACCCACCATGGATTCGAAGGAAAGCGTGGGGCCCGCGGTCTTCGCCGCCGTGTCGGGATTATCGGCCAAAGTCACATCGCCCAGATTGGCGGTGAATTTCTGGAACAAGCCGCGCACACGATCCGCCCGCTCACCGCTTTCGCGTTCGGTGGCGGCCATCATTTCCTCGATCATCGCGCCGGAAAGCCCTTCCCCGGCAAGCGGTGCAACATCGCGCGCATCCACGCGCACATGCAGGCAATGCACATGCGCGCCCCAAATACGCGCGGCAATCAGCGCGGTGCCGAGCGCGGATTCCCCCGCAGCGGTGCCCGTCAGCGGCAGCAATAGACGGCGATAGGCCATGGCCATGCCTCCTCGTGACTTTGGTTTTGTTTTACGTCGTCCCAGATGTGGGATCGATTAGCACATATTTCAGCCCGCCGCACCAAGGGCCTTGCGCGCTACTGCCAGCGCATCGTCTGTCGCATCCAACCTGAGCCAATCTATCGCGCCGGGATCCGCCTGAGCCGCGCGTTCCAGTACAGCGATGGTCGCATCCGAGGCATCGCCGCGCCGTGCCAGGATGCGGGATTTCAGGATTTCCATAGGCGCTTCAAGCCAAAAACCTTGGAAGGGTACGCCGATACGCGCCGCGATTTGCGCCGCCTTTTGCCGATGCGCCGCGTCCAAAAACATCGCATCCACCGCCACCGCATGGCCTTGGCGCAGCGCGGCTTCGGCAATCATGAATAATTCTTCATGTATGGCGGTGCTGATGGCCTCGGTATAGGCGGTGCTGGGCAAGGGCGATTCCGGTGCCAGTCCAAAATGGCGTTTGCGGAGTTCGTCTGAACGCAACAATAGCGCGCCCGGGGCAGCGCCAAGCGCGGGGGCCAAGCCGCGCGCCAGGGTGGATTTGCCGGTGCCTTGCAACCCGCCGACCGCAATCAGTCGCGGCAGCGGCGGTGCCAAATAGTTAGCAGCCGCCCGCAACAACGGCGCACTATCCCGCCCGCGCGCGGCTTCCACATGCGCGCGCACCAGGGCGCGAAGCCCAAGCCAGAACGGCAAAAGCCCAAGCACCCCATAATCGCCCGAACGCGCCAAATACCGGTTGAGTACGCGATTCGCCGCCGCGCGCCCCGCCTGCCGGTCCAGATCCATCAGCAGAAAGGCAAGGTCATAGCCCGTATCAATCCGCGCCAACGCCTCATCGAATTCCAAAGCGTCAAAGGGGGTGGGCTTGCCTTGCCAGAGGCACAGATTCCCCAAATGCAGATCGCCATGGCAGCGCCGGATGCGCCCTTCAGCGGCTCGGGCGGCCAATTTTGGCGCAGCACCTTCAAGCGCCGCCTGAAACTGCACGGCCAAAGGCGCAAGGGCGGCTTGGGGCAAACCCGCCGCACGGGCAGCGCGCAGATTGCCGGTCAGCACTTCCGCCATGGCGGCCGGGGCGTCCAACCCCGCGACTGGCGGCGCGGCCTGGTGCAGCGCGAAAACCCTATCGCCCAAGACATCCAGAAGTTCGGGCGTCAGCGCGCCCCGCGCCGCCACCGCATCCAGGAAATCCTCGGCTGGGATGGGCGCCATGCGGAGCACCCATTCCACCACCTCACCCCCACCGCCTTCCTGCAAGCTGCCATCCGGGGCGCGGGTAATGGCCACCACATCGCGGTAAATCCCGGTAGCGGCGGGCTGGTTCAACTCCAACTCCCGCCGGCAGAAATGCGCCCGTGCTGCCAGCGTACTGAAATCCAGAAACCCCAAAGCGACGGCCTTTTTCATCTTCCAGGCGGTGTCACGCCCGACGAAAACCGCCGAGATATGCGTCTCAATCGGCTCAGCGCCGGCCAAACCGGCAAGGAAGGCCGCAACCTCCGCCTGGGCGGGGGGAATGCGGCCCGAAGCCTTCACGGATAGAGCGCCTCAAGCTGCCACCCAGTACCATCCCGGTGAAAAACGCGGCGTTCATGCAGCCGGAAGGGCATATCGCGCCAGAATTCAATCCGCGCCGGCAATACGCGAAAGCCGGACCAGAAGGGCGGGCGCGGGATCTCGCCCACCGCATATTTCAGCCCATATTCCGCCACCGCCTTTTCCAGCGCAAAACGGCTTTCCAGCGGGCGCGATTGCTTGGACGCCCAAGCCCCAAGCCGGGATGTGCGCGCGCGGGAGGCGTAGTAGGCATCCGCCTCAGCATCCGAAACCGCTTCCACCTGGCCTTCCACGCGAATGCTGCGCTGGAGCGTCTTCCAGTGGAAACAGAGCGCGGCAAAGGGATTGGCGGCCAATTCGCCGCCCTTGCGGCTTTCCAGATTGGTGTAGAAAACAAAGCCGCGCGCATCCACGCCCTTCAGCAGCACCATCCGGGCCGATGGCCTGCCATCCGGCGTGGCGGTCGCCAGGCAGACAGCATTCGGGTCATTGATCTCGCCCTTGGTGGCCTCCGCCATCCAATCCTGAAACAGGGCATAGGGGTCTTCGGTGGTGGTCGTGGTGCCGTCCATTGGGTTCTCCTTGTCATGCCCTGTATCGGGACGCTTTGGGAAAGGACAAGGCCCTTGCCCACCATCCGGCGCCATGGCAGAGGGCGCGCATAGATTTAGCCGGATGGTCCATCACCCGATGAACGACGCGGAACCAGCACTCAGCATTCCCAAAGGCACCCTGATGGCCGGCAAGCGCGGCCTGATCATGGGGGTAGCGAATGACCGTTCCATTGCCTGGGGCATTGCGCAGGCCATCGCCGCCCAAGGGGGAGAGGTCGCCTTTACCTATCAGGGGGAAGCGCTGGAAAAACGCGTGCGCCCCTTGGCGGAAAGCCTGGGATCGAGCCTTGTTGTGCCCTGCGACGTGGCCGACGACGCCGACATGGATGCCGCCTTTGGCGCGGTGGAACGGGCCTGGGGCGGGCTGGATTTCCTGGTTCATGCCATTGGCTTTGCCGATAAGCAGTATCTGCGCGGGCGGTATCTGGACACGCCGCGCGATGCTTTTCTGCAGGCAATGGATATTTCCTGCTATTCCTTCGTGGCCGTGGGTCGCCGTGCTGCCGCGCTGATGAAACCGGGCGGGGCGCAACTGACCCTTTCCTATCTGGGCGCCGAACGCGTGATACCTCACTACAATGTGATGGGTGTGGCCAAGGCCGCATTGGAAGCCAGCGTGCGCTACATGGCGACCGATTTGGGGGAAGCCGGCATTCGCGTGAATGCGATCAGCGCTGGACCGATCAAGACTCTGGCCGCGAGTGGCATTGGTGATTTCCGCTATATTCTGAAGTGGAACCAGTATAATTCACCGCTCAGGCGCAATGTGACGATTGAAGAAGTGGGCGGCGCGGGCCTGTATTTGCTGTCCGATCTTTCCGGCGGCGTTACCGGTGAAGTGCATCATGTGGATAGCGGTTATCATATTGTCGGCATGAAGAACCCCGACGCGCCGGATATTTCCACGGTTTGAAGCCATAGAAAGCGCGGCCCGAAAGCTTGGGCCGCGCTTTTTTGATGTCGCCAATCAGGCCGCTTGCAGGCGCTGGATCAGTGATTGCGTGGCACCACGCAACTGCACCGCCTCATCAGCAAGTGACTTGGTGGCATTGTTGATGGTGCCAATCGCCTTGCCGGTATCCTCGGTCATGGTGGAAACAAGACCGATAGAGCCTTCCAACGAACCCACCGAAGAAGCGGCGGAACGCAGGCTTGAGGCGATTTCCGCCGTTGTGGCGGATTGTTCTTCCACCGCCGCAGCAATGGCGCCGTTTTCGTTGTTGAGCTGGCTGATGCGGACCACGATTTCGCGGATCACTTCAACCACATCCGAGATGATGGACTGCATGGCGCTGATTTCGCCCTGAATGCCTTCAGTCGCCTTGGCCGATTGCGCGGCCAGGTTCTTCACTTCCGAGGCCACCACAGCAAAGCCCTTGCCGGCTTCACCCGCGCGGGCAGATTCGATAGTGGCATTCAGCGCCAGAAGATTGGTCTGCGCCGCGATGGACCCGATCAGCCCAGTCACGTCATTGATCCTGACCGATGCCGCATTCAGCCCATCAATCAGGGAAGTGACGCGATCAGCCTCATCAGCGGCACTGCGCGCCGTCTGCGCCACGGCATTCACGCGTGCCGAGACTTCGGAAATGGCAACAGTAAGCTGTTCCGCTGCCGCCGAGACGCTTTGGATGCCGTTATTGGCTTCCGTCCCTTCATGCGCTGCGGTGCGGGCCTGGGTCAGCGCGGTATCGGTGGTGCCGGCCACCTTGCCGCCTTCGACCACAAGCCTGGCGGAATTGTCAGAAAGCGCTGAGACGGATTGGCCGATGGCCTTTTCCAGGTCATTGGCGATTTCCTGAATGGCGGCACGGCGTGCGGATTCCAATTCCGCACCGCGCTTGGCTTCCGCTTCACGCAGCTTCGCCGTTTCCACCAGGCCATCACGGAAGATGGTGGTGGCGCGGCTCATGTCGCCGATTTCATCCGCGCGGCTGGCATGCGGAATGCCAACACCAAGATCACCCTTCGCAAGCTTATCCATGGAGCCGGAAAGCTGATCGAGTGGCTTCGAGATGCGCAGCACCAGCAACCAGGCTGCAGCAGCGGAAACCGCCAGAATCATCGCCACCGCGATACCTAGGATGGCACGCCAATAGGCAACCCGATCTTCGGCAGCACGAATGGTGGACGCCAAGCGCTCTTCAAGGGCCACATAGAATTGGTCAATCGGACCCATAATATCGGCCTTGAAGCGGTGGTAATCCGCGCCATGCATCAGGTCACGCGCCATGGCGAAATCGGGGTCACGCCGGACGGTGAACTTGCCTTCAGAGTCCGCGAAAATACCCTTGGCGGCATTGATCGCAACCGTTTCAAGCTGGATCAGCGCATCCGAATTCTGCTGCGCCTGACGCAGCAGCGCGAATTCCGCTTCCGAGAAGCCTGCTTCGCGCATCATTTGTTGCAGCGGGATACGCGCGCCATCCGGGCGCGGCGCACGGCCGGTCGCCGCCACGAAATCCCAATAAATACGGTGATAATCCACCGGGCGCGGCTTTTCGCCATTGCGAATGGCAATCACCGACAGGAATTGTTCTTCCCATTTCGGATCGCCAGTCACCACATAGGTGCGCGCATTACGTGTGATGTCGTCCGAGCTCTGGCGCAATTCATCCGCCAGGCGATAGGAAAGATGCTGGTTCTGATAGGCGCTGCGCGCATCGCTGAAGGCATTCTGCATCATCAGGAAGGACAGCAGCGCAAGGCCCGAGGCAGCCGCCAGGGCAAGGCTCATGACAATGGCCAAAGGCCGAATTCGTAACATTTGGGTCTCCTGGTCCCCTTAGCGTTTCCAAAAGCCATACTTTCGTTCCAAGGGCGCATGCGGGTGCGAAAAATTCGTGAGTTCCAGCTAGCTGAGGACGCCGCGCACCTGCCTGCCTCGGAACAATTCAGATGACAGATGAATGTTAGGAGGCTTTGATGAAGAAGCCCTGAAGGCAAGCGTGAAAATTTCTCAATAAATGCCGTTTTTTGAAATGCCGAAGAAAGCAGCATCGCATAACATTTCCTAAATTTGGGTGAGTCTATATCAAAAAATTGGCTGGAAAATGCGCGTTCTTCCTCACCGCCTGTTCAGGAATTTCGCCTAACATGCGCTTCCATTCCTCGATCATGCTGGTACGGAAAATCCGATGGCCTCCATCACCCAAGCGCCTTCCCACAAACGCTCTTTCTTGGGGCTTGGCCTTGTTGCCGGGCTGACCGCCTTGGGCACCGCAGGCATTATGTATGGCCTGCCGCAAAGCCTGCCGGCCCCGCCCGCCGATCCGCGCCTGCCGATGTTGGCGCGCAGCCTGGATATCGCCGAACGTGCCACGCAGCTTTCCGGCGCGGTGCCACCCATGCTGCTGGCGCGATCCGATGCGGAATTGGCCGAAGCCGGGCGCCGGGCGCGCCAGGCGGAAGACCGCCTGAATGCGCTGCTGCGGGGCAATGCGCAGATTCCCGCTGCGGTCCAGACAGCCAGCACTGGCCTTGCCACGGCGCTTCGCCAGCTTGGAGCGGCGCTGGAAGCCGAACAAAAGGCACGCCAGGAAGCGGAACGCCAAATCGCGGCACTTGGCGCGGCACATCGCGTATTCCGCGCTGCCTTACTGCCCGCCATTGATGAGGTGGGCCAGGAAATCAACCGTGCGATGAATGGGGCACCCGCTACGCGTGGCCAGACGCCCAGGCCGCGCGGCTTGCTCGCCAATAATGAAATCCCCCGCCAGGCTGCCCTGCTCAGCGCACGCAGCGCGGCAGAGGAACTTGTCGGCCTCATCAATCGCTTCAGCACAGCCCGCGACGATGCCGCGCATCAGGCCCTGATCACCGCGCAGAATGCCGCTTTGGTGAAGCTACGCACCGCCATGACCGGATTGGGAGACGCGCCACGCTATCAGCCATTGCGTGAGGCTGCATCAGCCCTGCAGCGCGCTCATGAGGCACTGGAAGCACCCTCTGCGCGCCGGGCGCGCGAAATGGCGTCCGGTCAGGATGTCGCCACCGCTGCCGCGCGGCTGACGGAAGCTGGAACACGCTTTCAGGCAAGCATTGGCCCAGTGCTGAGCATCGCCGCTGAGGAAGCCAAGCGCAGCCGCCCCGCTCAGCCACAGCGCCTGCCAGCACAAATGCTGCCCATCGGGCTTGGTGCGCTTGCCCTGGCCTTGGCCGCACTCACCGCCTTCCTCACGCGCCGCCGTAGCATCCCCGCCGTTGCGGAAAAGCGGCCCGATACCGGCATGCTTGCCACCCTCCGCGCTGACCTCATCAGCGCCCATGCCGCGCGGGATGAAGCCAAGGCCGCGCTGGCACGGCTGCAAGCCGACCATGCTGCGCTGCGCACCGAAACCGCACAAATGCTGGAAGCGGACATCACGCCGCGGCTGCAAAGCCTGGCGCAGGACGCGGCCACCAGCCGCACGACTCTGGCCGCGCTGACAGAAGCCCAAGCGACCGCGCAGCAAGCCACCACTGGCATTGGCGCCAGCGCCGACCGCGCGCGGGAGGAAACCGGCAAGGTCGCGGCAGCGGCGGAAGAATTGACTGCAACGGTTGCGTCGGTTTCCGAACAAATCCGCGCCTCGGCCACCATCGCGGCGCAGGCCGTAACGGATGCCAGCCGCACCGATGCCATTGTGCAGGGGCTATCCGGTGCGGCGGAGAAGATCGGCGATGTGGTGAAGCTGATCACCGCCATCGCGGGCCAGACCAATCTTCTGGCGCTGAATGCCACTATCGAAGCGGCGCGCGCGGGTGATGCGGGCAAGGGCTTCGCTGTGGTGGCTTCCGAAGTGAAGGCACTCGCGACCCAGACCGCCAAGGCGACGGATGAGATTTCCCGTCAGGTGCAGGAAATCCGCAACACCTCCACCGAAGCGGTGGCGGCGATTCAAGGCATCGCTCAGGTAGTGCAGCGCATTGATGGAATCGCCGCCGAAGCCGCCCGCGCCATTGAACAGCAAGGTGCGGCGACACGGGAAATCGCCCAGGGCATCGCCGCCGCGGCCGAGGGTGCCACGGCGGTTGCCGGTGCGGTCGCCAAGGTGCAGGGCGGCATGGAGGCCGCCGGGACGCCGGTGGCAGTGCTCGACACCCAGGCAGAGGCAATGGCTCGGCAAAGCGCAGCGTTGCAGCAGGACGTGATTTCACTCTCATCCCGGCTCCGCGCAGCCTGAGGCAGCGCATCACGCGGCGCTTGTCGCAAGGCAGGGGGCGGGATAGACCCCTCCCCCATGTCGCATAACAGTTTCGGCCATCTTTTCCGCGTCACCACCTGGGGCGAAAGCCATGGGCCTGCGATTGGCTGCGTGGTGGATGGCGCGCCGCCACGCCTGACGCTTTCGGAAGCCGATATCCAGCCCTTCCTGGATCGGCGCCGGCCTGGGCAGTCCAAATTCGTGACACAGCGCCAGGAAGCGGATCAGGTACGGATTCTGTCTGGCGTGTTTGAAGGCCAGACCACCGGCACACCGATCTCCCTGCTGATCGAAAACACAGACCAGCGCAGCAAGGATTACGGGGAAATCAAGGATCGCTTTCGCCCCGGCCATGCCGATATTGCCTATGAACTGAAATATGGCATTCGCGACTATCGTGGCGGCGGGCGTTCCAGCGCGCGGGAAACCGCGATGCGCGTTGCTGCCGGCGCCATTGCGCGCAAGGTGCTGGGCGATGGCGTACGGATCAGGGGCGCCTTGGTCGCCATGGGCGGCGATGCGGTGGACCGCGCCAATTGGGATTGGGCGGCGGTCGAGGAAAACGATTTTTTCTGCCCGGACCGTACTGCCGCCGCGCGCTGGGAAGAACAGCTTTTGGCGCTGCGTAAATCCGGCAATTCAGTGGGCGCGGTGATCGAGATCGTCGCAGAAGGTGTGCCCCCCGGCCTGGGTGCCCCCATTTACGGCAAGCTTGATGCCGATCTGGCCGGCGCACTGATGGGCATCAATGCCGTCAAGGGCGTTGAGATTGGCGATGGCTTCGCCGCCGCCGCGCTGACCGGCACGGCCAATGCGGATGAAATGCGCATGGGCGAAGGGGGCTTGGTCGCCTTCCAGGCCAATCATGCTGGCGGCGTTTTGGGCGGGATCAGCACCGGCCAGCCGATTGTGGCCCGCTTTGCGGTGAAGCCGACCAGTTCCATCCTGGAACCCCGCCTTGGGGTGGATCGCTTCGGGCAGGATGTGGACATCGTCACCAAGGGCCGCCACGACCCCTGCGTTGGCATCCGTGCGGTACCGGTTGGGGAAGCAATGATGGCGCTGGTGCTGGCGGATCATCTGCTGCGCCATCGCGCGCAGAATCCGGATGCGCCAACGGCGCCGCGTCTGCCGCGGAATTAGTCGGCTTTTCATCCGCCGCAATCGCGCCATGCCCGCCACGGCGCCGCCGCAAAAGTCCTGAAAATACCTTGCCTTCGTCGCAGGGCTGCCTTGCCGGTAGGGTCATATCTCCTGGCGCACGGTTCAAACATAAGGAGGACAAGATGCGCTACATGACGAAGACCTCACTTCTCGCCACCGGCCTTGCTTTCGCGCTGACGGGCGCGGCCCTCGCCCAGGGGACGGCCAGCACCGCCCCGGCGCAGGGCAGCCGCCCCGCCGCGCAGGCCCCGGCCGCCGCCAAGCCCGGTGACGCCAACCATGGCCAAGTACGCGGCCATCAGGGCAATGACCGGGTTCGCGCGGTGACCCCGGCAGCGCCTGCGGGCGGCGCCACCCGCTGAAGTAACAGCAGAACCGGCGGGCGGATGCGCCCCCGCCCGCCGGCCAGTGGAAGGCCCGCCCCAAAAAGGCGGGTCTTTTGCTTTTCTGGCGCTACCCCGGCCCGCAAAGATTGACGTTTCGCAAAGCCCGGACGCAAATTCCCCCGATAGCAAGACGTTAAGGGAGAGGACCCAGGCATGGCTGATGAATTGATCGCGCTGAAACCCGAAATCGTCGCCAAGGCGCGTGTGACGGAAGCTGAGCGCGCGGCCATGTATGACGCGGCGGCGAAAGACCCCGAAGCCTTCTGGCGCGATGAAGCCCAGCGTATCGCCTGGATGAAGGCGCCGACCAAAATCAAGAACACTGATTTCAACGGCAATGTTTCGATCAAATGGTTTGAGGATGGGGTGCTGAATGCCTCAGTCTCCTGCCTGGATCGGCATTTGGCCGCGCGGGGTGATCAGGTGGCGATCCTGTGGGAAGGCGATGATCCGGCCGCGGATGCCAAGGTGACCTACCGCGAATTGCATGCGCGCGTCTGCAAACTGGCCAATGCCATGCGCAAGCTTGGCGTGAAGAAGGGTGATCGCGTTTGCATCTATCTGCCGATGATCGTGGAAGCCGCCGTCGCCATGTTGGCCTGCGCGCGGGTTGGTGCTGTTCATTCCATCGTCTTTGGCGGGTTTTCACCTGACAGCCTGGCATCACGCATTCAGGATTCCGAATGCGTCATGTTGATCACCGCCGATGAAGGCCGGCGCGGTGGCCGGCGCGTGCCGCTGAAGGTGAATGCGGATGAAGCGCTGCTGAGTTGTTCATCCATCAAGAACGTGATTGTCGCGCGCAATACCGGCGGCAATGTCGAGATGATGTCCGGCCGCGATCATTGGTGGGATGCGATCACCGCCGGCCAGCCTGAAACATGCGAACCCGAACCAATGGGCGCGGAAGATCCGCTTTTCATCCTTTACACGTCAGGCAGTACGGGCAAGCCGAAAGGTGTTCTGCACACGACCGGCGGCTATATGGTCTGGGCATCCTATACGCATGAAAAGGTTTTCGATTACCGCGATGGTGAGATTTATTGGTGCACCGCTGATGTCGGCTGGGTGACCGGGCATAGCTATATTGTCTATGGGCCGCTCGCGAATGGCGCGACCACGCTGATGTTTGAAGGCGTGCCGAGCTGGCCGGATTCAGGGCGCTTCTGGCAGGTGGTGGCCAAGCACAAGGTGAATATTTTCTACACTGCGCCCACCGCGATTCGTGCCCTGATGCGCGATGGTGAGGCACCGGTGCAAAAGCATGACCGTTCCAGCCTGCGGATTTTGGGCAGTGTGGGTGAGCCGATCAATCCCGAAGCATGGCTTTGGTATTATCGCGTCGTCGGCGATTCCCGCTGCCCGATTGTGGATACCTGGTGGCAGACGGAAACCGGCGGTATTTTGATCTCTCCCTTGCCTGGTGCGGTCGCGCAAAAGCCCGGCTCCGCCACGCTGCCGCTGCCCGGTGTGAAGCCGGCTTTGGTGGATGGTGAGGGCAAGCTGCTGGAGGGTGCGACTGAGGGCAATCTGGTAATTCTGGATAGCTGGCCCGGGCAGATGCGCACGGTCTATGGCGATCATGAACGCTTCGTACAGACATATTTTTCGACCTTCAAGGGCATGTATTTCACCGGCGATGGCGCGCGGCGTGATGCGGATGGCTATTACTGGATCACGGGCCGCGTTGATGATGTGATCAATGTCGCCGGCCACCGCATGGGCACGGCCGAGATTGAAAGCGCGCTGGTGGCGAACCCCGCCGTTGCAGAAGCAGCCGTGGTTGGCATGCCGCATGACATCAAGGGCCAGGGCATCTACGCCTATGTCACGCTGAAGGCAGGCGTTGAGCCAACAGACGTTTTGCGCAAGGAATTGGTGGCCTGGGTGCGCAAGGAAATCGGGCCCATTGCGACACCGGATGCCATTCAATGGGCGCCCGGCCTGCCGAAAACCCGTTCCGGCAAGATCATGCGCCGCATCCTGCGCAAGATCGCGGCGAATGAGGTAGATGGGCTTGGCGATACCAGCACA
>JBIIGZ010000216.1:0-5124 GCA_044236185.1 Roseomonas sp. | reverse complement strand
CCCGCACCGGGTCCCCGCCCGGCGGTTCGACCTTGATCACCTCAGCGCCCAAATCAGCCAGCAGGCGCGTGGCGAAAGGGGCGGCAATGTAATGGCCAAGCTCCACGAGCTTGAGGCCGGCAAGGGGGAGGTTGGGGGCGGCGGAGGGCATGGACCGGGTTTAGCGGAGAATGCAGGCGCGGGAAATCGCCACCATCGAAACCGAACAGCAATCTTTCGCGGCTACACTCCATTCTGTCGCCGGAATTGAAGCGACAAAGTCTCTCCCAACGGCGTCGAATTTCTCGAACGGCGCCAACATCCCGCATTTTGGATGCTCTTTGGGGTGAGGTCTTTGTGCCTCACCCCATTTTTGCCCCACATCCAGGGTTCCAGAGGCGCGGCGATGGCCCGCGATGAACTGCGCGGGCTAGAGAAGGGCCATGGCGCGTTTAAGCAGGCGGCGGCGGTCTTCCAAGCCATTGAAGCCGCCATTGACCCTTCTGGTCACCTCATTCAGATCATTTCGATCGGCAAAATTATTGAGGTGCCGGCTTTCCCAGAACCAGCCTGCAGCCCGCACACAAAGGTTCGGATCACGCGCGACCATATCGGGGTCTGCCATGATCTCGGCCTCACGCCCAATGGAACGTCCGAATGATTTGTAATTGGCCTTGCCGGTCAGCTGGATCAATCCGCGCCCCTTGAATCGCGGCCCATCGCCTGGCTGGTCATTGCCCAGGTCGGTCCGGCCATTATAGGCGTTGCCGGAGGCAAGCTCGGTACGAAATCTCAACTCCCCACTTTCATGGCCGATTTGCGCCAGGAAATGCGCGCGCCGCAGCGGGGAATCGATATTCCTGGCGGCCATTTCGCGTTCCAGCGCCGGGGCGAATTCCGCGATATCCTCTGCTCCGGCACGCAGATAGATGAAGCCCAAAAGCTCCGCATTGAAGGCCGCGGGCAGGCTTTCACACATGGACTTCACGCATTGATCATCCGGGCGCACAAAGCCATCCGGTTCAGTCACGCCAAGGCTGCTGCGCTGGAATTCCATCATCGCCTTCAGCGTATTGTTGCCAAAAGCCCCATCAAGCTTAAGCGGCGCATCCAAGGCCACGCGATTACTGGTGTGGCAGAGGTTCAGCAGCATCTGCACCGTTTCAACATCATCACGCAGATTGGTGCCATTCCGCCCGACCGTTGACTGCAATAGGCCCTTACCACGCCAGACGCTGGCAGCTACGCTCGCAATTGTCTGGATTGACAGTGAAGCCTGCGCGGCGGGCGTTGCGGGCAAAGGCGCTTGCGGTGCCGCTGATTGTTCTGCGGCTTCCTGGCGTTCAAAATGCGGCGTATCCTTGAAGTTCCACTTGCCACCCCAACGATTGGCGGAATCGAGCGATTCCCAATATTCGCCCAAGGGTCGCAAGGCTTCGACATCATAGGTCAATGTCAGCGCGCCATCCGGCGTCGGCAGAAAGAAGTTCAGATCAATCGCAAGACGCTTGAGGTGCTGGCTGTTCAGCGTCTTGCTGCGGCCGGCCTTCAGGTGAATGGCCTGCTGTTCAACCGTTCGATACAATTCGCCACCCGAGACAACAAAACCCAGTTCAGCGGCCTTTCGGATCAATTCCGCGACTTGCAGCAGGAAGATGTTTTGTTGGCGAACGAGGCTCATGGCTGACCCCTTTCCTGCCCCTGACTGCGCGATGCGGTGTTGTGCATGGCTTCCCTGAGTTGCTGATCGATCACTTCGCTCTTGCGTGAACTGCCTGCGCTGGAGCCGAAGAAGTATTGAATCATGGCTGAGAGCGAGACACCGAGCAGAAAGCCGAGAACGGTATCAATGATGCGCGCATTTGCAGAAGTGGGATCAATCTTGGGTCCAAAGGCAGCGAGAAAAACAAATAGAAACGTCAAAATGGTAATGCCGATAGCATAATAATAAATGAATCGCTTTGAAAATATGTCATCCTGCTTCAGCGCTTCCTTCTGCATGCTCCGCGCATCGGCCCGATCCGCCTGGTGCAGGCGTTCCTCCTCAAGCCGGCTCGCTTCCATGCTCTGCTGGTATTCCAGCAACCGCGACTGGTATTCGAATTCAAATTCCTTGAGCTTGGCCCATTGCGCATCATCCAGCTTGCCATCGGCGACATTGTTCACGTCAATGCCCGTCTTATCCTTGATGAGATCCGCAACCTCCTGCGTGCCCTTGTCGAGCGCACCCCGGAAAAGGCTACCCAAAATGTCGAGACCGCGCTGCGCGAAGGCCGTTCCGATGGTGGCTATGGCGGCGGCAATCAATGGTACGGGCATGATGGTGCTAGCTCCTCCAAGGTTATTGCGAAAGGTGGACGTTAGCTACGCTAAATGGTTGCGGCAAGCGATTGTCGCTGGCGGCTTCAGAAGCACCTAAGGCGGCAGCCTATATCGGAAGCAACCCTTGTTTTTCACGCAGCCCAGGGTTTCAGGAGCGACAGTTTTGCGGCAGGCTAAGGCCTTCAGCATGGGGGCTTCCATCCAAATGACCGAAGAAGAAATCCTGGCCCGCGCGGCGGGCATTACCGCTGGGCTCAAGACCCATCCCAAGGAGGTGGCTGAAGCCATTGCCGCATCGCGCCGCATGGCCGGCGCCTTCACGCGGCCTGCCGATGAAACCGCCGAACCCATGCCGGCCTATGCCGCGCCACTCCCCGCCAAGGGGTCACGCGCATGAAGGCCTTGCATGAGCTTTCGCTGACCGAAGCCTCTGCCGGCATTGCGCGGCGGCGTTTCTCACCCGCGGAATACCTCGATGCCCTGCACGCACGGGCAGAAGATGTGGGCGGCAGGGTCAATGCCATTGTGCGCCCGCTTTGGGATGAAGCACGCGAACAGGCGGTGAAAGCCGGGCGGCGCATCGCCCGCAGCGGCCAGCGTTCGGCGTTGGATGGCCTCCCGGTGGGCCTCAAGGACATTATTGATATAGCGGGGCACCCCACCACCTGCCACTCGCGCATTCTGCTGGATAACCAAAAAAGCGCCGATGCAGCCGTGGTGGCACGGCTGCGGGCTGCGGGGGCGATTTTTCCGGCCAAGCTCGCGACCCATGAATTCGCGATTGGCGGCCCGGCCTTTGATCTGCCCTTCCCGCCCGCACGCAACCCCTGGAATACGGCGCATCATCCGGGCGGGTCGTCTTCCGGTTCCGGCGCGGCCGTTGGCGCCAATATCCTGCCCGCCGCGCTTGGCACCGATACCGGCGGTTCCGTGCGCCACCCGGCCAGCCATTGCGGCATTGTCGGCATGAAGGCGACCTACGGCCTGGTGTCTCGCCGAGGCGTCTTCCCGCTTGCCTTCACTTTGGATCATGTGGGGCCGATGACACGCACGGTTGCCGATAACGCGCTGCTGCTTGGCATGATGGCCGGGCATGATGCGGCTGATCCCGGTAGTGCTGCGCATAAGCCGGAAAACTATGCGCGGCAGATGAAGAAGGGGCTGAGCGGCCTCACCATCGGTTATGTCCGGCATTTCCATGAGAAGGATCAGCCCGCTTCAGCCGAAATGGCTGCGGCGCTGGATGCCGCCGCCAAGCTGCTCGCGAAGGAAGGGGCGAAGATCAAGACCATCACGCTCCCCTCGCTCAATGAATTCGCCGGCGTCAATCGCGCCATCCTGATGGCGGAATCAGCCGCCATTCATGGCAAATGGTTGCGCGAAAGGCCGGGTGATTACGCGAACCTGACGCTGCGCCGCCTGCTGCCGGGGCTTTTCATGCGCGCCGAGGATTACGTGCAGGCGCAGCGCCGCCGGCGCGAATTGGTGGCTGCGGTTGAAGCCGCATTCGCGGAAGTGGATTTACTGCTGACCGCATCTTCCATGGATGCCGCCTGCAAGATTGATGATGCGGAAGCGGTGGAGATCACCTATCCGCGCCAGGCGCGCACGCCCTTCAATGTCACCGGCCATCCGGCCATGACCATGATGTGCGGCATTTCCAGAGCAGAAGGCCTGCCGCTTTCCCTGCAATTGGTCGGGCCAAGCTTTGGGGAGGCTGCCATCTACCGCGCCGCTGCCGCCTATGAGCGTGCCGCGCCTTGGAAGGATCTGCGCCCAGCGCTGTAATCGCACGCATGTTGCAGGCAGACTTCATTGACCGGCGCTGGCGCCACCCGGCGCTGTTGCCTCTGTTCTTTTTCGTGCTTGCACTGTTGTTGCGGAGCTTTTCCTTCGTCGCCGCCGTGATTGATACGGATGAGGGGCTTTATATGCTCCAGGCGCGGGAATGGCTGCGCGGCGGTTGGCCGCTGGTCGCGGTATGGGACATGCACCCGGTGGGGGCACCCGCGATCTTCGCCGTGTTCATGGCGATTTTCGGCGATGATATCTGGGTGCTGCGCGTGCTTGGCGCAGCTTGTGTCGCGGCAACAGCCTCGGCACTTTTCCATGCCGTGCGCTATGCGGGTGGATCGCCCGCCTTGGGGCTTGCGGCCGGCGTTCTTTATATCGCGCATAGCGGGCTATTGGGCGGGCTTGCCACCAATACGGAAATTCTTTTTGCACCCTTGATTGGCTGGGCCATGGCGCTTGGGCTGCGCGGCGCGGTGGATGCTTTGGAACGCAGCAAGGCGCCGCGCTGGCGTGATTTGGCGATGATGGGGGGGCTTATTGGCTTCGCGCTCACGATCAAGCCGGTCACGTTTTTTGAAGGCTCGCTGGCCTGGTTGATCTTGGTGCTGCCCGCGCTTCGGCTGGGGCTGATCAGCCTGCCGCGCCTGGCTGCCATGGCCGTGGCCTATGCGGCGATCTGCGCCACGCCCACCCTGCTTTTCGCCTTGGCCTATGCGCTGCGCGGTGAGTTTCACTACTTGTTGGAAGGCGCTTTCCTGGCGCCGCTGCGTTACGCCGGCACGCGGCTGAGTGCGGCGGATTCCTTCCGCTTCGCGCTGGTGGCGGCCTTGTTGCTGCTATGGGCTTTTCTGCTGACGCTGCCCGCGCTGATCCGCCCGCGCAATCGCCAAGGGCCGCTCTCGCGGCTCAGGCAATTCGGCATGATCTGGTTTGTCGCGGCGACATTCGCTGTTGTCCTGCCCGGGCAATTCTATCAGCATTACTTCCTGATCTGGTTGCTGCCGCTTTCGGTTCTGGCGGCACTCGGCG
>JBIIGZ010000215.1:0-5163 GCA_044236185.1 Roseomonas sp. | reverse complement strand
GCGGCGAGATGATCGACCACTCGAAATCCGTCAGTTCGTACCGGCGAGCGTGCATCGAAATTCCTCCCCGGACTTTGAATCACAACTCGCTCGCCCAAGGAATCCCCTTTATGAGTTTGTGACCTAGAGCAGATCGCGTTCGGATGGAATCATCTGAACGCGTGAAGATGCTCGAAAAAACAGGGGTCTGGAGCGAGTTGCGTGAACCGATGTGAACGCAACGCGCTCTACCCCGGCACGCGAATACGCGCGCGCAGCCCACCCAAGGGACTATCTTCCAGAAACACATCGCCGCCATGCGCGCGGGCAATATCGCGCGCAATCGCAAGCCCGAGCCCCGTTCCACCCCCGGAAAGAGTGGTGAACGGCTTGAAGGCGTCTTCACGGGATGCGGCCGGAATGCCCGGCCCATCATCATCAATCGCAATATCGGCCCAAATGCCATTCTGGCCGCGCGGCTGTTTCGCCAAGGTCACCGTCACGCGCGTGGCGTGCTTGCGGGCATTATGCAGCAGATTGCCAAAGCAGCGCCGCATCGCGCCCGCACGAAGTTCCATCAGGAACGTGTCCGGCCCCGCAAAAGGTATTGCCGCGCCACCGCGTGATTGCTGGGCGACAACGCCGCGCAGCAAGGCGGCCAGGTCGGTTTCTTCGGGTTGCTCCACGCCCTCACCGCGCGCAAAGGCCAGGTAAACACCGATCAGGCGATCCATCTCCTCCACATCTTCGGTCATTGCGGCGGCATCTTCGCGCACGGCTTCCGGCAGCATGGCAAGGCCTAACCGCAGCCGCGTGAGTGGCGTGCGCAAATCATGGCTGATACCGGCCAGCATTTCCGTCCGGCTATCCACAAAACGGCTGATGCGTTCTTCCATGCGGTTGAAGGCGGTCGCGGCCTGGCGCACTTCAGCCGCGCCTTCGGGCTTCATCGGCCCTACCGTGCGGCCCATGCCGAAAGCCTCGGCCGCTGCGGAAATCTTGCGCAATGCACGCACCTGATTGCGCATAAAAATCGCCGCCACCAAAAACAGCAGCAGCGAAGACCCCACCAACCAAATGACAAAAAGATAGATCGTGCCGCTGAAAAGGCGCTTCCGCGCCACTTCCACATGCAGAACGCCATCCGCCATCTGCACGCGAATGATCACGCTGCGCGGATCACTTTGCCAATCGGCATCAAAGGGCAGGCGCACACGTTCCTGCATCGCTGCCGTCAAATCTTCCTCCAAGGGCAGCCAGGGCAGGGCAGCGGGCCGCCCTCCTACCGAAGCAAGCCTTGCGCCCGCCTCATAAGCCAAGGAAAGATTGAGCCGCCAGGAAGCTTCGCGGAAAATCCAGCTGCGATCCTCAGCTTCCGTTTCGCGTTCCAGCAGGCCAACCACCATCGCGACATCACCTGCAACACCAGCCGCCAGGCGGCGCGAAATCACATCCAGATGGCTGCCATAGAAAAGCTGCAAGGCAATCGCCTGCAGGATCACCAGCGGCACCAGAATGATCAGCAGTGATCGCCCCAGAAGCCCGCGCGGCACCAGCCGGCGCAAGCCTCGGTCAAGCGGAGTCACGGCCCCGGCCTCAAGACATAGCCGCGATGGCGAATGGTCTGGATGAAGCGCGGCTCGCGCGGGTCTGGCTCTACCTTGCGGCGCAGCCTGGTCACCTGCACATCAATCGCGCGTTCGCCGGCATCAGGCGTGCCGAGTGCCTCGCCAATATCCTCGCGGCTCAGGATTTCACCCGGACGGCGCGCGAGGGCTTGCAGCAGCGCAGCCTCACCACCTGTCAGGCGAATAATGCCATCCGGGCCGCGCAATTCCGCGCGTTCAATATCAAACCAGCGATTGCCGATCTGCATCGGCGCCAGGCTGTGCGGTGCGGCAGGCGCCGGCGCAGCGCGGCGCAGTATGGTGCGAATGCGCAGTGCCAATTCGCGCGGATCAAAGGGCTTCGCCAGGTAATCATCCACGCCCTGTTCCAAGCCCGCGATGCGGTCATCCGGCGCGCCACGCGCGGTCAGCATCAGGATCGGCACTTCCTGCCCCTCGGCACGCAGCGCGGCGGTCAATTCAAGCCCGGTTTCGCCGGGCATCATCACATCAAGTACCAAAAGATCAAATGCCATATCGGCCAGGGCGGCGCGCGCGGTGGCGGCGTTTTCAGCGGTACTGACGCGAAAGCCCTGTTCAGTCAGAAAGCGCTGCAACAGGGCGCGCAACCGCGCATCATCATCCACCACCAGAATATGTGCTGGATCTTCCTGACCGCTCATCGCCTATTGCTCTCAGGCTCTGAAGCCTCCAACCGTGCGAGGCTCCCTTGCGCATCTTCCCCCATCAGCCCGCGCATGACACGGCGAAAGCCCTCCACCGCGGCAGGGCCGGCTTCGCGATAGGCACGCATCACAGTCTCTCGCTGGCGTTCGAATAGGCGCCGTTCCAGCGCCACACCTTTTTCCGTCAGCGTCAGGCGCCTTTGCCGTCGGTCACTTTCGCCCGGCGCCTGCACCACATAGCCATCGCTCATCAGCGGTTGCAGCACACGCCCCAGGCTTTGCTTCGTGATGCCCAGAATGCCCAGCAATTCGCCCACCGTGATGCCTGGGCGGCGTCCCACAAAATGCAGCACGCGATGATGCGCGCGCCCCATATCAAGCGTGGCGAGAATTTCATCCGCGCCGGCGGTGAAATCGCGATAGCCAAAGAACAGTAAATCCTGGGCAAGGCGGAGTTCTTCTTCGCGCAGGAACAGCAAATTGCGGCCAGCCGGCAGGGCCCGCGCCTCGGCCATTTCCGCAATATTGCTGCTGCCCCGTGTTGGCATTGCCCGCATCCCCGTTTGGACAGGAGTATTGACGCATTCGCAGCACCTGTCCAACCCGAAGCCCGCAAAGCCGCCGCGCTTGGCAAGGCGCTGGCTGGCTCTTTATAAGCTTCTCGCCATTAAAGCCGGAGAAAGACCCATGATCAGCCGCCGCCCCTTGCTGGCCGCCGCCTTGCTCGCCACCCCCTCCATCGCCCGCGCCCAGGGTGAATGGCCGGTACGCCCGGTGCGGATCATCGTGCCCTGGCCCCCCGGTGGTTCCACCGATGTGCTGGTGCGCATCTATGCAGAATTGATGCAGCCGATCCTGGGGCAGAATTTCATCATCGAAAACCGCGCTGGCGCGGGTGGAAATATTGGCATTGACGCCACCGCCAAGGCGACGCCCGATGGCTATACCATGGGCATAGCCTCGGTCGGGCATATGGTCATCAATAACTTCATCTATGCGCGCCTGCCCTATGACCCGGCGCGGGACCTCATGCCGGTTGGCATTGCCTGGGATTTGCCGAATGTTGTCGTGGTTCCCGCGCAGCATAATCCATCGCGCAGCCTCGCCGAATTCATTGCCTGGATACGCGCCAAGCGTGGCGGCTTCAGCTACGGATCGCCCGGTGTTGGCACCACACCGCATTTGACCGGCGCGCTTTTCGCCGCCCGCCTGCAAGTGGAAGGCACGCATGTGCCCTTCCGCGGTGCAGCACAGATCATCCCCGCGATGCTTTCGGGCGACCTCGATTCCGCGCTGGATAACCTTGCTTCCTATATCCCTGTCATTCAGGAAGGCCGGATGCGTGCCTTGGCGGTCACTTCGGCCGCGCGCTGGCCGACCATGCCGGATGTGCCCACCATGGCGGAAGCCGGGGTGCCGAATTTTGTTGTCTCCTCCTGGCAGGGCTTTGTCTTCCCCGCCGGCACGCCGCGTATCGCCATTGAACGCGTGAATGGCGCGCTACGCCGCATTGTCGCCGACCCTGCCGTGAAGGAACGCTTCCTGCGCGTGGGGGCCGAGGCCGTGTGGTCCACCCCGGAAGACATGATCGCCCGTGCCCAGCGCGAACGCCCCATGTGGCAGGAAGCGGTTCGCATTTCCGGCGCGCGGCTGGAATAGCACCGCGTGAAGCTTGGCTCGGCCTGGGGCAATGCGCTTTTTATAGATCACGCCATCCTGCGTTTGGGGTGGCGCAATTGGGGCGTGGTGGCGCCGGGACGGCTTTACCGGTCCAACCACCCGCTGCCCTGGCAAATGCGCCAGGCAGCGCGGCATCATGGTATCCGCACCATCATCAATCTGCGGGGCAACCGCGCCGATTGCGGCGCCGATGCACTCAGCCGGGCCGAAGCCGCGCGGCTTGGCTTGGCGCATATAGACGCGCCTTTTGAAAGCCGCGGCGCCCCGCATAAGGACCGTATTTTGAGGCTGGCGGGGATTTTCCAGGATATGGAAGAACCGGCGCTGATCCATTGCAAATCAGGGGCTGATCGCACTGGGCTGGCGGCGGGCATTTGGCTTTTGCTGCAAGGCCGCCCGACGCAGGAGGCTTTGGCCCAGCTCTCGCTCCGCTACGGCCATATCGCAGCGGCGCGCACGGGCATTTTGGATGCCTTCTTCAAAAGTTTCGCCGCCTTCCAGCGCACCAACCCCGAAACCCCCTTCCTGGATTGGCTGCGCGATACCTATTCCGAAGCCGGTTTGCGGGAGAGCTTTTCAAGCAACGCTTGGGCAGACCGCCTGGTGGATCAGATACTGCGCCGGGAATGATCCAGTAGGCGCCTTGATTTTGCCCTTTTTGGCATTGCAGCAATTCAATTAAATCATATAGTTATAGTGAAATATGCAGAAACAAGGCTTGAATCGCTTTTGCCAGGCCGTCATGGGAAAGTAACGCTGGGTTGATGAGGGAAGCGTGTCTCGCGCTGCTTTCGGCCCGGATAGAAGGGTGTGATGGACGGTTTTCTTCCTGCGGAACATGGTCGGCGCAAGACCCTCAAGGCCTCAATTGGCTGCGTGGGTGATGGGCTGCATTCTGGCCGCAGGATGTCCCTTACCATGCACCCTGCCGCCGCCGGCGCCGGCATTCAGTTCCGCCGCACCGACCTTGGCGTGGATATTCCGGCCCGCTTCGATTTCGTGACCGATACGCGGCTTTGCACCACCATCGCCGCCCCCACTGCGCCGCAGGCACGCATCGGCACCATTGAACACATCATGGCGTCCCTTGCGGGTGCCGGTATTGATGATGCCATCATTGAAGTGGATGGGCCGGAAATTCCGATTCTGGATGGCTCCGCCGCGCCCTTCATGTTCCTGATCGATTGCGCCGGTATCGCCACCAGCGCCGC
>JBIIGZ010000214.1:0-5186 GCA_044236185.1 Roseomonas sp. | reverse complement strand
ATGATGTCGGACAGCCTGCCCTCCGCGTCCGCCCATATCAAGCAAGGGTCAGTGGTGGCGGTAGGCATGTGTTCGGCAGAGCGGCACCCATCCTTCCCGGATGTACCGACCTTCCGCGAACAGGGCTTCCCGCTGGAATCCGATTCCTGGTTTGGGCTTTCCGCGCCGGCGGGCACGCCCGCACCGATCATTGATCGGTTGAACCGCGAAGTCCTTGGCCTGCTGCAAACCGCCGAGATCAGAAATCGCTTTGCGGAGCTTGGGGGCACACCGGGGACCTATTCCGCAGGGGATTACAGCAGCTTCATCATAAGGGAGGTGGCCAAATGGGCGCCCTTGGTGCAGGCTGCAGGGGCTACGGCAGATTGACTAGTTCGTAACAGGGGCCGCAAGGCTCGGGGGCAGGGCTGACCCGAAGGGTCACTAGGGGTGGAAGACGAGGATGAAACTTAACACGAAAGACTTGCTTTCGGCGGGGCTTTTCATTGCCTTTGCTGCTATCGGCCTTTGGCTGAATCAGGATCATAATCTTGGGTCAGCCCGCCGCATGGGGCCGGGGTATATGCCCATGCTGACCTTCTGGATTCTGATTGGGCTTGGATCAATCGTTCTTGCGTCGGGCCTCTTCAACGGCCCCGATCCCTTGGCCAAGTGGACGCCTGCTGAAATCGGCTTCCTGATCGCCGGCGCTCTGGCCGGTGTGGCAGCCGGTATGATCGCGGCGCGCATCCCGGGATTCCCGTCTGCGGGCTGGAATGCACTTGGGATTGGTCTTTTTGTGGGCTGTTTGGTGGCGGCGGTGCCGCCTGGATGGCGAGCCCTGTTCCTTCCAAGTGCCGCCTTCACCCTTTTCGGGTTGGTCCTGGAGCCGCTCGGCTTTCTTGTCGCTATCACGGTCACTGTCATCTGCGCAGCCCTTGCGGACAAGGAACACCTGGAGCGGCCTTTGGGCGTCGCCGGACTGATCGCGTTTCTATGTGCGCTCTGCTGGGGCATCTTCATTCGCTATCTGGATATCCGCGTGCCGCTCTGGCCGCAGCTCTGATCGGGAAGGCATCGGAATATGGATCTTTTTGCCAATCTCGCGCACGGCTTCAGCGTTGCGCTCACCTTCAACAACCTGCTGTTCTGCCTGATCGGCTGTATCATTGGCACTGCCATTGGCGTCTTGCCGGGCATTGGCCCGGTGGCCACGATTTCACTGCTGCTGCCGATCACCTTCGGCCAGCCGGCCACGACCGCCATCATCATGCTGGCGGGCATTTATTACGGCGCCCAATATGGTGGTTCCACCACAGCCATTCTGTTGAATTTGCCTGGCGAGGTCAGTTCGGTCGTCACAACACTTGAAGGCTATAAGATGGCTCGAAGGGGCCGCGCGGGTGCGGCGCTGACGGTCGCTGCCTTGGCATCCTTCTTCGCGGGCTGCGTTTCAACCGTGCTGGTGGCGGCGTCGGGGCCGTTGCTCACTTCGGTCGCGCTGTCCTTCGGGCCGGCGGATTATTTTTCGCTGATGATGCTCGGCCTGATCATCTCAGCCGTGTTGGCCCAGGGGTCGGTGGTTAAATCCATCGGCATGGTAGTGTTTGGCGTGGCACTCGGTCTGGTCGGCACGGATGTGCAAACCGGCCAACAGCGCTTCACCTTTGGCATCCCTGAACTTTCCGATGGGGTTGGCTTTGTGTCCATCGCCATGGGCATGTTCGGCATTGCTGAGATCATCCTGAACCTGGAAAAGCCCGAAGCACGCACTGTCATGACCGGCAAGGTCGGCAGCCTGATGATGACGCGCGAAGAAGTAAGGCGCGCCATTCCTTCAGTGTTGCGTGGCACCACGGTGGGCAGCCTGCTTGGCATTCTGCCGGGTGGCGGTGCCGCGCTGTCCTCCTTCGGTTCCTATATGATGGAGCGCAAGATCTCCAAGGGTCGGCATGAATTCGGCACCGGCGCCATTGAAGGTGTCGCGGGGCCTGAAGCGGCCAATAATGCCGCTTCGCAAACCTCCTTCATTCCGCTTCTCACGCTTGGCATTCCGGCTAATGCGGTGATGGCGCTGATGGTGGGCGCGCTGATCATCCAGGGCATTCAGCCGGGTCCGCGCATGGTGGAAGCCCAGCCTGACCTGTTCTGGGGGCTGATCGCCTCCATGTGGCTTGGCAACCTGATGTTGCTGGTCATCAACCTGCCGATGATCGGGCTTTGGGTGAAGCTGCTGGCGGTGCCGTATCGCCACATGTATCCCTCCATCCTGATCTTCTGTGCCATTGGGGTCTATTCGCTGCAGAATAACGTGTTTGATGTGTATCAGACCGTGTTCTTCGGCCTGTTCGGCTACCTCTGCTCCAAGCTGCGGTTGGAACCGGCGCCGATGCTGATCGGCTTCGTCTTGGGGCCGATGATGGAAGAACATCTGCGCCGCGCCATGCTGCTGTCGCGCGGTGACCCGATGGTGTTTGTCCAGCGCCCGATCAGCGCCACTATGCTGGCGATTGGCGCCATCGCTTTGATTGCGATGCTGATGCCCAATATCCGCAAGGGCAAAGACAAGGCGCTGCAGGAATAGCGGCTGCCGCCTCTCAGCAACGCCGGCCCCGCGAAGGTAGGGCCGGCGTTTTTCTTTGGAAGTTCCCCTTGGCGCGTTTCTGGGTTAACCCAGGGTCGCGTTTTGGTGTTTTAAGGACTTGGATCATGCCTCCGCTTTCCGCCCGCCTTTCCCCGGCCTTACAGGTAGTGACGGCCGCTGTGCAAAAGGCAGGTCGCCGGCTGCTGCGCGATTTTGGTGAGGTGGAGCAGCTTCAGGTCAGCGTGAAGGGGCCATCCGATTTCGTCTCCACCGCCGATCTGCGCGCCGAACAGACGTTGCGTGAGGAACTCTCAAAAGCCCGCCCCGGCTTTGCCTTTCTGATGGAAGAATCGGGCGCCTCGGGCGGCGATGACTGGGAATGGCGCTGGGTGGTGGACCCCTTGGATGGCACGACCAATTTCCTGCATGGCATTCCCCATTGGGCGATCAGCGTGGGCGTTGAAAAACGCATCGCCGCCGACAGGACAGAATTGGTCGCGGGCGTGGTCTATAACCCGGCATCGGATGAGATGTTCTGGGCCGAAAAGGGTGTGGGCGCCTTCCTGAACGACAAGCGGCTCCGGGTTTCTGGCCGGAAGGACATGCGCGAAGCGCTTTTCGCGACCGGCATCCCCTTTGGCGGTGTCGCACGGAAGGCGGAATTCAGCGCAACCTTGCACAAGCTGATGCCCCAGGTGGCCGGCGTCAGGCGCTTTGGCGCGGCGGCGCTCGACCTCGCTTGGGTGGCGGCGGGGCGCTATGATGGTTTCTGGGAATTGGGGCTGAAGCCCTGGGATATCGCCGCCGGATTGGTTTTGGTGCGCGAAGCCGGCGGTTTCGTGAGCGACCCGGACGGCAATGACCCCTACCCCTCGGGCATGGTGGTTTGCGGCAACCCGACACTTCAACCGAAGTTGCGCGAAGTGGTGGCCGATGGCATCGCCGCCGTGAAAGCGCATCAGGCGGCGGGATGAAGCAGGGCTTGGCCAGCTTTACGCGCAGAGCCGGTTTGGTGGCCGGGTTTGCGATGCTGAGCCAGCCCTCGCGGGCGCAAGCGCCAGACCCAAGCCTGCCGCCGGACCCTGCCCCAGCGCCACCGCCCCCCGTGCAATTGACACCGCTTCGCCCTCAGGCACCGCAGCCCATGGCAGGCCCGCTTCAGGGTCTGCAAACGCTGCCCCAGGGCGGCTTTCGGCTGCGCATGACAGGCATAGAACTTACCCCGACACAAACCGCCGCCGTGCAGGCTTTGGCCCGCAACTTGGTGATGCTGCCCCAGGGCAGGATAACCGTTGAAGCCCAGGTGGCGGGGCCGGCCGATGATGTCTCAACCGCGCGGCGCCTTAGCCTCGTTCGCGCACAGGCGGTGAAATCCGCGCTCATCGCCGGCGGGCTCACGCCAACCCGGATTGACCTCCGCCCGCTTGGCCGGCTTTCTGCCGCGCAGGATGCGGTGGACATCCTGCCCCCTGGCGTGGCAAGCCCGAATACGGAGGCACGGCGCTCATGACCCAGCCAACAATCTATCTCTGGCGCATGGTGATTTTTCTGGCGGCGGTTAGTGGCATTGCTGCCATGCTGGCGCCCGATTTGCTGCATGCCTTTCAGGCCAATCCGCTGTTGAATGGCGTGATCCTGGCCGTACTATTGTTTGGTATCGGCATGACCTTCAGCCAGGTGCTCTCACTCAGGCGCGAAGTGGCCTGGGTGGAAGGCTTCCGCGCGCCGAAGGATGGGCTTTCCGTCCGTCAGCCGCGCCTGCTGGCGCCGATGGTTTCCATGCTGTCAGGGCGGCGGAATGACCGTGTTTCGCTTTCCGCGTCCGCGATGCGCAGCGTCTTGGATGGGCTTCAATCGCGCCTTGATGAACGGCGCGAATTGTCGCGCTACGTCACGGGGCTACTGATTTTCCTCGGCTTGCTTGGCACCTTCTGGGGGCTATTGCTGACGATTGCCGCCATTGCGGATGTGATCGGCGGCATGTCGGTCGGCTCCGGCGATTTGAATGTATTGTTTGAGCAATTGAAGGCTGGGCTTGCAAAACCCTTGCAGGGGATGGGGACGGCGTTTTCTGCCTCCATGCTCGGCCTTGCTGGCGCGCTGGTGGTTGGATTTCTCGATCTGACGGCGGGGCAGGCACAGAACCGTTTCTTCAACGATCTGGAAGAATGGCTGGCCGGGCTGACGCGGCTTTCTTCCGGCATTCTGGGCCAGGAGGGTGAGGGCAGCGTTCCCGCCTATGTCCAGGCACTGTTGGAACAAACCGCTGAGAATCTGGAAACCCTGCAAGCCACCATCGCACGTGGCGAGGATGGGCGTGCGGCGACTTCCCAGGCGCTGATGACGCTGACCGAACGTATGACTGTGCTGACAGAACAGATGCGCGCGAATAACACGCTGATGCGCCGCATTGCCGATGCGCAGGATGGGCTGGCGCCGGCGATATCGCGGCTCGCGGAAAGCCAGGCCGACCGGGGTGAGACAGAAGCGATGCGCGGGCATTTGCGCAATTTGGAAATCTATCTGGCGCGGTTGGTGGAAGAAGTGGCGCAGGGCCGCGCGCAATCCACCAATGACATCCGCAATGAGATCAAGATCCTGACCCGCACCATCGCCACTTCTT
>JBIIGZ010000068.1:0-16919 GCA_044236185.1 Roseomonas sp. | reverse complement strand
GAAGCCCGCCGCCAAGAAGGTTGCCGCCAAGCGGAAGCCTGCTGCGAAGAAGGCCGCCGCGAAGAAGCCTGCTGCGAAGAAGGCTGCTGCGAAGAAGCCCGCCGCGAAGAAGGCTGGCCGTAAGCCCGCCGCGAAGAAGGCCGCTGCGCCGCGTCGTCGCAAGGCCGCTGCGCCTGCTCCGGCGCCGTCCGAAACTCCGGCGAGCTGATTAGCTACCGGATCCCGGCACTGGGGCGTCGCATGCCAGGCATGCGGCGCCCTAAGTGTTTTTAAGGGATTGTGTTTGATGCCCTTTATGACGCGTCTTCTATCGCCGCAGGACCTTCATGTGCTGCAGCCATTGTTTGCCGCCTATGGCACGGAGATGGCACCGTACCTGGCCGGTACCGCGCCCACGACGCCTGCGGCGATGTTGGACCTGATCGCTAATGACCCGCGCGCGGAAATCCTGGCCGCCTTTCGTGATGGGGAAGCCGTTGGCTTCACGCTGTTCTTTGACCTGCCTGAAATTGTCTTCGCCCGGCGCTGCGGCGCGCTGGATGATCTTTTCGTCGCCCCTGCCGCGCGCCGTCAGGGCGTGGCGCGCCTTCTGATTGAGGCGCTGGGCACACTCGGCCAGGCGCGCGGTTGGTCGCATCTGCGTTGGATTGTGCCTGAGACCGACCAAGCCGCGATTGCGCTTTATGAGCGCATCGCAGCGCGGGCTCCTTGGCGTTCCTATGTGCTGCGGCTTGATCCGACAGTATCACTTTAGTGCATTTCCCGTTCATATTCGTTCACGGGAAACGCACTAAATATTTGTTTCATCGCATTTTCCGAGCCGCCAAGTGAAAACACTTGGCTTGAAAATGCTCAAGCCGCGACCCGCCCCGGCATGCGGTGGCGAAAGGCGAGCGCTTCGGCGATATGCGCGCGCCGTATCATGGCACTGCCGGCGAGATCAGCGATGGTACGCGCAACACGCAGGCTGCGCACCTGTCCGCGTGAGGAAAGCCCAAGCCGCGTCGCGGCCACTTCAAGCAAATTTGTTGCGTCCGCCTCAATGCCTTGCTGCAATTGGGCAAGGCTTGCTTCGGCATTGTTTGGAGGGCCATCCGCGCCATAACGCGCGCGTTGCGTCGCACGCGCTGCCTTCACACGTGCGGCGACGGCGACGCTCGCCTCACCTGCCGGGGCACGGGCCAATTCAGCGGGCGCGATCGGCATGACTTCAATGGTAATATCCATCCGGTCCAGCAGCGGGCCGGAAAGGCGCATCTGATAATCCTCACCACAACGCGGCGCGCGGCCACATTCGCGCCCGGGCTGACCGAGATACCCGCAGCGGCAGGGATTCATCGCCGCAATGCATTGAAACCGCGCGGGATAGGTCACATGCGAATGCACGCGGCTGATGGTGGTGCGCCCGGTTTCCATGGGCTGACGCAAAGCTTCCAGCGCTTGGCGCGGAAATTCCGGCCATTCATCCAGAAACAACACGCCACGATGCGCGAGGCTGATCTCACCGGGCTTGGCGCGTGCGCCGCCACCAACCAGCGCGGGCATGGAAGCGGAATGATGCGGCTCCCGGAATGGTGGGCGCGTCACCAGCCGCCCACCTTGCAGCAGGCCTGCGATGGAATGGACAAGGCTCACTTCCAAGGCTTCAGCCGGCGAAAGATCGGGCAGCAGCGCAGGCAGGCGTGCCGCCAGCATGGATTTGCCACCACCCGGCGGGCCGATCATCAGCAAGTTGTGCCCGCCTGCCGCCGCGATTTCCAAGGCGCGCTTCGCGGTTTCCTGCCCCTTCACATCGGAAAGGCAGGGGCCAGAGGGCGGCGCGGCATCCAGTTTCGGCGCTTCCGGCGCGCGCAAAACCTGCACACCCTTGAAGTGATTGAGCAGTGCGGGAAGATCAGGCGCCGCGAGCACTTCAACCTGTCCGGCCCAGGCGGCCTCGCCACCCTGCGCGGCGGGGCAGATCAGCCCCAATTCGCGCGCCGAGGCGCCAAGGGCTGCGGGCAATACACCCGCCACGGGCATGATGGCGCCATCGAGTGACAATTCACCCAGCGCGGCAAAGCCCGCCAATTCATCGCGCGGCAGCACATCCATTGCCGCCAGCACGGCAAGGGCAATGGGTAGATCGAAATGGCTGCCTTCCTTGGCGATATCAGCCGGCGCCAGGTTCACCAGCACGCGCTTGGGCGGTAGGGAAAGCCCAAGGCCAAGCAGGGCCGCGCGCACCCTTTCCCGGCTTTCCGCAACCGCCTTATCGGGCAGGCCAACGACCAGAAAGGCCGGCAGGCCCGGGGCGATTTGCACCTGTACTTCTACCGCCTGGGCTTCGATCCCGGCGAAGGCGAAGGTGGCGATGCGGGCAATGGACATACCGCATCAATGGCGCATCCTGTACTGAAATACAACCATAAGTTATATTTCAGCTATCCCCTGCACCCGCCGCATCAGCCGCCGGAAATTGCCGGACCAGAGCAAATCAATCTCCCGCGCGCCATAGCCGCGGCGGTGCAATTCCGCGGTCAGGTTCATGGTCTCCCCGGCATTGGCCCAACCCGGAATGCCGCCGCCGCCATCAAAATCCGATGACAGGCCGACATGATCAAGCCCGATGCGGCGCACCGCGTAATCCACATGATCCACCATATCCACAACCGTCGCGGGAGATTTCCCATCTGCGCCCGGCGGGCGAAGAAAGGCATCAAGTGCGGTGATCTGCACCAGGCCGCCCTTTGCCCGCAGCATATCCAACTGCTCATTATCCAGATTGCGCGGATGATCGCATAGCGCGCGGCAGCAGGAATGCGTCGCCACTATCGGCGCGCGGGAAAGCTCCGCCGCCTGCATCATGGAAGATTTCGCGGCGTGGGAGACATCAATGATCAGGCCGATGCGATTCATCTCTGCAATCGCCTGCCGGCCGAGATCGGAAAGCCCGCCATGTTGCGCCGTGCCATCGCCAAGTGCCGGCTTGGGCCGCGCGGCATCGGCCAGATCATTATGCCCATCATGCGTGAGCGTCAGATAAATCGCGCCGAGATCACGCCAGAGCTTCAGCCGCGCCAAATCGCGGCCCATGGCATTGCCGTTTTCAACCGCGCTCAGCACCAAAAGCGCACCCGCCTGATGCGCTGCTTCCATTTCATCGGCGGTCGCGCAAAAGCGCCGTGCCACACCATCAGCACGCGTGCGGATGTGGCGGAGCATCGCCTCGGCCCGATCAGCAGCGGCCTGATGGCCGGCAGCATCGCGCGGGCCTTGCGGCGTATAGGCGATGAAGACAACGGCCTTCAGGCCGCCGCGCTGCATCTTCGGGAAATCAACGCAGCGATCGGTCTCCTGCGTCGCATCGGGCGGGTCGGGCCATCTGATATCCACATGGGTATCAAGGGTCAGGGTCGCCGCGTGGATCGCCTCGCTCATGCCGCATCTCCCCAGGCTTTCAGGAAGCCCGCCAATAAATCGCCGATGACATCTACATTATAGCCGCCTTCCTGGGTGATGGCGGTGGGCAGCTTGAGCCCGCCAATCATGGCGCCGGCGCGCGCGAAACCATCCGCTGTCACTTTCAGTGCGGCAAGCGGTTCATGTTCGGAGGCATCAAAGCCAAGCGGTACGACCAATGCCTCGGTCTTATGGTCGCGGATCGCGGCCATGGCGTAGCGAATGGCATCCAGCCAGCCCTCATCCCCCGTGCCGAAAGCGAGTGGCATATTCATATTGCGCCCATCGCCCGCGCCCGCGCCGCGTTCGCGTGTGCGGCCAACGAACCAGGGGTAATAGCGGTCAGGATCGGCATGGATGGAAATGGTCAGCACATCGCCGCGTTCCCAGAAAATGCCCTGGGTGCCATTGCCATGATGGCTATCAATATCCAGCACCGCCACGCGCTTCGCCCCGGCATCCACCAAAGCCTGTGCGGCGAGGGCCGCATTATTTATATAGCAATGCCCGCCGGCGCGCGCGGCGTAAGCGTGATGGCCAGGCGGGCGACACAGCGCATAGGCGCTACGTCCCGCAGCAGCTTCTCGTGCGGCGGCCAAGGCGCAGGCGGCGGCACCTTGAATAGCTGCCCATGTTCCGGCGCCAATCGGGCAGGCGGTATCGGCCATATACCAGCCAGCGCGGGCGATGATGCCATCGCCACAGGCAGCACCTTGCGCCAGCATTTCCGGTGAGGGGTGCATATTCGCAACAACCTCTGGCCCCGGATCGGCAAGAAGCGACCAATCCCGCGCGGCTTCGGCAAGAAAGGCCAGATAATCTGCGCTATGTACTGATTGCATGGCGGCGACCGGCACGGCTTCCGGCGTGCTTGGCGCCAGCCCGATGCGATGAAGCGCTGCTTGTAACGCCGCCGCGCGGGCAGGGATTTCAAAATTGGCGCGGACGCGACCGCGTTGCAGGAAAAATGCCGGGTGATGCCCGGCTTGATCCGGATGGGCGAAGGTTTTCATCAGGCAAGGCTAACCAGTTTTGCGCCTGCTGCGAAGGCGCCGTGCTTGCTGCCCGTGGTTTGGATCGGTAGCGTCTCGCCCGATGCACGGAAGGATTGAGCCTTGACGCAACCCCTGGACCCCGGTGCGCGGCGCGCCATTCTGCAAGCGGTGGATGAGCTGCAGGCAGAGAGCATCGCGATGCTCACGCGCCTGGTGCGCTGTCCCTCAACGCTTGGCAATGAAGCCTCGGCCCTGAATGAAATGGCGCGGATTTATGAGGGGCTTGGCCTGACACCGCAGCGCATTCCAACCGTGCCGGCGGCGCTTGAAGGCCATCCTGGCTTTTCGCCGCCACTTATTTCGTATGAAGGGCGCGATAATGTCGTTGCGGTCTTCACGCCGCGTGACGCCAAGGGGAAAAGCCTCACCCTGCAAGGCCATGTGGATGTTGTGCCGGAAGGTGCGGCCGATATGTGGGAAACGCCGCCCTATGAACCCAGCATTCGCGATGGCCGCATGTATGGCCGTGGTGCGGGCGATATGAAGGCGGGCATTATTTCTTACGTGACCGCCTTTCGGGCCTTGAACCGCGCGGGCTTGCAGCCCGCCGCCCAGGTGCAGATGCATTCAGTGATCGAGGAAGAATGCACCGGCAATGGTGCCTTGGCCGCGATGCTGGCACTACCGCCAACCGATGCGGTGATCATCCCGGAACCCGGCCCCGGCTTGCCCGCGATGTATAGCGCGGAAGTCGGTGTGGTTTGGGCTTGGGTCACGGTTTCCGGCCGCCCCGCCCATGTGCGCGATATGCAGGCCGGGCTGAATGCCATTGAAGCGGCCAGCACCATCGCGGGCTATTTCAAGCGCTATGAGGCGGAGATGAACCGCGCCGAGCACATCCACCCATCCTTCCACGGCGTAAACCATCCGGTGAATGTGAACCTGGGCACGATTGAAGGCGGCGAATGGAATTCATCCGTGCCAACCCGCGCGCGCATTGGGCTACGGGTGGGTGTCATGATGGGCAATAGCGCCCGGGCCGTGAAGGCGGATATCGAAAAGCTGGTGGCCGAAGCCGGCGCGGATGAAAAGCTGCGCGGTGCCAAGATCAAGCTGGAATTCAAAGGGTTCATGGCCGAACCCTGCGTCTTTGACATGCAGGCGCCGATTGTGCGCATGGCCAAGCGGCACTTCACCGATGTCTCGGGCGGCGCGCTGCGCGATTACCCCTCGGCAGGGCTGACGGATGGGCGGCATTTCGTGTTGCATCAGTCAACGCCGGTTGCCTGTTTCGGCCCGGATGCCGAGAATATTCACGGCATTGATGAAAGTGTTGGGCTGCAATCCATGCATGACATTACCCGCACCATCGCGCTCACCATGGCGGAATGGTGCGGGGTGGAGAAAGCATCATGACCACGAACCTGCCCCTTTCCGGCGCCCGGCTTTGGGATAGCCTGATGGAATTCGCCAAGATTGGCGGGACACCAAAGGGCGGCTGCAATCGGCAGACGCTGACCGACCTTGATTCCGAAGGCCGCCATTTGCTGCGCCGCTGGGGGGAGGCGATTGGATGCACGCTTTCGGTTGATCGCCTCGGCAATATGGTGCTGCGCCGCGAAGGGCGTGATCCGACGCGCAAGCCGGTTGCCATGGGCAGCCATTTGGATACGCAACCCACGGGGGGCAAATTCGATGGCCCGCTTGGCGTATTGGCCGGGCTTGAAGTGCTGCGTGCGCTGCATGAGGCCGGGATTGAAACCGAAGCGCCCTTGGTGCTGATCAATTGGACCAATGAAGAAGGCGCCCGCTTTTCACCCCCCATGATGGGCAGCGGTGCGGCGATGGGGATTTTCGCTGAGGCGGATGTGCTCGCCTTGCGCGATAGTGACGGCAAGGCGTTTGGCGAGGAGCTCACGCGCATTGGGTGGCGTGGTGATGCCGATCCGGCAGCACTTACCGACCTTAGCGCCTATTTCGAATTGCATATCGAACAGGGTGCGCTGCTGGAAAATGCCGGCAAGGATATTGGCGTGGTGACGCATGCCCTGGCGCAAGCCTGGTATGAGGTTACGATCGAAGGTGTTGAAGCCCATGGCGGTTCCCCCATGGCCGGGCGGCGTGATGCCATGATGGCTGCAGCCCCATTGATGGCAGCGATTGAGGAAATCGCTTTGCGCGCGGTCAGTCCCACTGGTGAACCGGGCCGCGCCACAGTCGGGCGGCTTACGGTCTATCCCGATAGCCGCAATATCGCGCCGTCGCGCATCTGGTTCAGCATTGATACGCGCCATGGTGACCCGGCCTTGCTCGCGCGCATGGGGGCAGAGATTCGAGCCAAGGCAGCGGAAATATCCGCCGCGCGGGGGGTTGCCATCACCATCACCGATTTCTGGCAATCACCTTTGACACCCTTTGATGATGCGCTGGTCGGGCGCGTGCGTGATGCCGCAACCCGAATGGGCCTGCCGCATATGGATATGCCAACCGGCATCGGGCATGACGCGGTTTATGTCGCGCGGCGCGTGCCAGCGGCGATGATTTTCTGCCCCTGCCATGGCGGCATCAGCCATAATGAAGCCGAAAGCATCACGCCCGCCTGGGCGGAAGCGGGCTTGCGCGTGCTGGCTGATGCCGTTTTGGCGACTGCTGGTATTGCGAAGGAGAAATAAGATGACACGCATCGCCATTGGCGGCTTTTTGCATGAAAGCCATTCCTTCGCGCCGCTGCCGACCGGCTGGCAGGAATTCGTCAAACCCGGTGGCTTTCCGCCACTGCAACGCCCGGCTGGATTGATCGAGGCCATGCGCCCAACCAGCGCGCCGATTGCCGGCGCCATCATGGTTGCGGAAGAAGCGGGCGTCGCACTCGCCCCCTTGGTCTGGTGCTTTGCCAATCCTGCCGGACCTGTGACGGCTGACGCTTTCGAACGAATCGCTGGCCTGCTGATCGGCAGCCTATCGGACGCGATGGAAGCCGGCCCGATTGATGGCGTTTATCTTGATTTGCACGGCGCCATGGTGGCGGTCGGTTTTGATGATGCTGAAGCCGAAGTGCTGCGCCGCGTGCGCGCCGTGGTGGGCCCAGATTTGCCTATCGCCGTCAGCCTTGATCCGCATGCGAACAAAACCGCTGAGATGGTCGCCCTTTCCGATGTGCTGGTGCCTTTCCGCACCTATCCGCATGTGGATATGAAGCCGGCCGGCGCGCAGGCAACGCGGCTATTGCTCCGCATGATCAAGGAAACCCGCAAACCAGCAAAGCTGTTTCGCGATCTGGATTTCTGGACGCCCTTGCCTGGCCAATGCACCATGGTTGCGCCCATGGCCGATGTCATGGCGGAACGCGCGCGTCTGGGCGCTGCATCAGGCGTTTGGGAATTGGGCTTCTGCTTTGGCTTTCCCTATGCCGATTTCCCCGGCTGCGGCATGGCGATTGCGGCCTATGCCGATACGCTGGATCAAGCCGGTGCAGCGGCGGAAGCGCTCGCCGCTTTCATCGCCAGCAAGGAACCGGAATTCGCGCTGGGTGTCGCAACCGCGGCTGAGGGCGTGGCACGCGCCATGGCCGGTGGCGGCAAAGGGCCGGTGGTGTTGGCCGATACGCAGGATAATCCTGGCGGCGGTGGCCATGGCGACACCACCGGGCTGCTCGCGGAATTGATCCGGCAAAATGCGCAAGGTGCGGTGCTGGCACCGATGAATGACGCCGAAGCCGCTGCCGCTTGCCATGTGGCGGGTGAGGGGGCGCGCCTTACGCTTGATCTGGGCGGCAAAAGCGACGGCGTGCCGTTGCGGGTGGAAGCGGTTGTCGAAAAACTCTCCGACGGGCGCTTCACACTCAGCGGCCCGATGGGCAAGGGCAATCCCGCCGATCTGGGGCCTTCCGCGCTGATCCGTGTGGCACCTGGCGTGCGCGTGGTGGTGGTGAGCCGCAAGATGCAGGGCCATGACCAGGAATTGTTCCGCCAAGTTGGCGTAGAACCGGCGGAACAGGCCATTGTCGCGGTCAAATCCAGCGTGCATTTCCGCGCGCATTTCCAGCCGATTGCATCTGAGGTGATTGTGGTGACCGCGCCCGGCCCGGTGGTGGCGGACCCGGCGATTTTGCCCTTCACCAATCTGCGCCCAGGGCTGCGCTTGCGCCCCGGCGATAATCGCGCCTGGGGGTAATTAGCGGCTTTCGAGCAAGCCG
The DNA here is from genome assembly GCA_044236185.1 of Roseomonas sp. Taxonomy (GTDB): domain Bacteria; phylum Pseudomonadota; class Alphaproteobacteria; order Acetobacterales; family Acetobacteraceae; genus Neoroseomonas. Next base: position 8,288 of record JBIIGZ010000068.1, on the reverse strand, counting down.
CGCACCGCATCCGGCAAGGGCAGGGGGGCCACCGCACCATAACCGGTGGTGGAAAGCGCGGCGGCAGCATTGGCGTAGCGCGCGGCCTCCAGCGGCGCATCACCCGCCAGCATGCGCGCGAGGAAATTGCCGGCAAAGCAATCCCCCGCGCCGGTTGCATCCACCGCCGCCACCTTGTGCGCAGGCAGGCGGTGGCGGGCTTCGCGTGTGGCCATAAGCGCACCCTCAGCACCGCATTTCAGCACTACCAGGGGGGCGAGGCGCAGATAGAAATCACAGATGGCTTCGGGGTTTGTGAGGCCGGTCAGCGCCATGGCGTCTTCCAGCGATGGCAGCACGATATCGGCCATGGCAATCGCGGCATGCATTACGGCAGCGGCGCGCGACGCGGGCCAAAGCCTGAGGCGCAGATTGGTGTCATAGGAAACGCGCACCCCAGCCGCGCGGGCGATTTCCATGGCGCGAAAGCCAGCATCACAAGCGCTGGTCGAAATCGCCTGGCTAATGCCGGACAGATGCAGGAATTTCGCTTGGCGTATGGCCGCTTCCGGCACATCGTCTGAGCGATAGAGCGAAGCTGCGCTGCCGCTGCGATAAAAGCTGAAATGATGGCCGCGCGCATCATGCGTGACGAAGTAAATCCCGGTAGGTGCGGCAGGGTTGCGGATGACATGCGCCGTATCCACGCCTTCCTTTGTCCAAAGCGCCATGAAGCTCTCGCCCGGCCCATCCTGACCAAGCGCTGTGATCATCCCAACCGAAGCCCCCGCATGCGCGGCGGCGATGGCAGCGTTGGAGGTATCTCCGCCATGCCCTTCCAGATAATAGCGCCGCCCATCCGCGCCCGGCTTCTGGGCGTTGAATTCCAGCATGGGTTCGCCGAGGCAAAGGATATCAGCCATGCCCAATGCTTGGCCGATGCAAGGAAGGATTTCAAGCGCGCCGCAAGACGGACTATAGAACGCCCATGATCCGCCTGACCGAATTGCGCCTGCCACTGCACCATCCGGAAGACGCCTTGCGCGCTGCCGTGCTGGCGCGGCTTGGCATTGCCGATGCGGCGCTGAAGGCGATGCAGGTGTTCCGCCGCGGTTATGATGCGCGCAAGCCGCAGGCGATCATGCTGGTCTATACGTTGGATGTGGACGTGGCGGATGAAGCGGCGGTACTCGCGCGCCACTCGGGGGATCAACGGATTGGCCCGGCGCCGGATACGGAATATCGCTTTGTTGCCCGCGCGTCCGAAGGCATTCGCCGTCCGGTTGTCGTGGGCACCGGGCCTTGCGGCTTCATGGCGGCGCTGTTGCTGGCGCAGATGGGTTTCCGCCCGCTGATTCTGGAACGTGGCAAGGTGGTGCGCGAACGCACCAAGGATACCTGGGGGCTTTGGCGCCGTGGCACGCTGAACCCTGAAAGCAATGTGCAATATGGCGAAGGCGGGGCAGGGACGTTTTCGGACGGCAAGCTCTATAGCCAGATCCGCGACCCACGCCATTACGGGCGCAAGGTGCTGGCGGAATTCGTGAAGGCCGGTGCGCCTGAGGAGATTTTGTACGTCTCCAAACCGCATATCGGCACATTTCGGCTGGTTTCCATGGTGGAACATATCCGCGCTGAGATTAAAGCCCTTGGCGGTGAATACCGCTTTGGCGCACGCGTAGATGATTTGATTATTGAAACCGAAGCCGATGGCGCGCGCCGCCTGCGTGGCCTGGTGCTGGCGGATGGTGAGGTGATTGAGGCGGATCACGCCATCCTCGCCCTTGGCCATAGCGCGCGGGACAGTTTTGCGATGATGCATGCGCGCGGCATCGCGATGCAGGCCAAGCCCTTTTCCATCGGCGTGCGGATCGAACACCCGCAAGGCATGATTGACCGCGCGCGTTTCGGCCCCAATGCGGGCAATCCGCTGCTCGGTGCCGCTGATTACAAGCTGGTGCATCACGCGCAAAATGGCCGCGCAGTCTATAGTTTCTGCATGTGTCCGGGTGGCACGGTCGTGGCCGCCACAAGTGAGGCCGGGCGCGTGGTGACCAATGGCATGAGCCAATATTCGCGCGCCGAACGCAATGCCAATGCCGGCATGGTGGTGGGTATTTCGCCCGAGGATTATCCGGGCGATGTGCTTTCCGGCATTGCCTATCAGCGCCATTGGGAAAGTGCCGCCTTTGCGGCCGGCGGCGGCGATTACCGCGCGCCCGCGCAGCTTGTGGGCGATTTCCTCGCCGGCCGCCCCAGCACTGCGCTTGGTGATGTGCTGCCGAGCTACAAGCCAGGTGTCACGCCAACCGATCTCGCGCTCTGCCTGCCGGATTTCGCTGTGGCCGCCATGCGTGAAGCGCTGCTGGCTTTCGATCAGCAATTGCCCGGCTTTGCCCGCCCCGATGCGCTGATGACCGGCGTTGAAACCCGCACCAGCAGCCCCATTCGCATCCCGCGTGGTTTGGATTTTCAAAGCGTGAATACGGCGGGGCTTTTCCCGGCCGGTGAGGGTGCAGGCTATGCCGGCGGCATCCTGAGTGCGGGCGTGGATGGCATTCGTGTGGCCGAGGCTTTGGCGCTGACCATGACCGGTCAGCCCATTCCGCGTGACATGAGCCGCGGCGCAGAATCAAGCATGACCTACGGCTGACTTGCGATAACGCGCAAGGCTTGCAAGGCTTCCTGATCTGCAAGGAACAGGAGGAAACATCATGCGTGTTGCAAACAAGGTGGCACTGATTACCGGCGCCGCTTCCGGCATGGGCGCTGCCACCGCACGGCTTTTGGCACGCGAAGGCGCCAAGGTTGTGGTCGCCGATATGATGGAAGCCGAAGGCCGCGCTGTTGTGGCCGAAATCACCAAGGCCGGAGGTTCCGCCAGCTACATCAATCTGGATGTCGCAGACGAAGCGCAATGGGAAGCCGCCATGGCCGCCGTGCTGGCCGCGCATGGGCGGCTTGATGTGCTGGTCAACAATGCCGGCATTTCCGGCAGCAATACCAACAATCTTTACGATACCGCGCTGTGGGACCGCATCATGGCCGTGAATGCACGCGGTGTGTTTTTGGGGGTGAAGCACGGCGTTGCTGCCATGCGGAAATCGGGCGGCGGATCCATCATCAACCTATCCTCGATCTCAGGTGTGGTTGGGCAGGATCGCATTCATTGTGCCTATAACGCCTCAAAGGCGGCAGTGCGGTTGCTCACGAAATCCATCGCAGTGCAGGAAGGTGCTTCGGGCATTCGGTTGAACACGGTGCATCCCGGCCTGATGCCGCCCATGCGAACCAGTGGCGCGACTGCCGATCCCGTCTTCCGCGCGAAAATGCTCGGCCATGTACCGATGGGCCGCACTGGGGAGGTGGATGAGGTCGCCTATGCCATCCTGTTCCTGGCATCGGACGAATCATCTTATATGACAGGCTCAGAAATGCATGTGGATGGAGGGTATCTCGCTTCCTGATCGGTCTAGGCGGAGGCCGCGTTTGAAGCGGCTTCCGCCAAAGCGACAATGCGTTCCATATTCGGCACTAAATCCATGGCGATGAAGGTGCCATCAATATAGGCGAGGTTCTCGCCCTTCGCGGCCGCTTCCTGAAAAGCTGCAATGTAGCGCTTGGCCTTCGCCACTTCCTCAGCGCTTGGGGTGAATGCGTCATTCACCGGCGCGATCTGGTCCGGGTGGAACACCACCTTGCCGCTGAAGCCCAATTCCCGTGCCGCTTCCGCATCCTGCCGCGTGGCTGCAACATCCCGCAGATCGGCAAGATAGGGCGCATCTAAAGCCTGCGCGCCCACGGCGCCTGCGGCTGCCACCAGCATTTGGCGCGGAAATTCCAGAACGCGTGGCGTAATGCGCCCGCCCGTTTGCATGGTGTAATCGCCGGGCCCGAGGAAAAACGCCGCCAGGCGCGGTGAGGCATCCGCAATTTGCAGCGCATTCAGAATACCGCGCGGTGTTTCAAGCGTGGCGATCACCGCAATATCCCGCCCCGGTGCCGCCGCATCCAAGGCAGCATCGAGTTTTTGCAAATCCGCTGGCCGTTCCACCTTAGGCAGCATGACAGCATCAATGCAGGCCCAAGGCAGCGCTGCAACATCCGTAAAAAAATCGGCCGAGCCGATGGCGTTCAAGCGTACCGCCTTTTCGCGTCTGCCAAAGGAAAGCGTGGCAAGCGCTTCCGCCACCACCACCCGCGCCTCAGCCTTGCGCGCTGGCGGCACGGCATCTTCCAAATCAAAGATCAGGCTATCGGCGGCAAGCCCCACCGCCTTGGCAAGCCGTTCTGGCCGATGCCCCGGCGTGATCATCACGGAACGTCGCATGCGCCAATTGGGCATGGTGCGCTGCCTGCCTCAGATCACTTGCGCGGCCGTCAGGCGTTCAATCTCCGCATCATTCAGGCCGAGCCATTGGCGATAGACCTCATTATTATGTTCACCCATGCTGGGGCCAAGCCAGCGCACTTCACCCGGCGTATCTGAAAGCCGCGGCACCAGATTAGGGATCGCCAATTCACCGACGCGCGGGTCCTTCATCATCAGTATATTGTCGCGCGCCTTGTATTGCGGGTCCTTGAAAATCTCATCAATCGCATAGACCGGGCCGCAAGGCACTTGCGCCTTTTCACACAAGGCAAGCAATTCATCACGCGTGAATTGGCTGGTCCAATTGCCGACATAGGCATCCACTTCCGCGCGCGCGGCTTCGCGTTGGCGGATCTTGCCCCATTTGCCGTCTTCCGCGAATTCCGGCACGCCCATGGCTTCCGCAAGGCGCGCAAAGATTTTGTCAGAGGTGCAGGCAATCGCAATCCAGCGTCCATCCTTGGTCGGGTAATGGCTATGCGGCACGACATTCACCGTGCCAGGTCCCATGCGTTCCCGGACATAGCCATTCAACTGATAGGATGGCGCCAATTCATCAAGGATGCGGAAGATCGGCTCATAAAGGCCAATATCCACCATCTGCCCTTTGCCAGTTTTGCGCCGCGCTTCCATCGCCAGCAAAGCGCCCATCGCGCCATACATGCCGGCCAGATAATCCGGAATGGTCGCCGAACCCGGCGTGACCGGCGGGCGATCCGGATAGCCGGCCAGATAGGAAAGCCCACCAAAAGCATTGCCGATGCGCCCAAAGCCAGGCCGGCCACTATAGGGCCCGGTTTGCCCATAGCCTGAAATCCGTACCATGATCAGGCGTGGATTGACTTCCTGCATCACATCCCAGCCAAGGCCCCATTTTTCCATGGTGCCAGGCTGGAAATTCTCAACCAGGATATCTGCTTCCGCGCACATGCGCTTCAGCAAGGCCGCGCCATCGGGTTTGCGCAAATCAAGGGTGGCCAATTTTTTGTTGCGGCATTCGGAAAGCCAAGGGAGCGTTTCACCACATTCGGTGACCGATCCGAATTTGCGCAAGGGATCACCCACAATCGGCAATTCAAGCTTGATGACCTCAGCGCCGAATTCGGCAAGCTGCGTGGAACAAAAAGGCCCCGCCAGAAAGCTTGAAACATCAATCACGCGAACACCATCAAGTGGCTGAATACGATTGCTGGCGGCATCATTCATGGCGGATTTCCCCTTGTGTTTCGGCAGTTTGCGGTGGAAGAATTCATCCGGTCAAGACGGTCGCGCAAGACCGAAGCATAAGGAAACGACGCATGATCCAACGCCGCGCCATGCTCGCCACGCCCTTCATTCTGCCGGGCCTTGCCGCCGCGCAAGGCACCTGGCCGCAACGCCCTGTGCGCGTGATTGTGCCCTTCGCTGCCGGCGGTGGGACTGATTTGACGGCGCGCGCGGTGATGGACGCCATCGGCAGCAGGCTCAATCGCCCCGTGGTGGTGGAAAATCGCCCTGGCGCTGATGGCGCGATTGGCACCGAAGCCGTGGCGCGCAGCGTGCCTGATGGGCATACGTTGATTTCCCTGAACCCAACACATCTTATCCTGCGCCACACCAAGTCTGATCTGCCCTATGACCCGACCGGCGATCTGACACCCGTGGCCATTTCCGCGCTTTACGCTTTTGTGTTGCTCGCCAGCAGCGAAGCGCCGTTTCGCGATATCCCCGGCCTGATCGCGGCAGCCAAGGCGCGGCCCGGCGCCATTGCGCATGCGACGGCCGATGTCGCTTCCGCCGTTGTGGCTGCGCAATTCACGCGCGCTGCCGGCATTGAATTGAACGAAATTCGCTATTCCGGTGGTGGTGCTTCCACGCGTGATTTGATGGGCGGGCATTTGCCATTGGCTTGGGTCAGTACCGCAACCGCGCTGCCGTTGATGCAAAGCGATCGCGTGCGCATCATCGCGGTGACATCGCCGCGCCCATCCGCGCATCTGCCCCAAGTGCCAAGCCTTGCAAGCTTTGGCCTGGGTGCCGCGAGCTATGAGGGCTGGTTCGCCATTTGGGCCCCGGCGCGCACGCCCGAAGACGTGCTGCAAAGGATAAACGCCGAAGCCCGCGCCGCGCAGGAGGTTGAGGCCGTGCAGGCCCGTATGCGCAACCTGGCTGTGGACCCCGCACCGCTTGATCTTGCCGCAGTGCGCGCCCTGATCAAGGAAGATGAGGGACGCTGGCAGCGCGCAGCGGATCAAGGTTTCCTCCGCCGCGCTACTGGCTAGGAGCATTTTCAAGCCAAGTGGAATCACTTGGCGGCTCGGAAAATGCGACCAGAAATTACTCCGCCGCGCGGCCGATGAAGCTACCTTCAGGGATGGCGGGCGCACGCGGCGCCTCACACCCCGTATCGCAGCAGCGGCCGGGCTGTTTTGAGACGCGCTTGCCCTCATCCAGAATGCCGCGATCAAGCAGGCGTTCCACGAGCGCCGAGCGTTCTTCCACCGGGTAATTGCGCCAAATTTCGCGCTTCATCGCTTCAGGGCTGCCACCGCCATGGAGCGATATCACCGAATACCACCCACCCTGGTTGGATGCGGTCAAATCTTCCATGAAGCGCGCCACTTCCAGGCGCTTTTCCGCTGGAACATCCGCGCGCCCCGCCAGTACTGCGGCCAGCGATGCGGCGGTTTCCGGATTGTGATCCTCATCCGGGCCAGGCAGTGCCACAATCAACCCGCCCGAGACATAATGCGCGAGGCGATGCATGTCATAAATCTGCGTGGCCAGAAGCAATTTTCCGATATTGCTGAAGACAGAATCTGGCATCATGGCGCCTGATTCAGCGCGCGTGCCATAGACACTGGCGGCGACACCACAGGCGAAGAAGCCCTCCACAATCTTGATCAAATCCACCATGGCATCGCGGATATGGCCATGGCGGTCCGTATCCAGCCCATTGGCTTCAATCATCAGCGCGCCTGCGCCAATCAGCAAATCACCAAAGCCCGCGCGGGCGGCAATGCAGGAATGGCGATGATGCGTGGCGTAACTGGTGGTGGTGTAGCCGGCTTCCACATGCTCGCCCGCCATGAATACGCGGTCCCAGGGCACGAAGACGTCATCAAACACCACAACGCCGGTGGCTTGGCCGTATTTGGCGCTGAATTTCGCGGCCGCTTCGCCGGGGCGCCCGGCCGGGCGCGCCACAATCATCACGCCCGGCGCATCGGCGGGCACGGCGCAATGCAGCGCGAAATCGACATCTTCCGCTGTCATGGTCCGGCAGGCCATAACGAGGAATTCATGAACATAGGGCGCGCCGGTCACAATCGCCTTGGTGCCGCGAATGATGATGCCATTCGCGCGGCGTTCCTTGATATGCACATGCACATCGCGATTGGCCTGCTGACCGGGGCGGGCGGAACGGTCGCCCTTCGCATCCGTCATGGCAATGCCAAGCGTGAGATCACGCGCCTGCACATCATCCAAATAGGCCAGGAAGCGTTGATGGCGTTCCCCGCCATGCACAATATCGGCAAGCTTCGTGCCCTGGTGCAGCGCGTTCAGCGCATCATGCGCCAGATAGCGTTGCGCGCAGCCGGATTCACGGCAAACCAGACGTACGGCTTCCAGCTTCGCCAGCAAATCATCCCGGCTGCCATTCACATGCAGCATGCGATTAGCAAGGCGCCCGCTGCCTTCCTGCGTTGCCGTCATCAGCCCGGCATATTCTGTGCGCTGCGCGAAATCATAGGTGACACCAATGGCATTGATGCCCGGCGCCAGCAGGGGTTCATCTCCGACACTCGCCACCTGGCGGCCATTGACGAAAACGCGCGGCTTCAGCGCCCGGAGCGATTCCCGATAATCGGCAGCAGTCATCAGCATGGCAGGGCTTCCCAAATTCGGTTGACGCATAAAAACTAACACTGTTAGAATTACACCGTCAATGACCCGT
>JBIIGZ010000232.1:0-4282 GCA_044236185.1 Roseomonas sp. | reverse complement strand
CGGCGGGCCTGTTCGGCCAATTCCAGCGCGCGCTGCGCCGTGCTGGCCGCCTGATTGGCGAGTTCGGTCGCGTTCATCCGAATTCTCCTTAGCCTGCCTGGGCCGGCTTCATTTGCGGGTGCACCACAGCGCCGCCGCGCGTGAGTGCAACACCCTTCACAATCTCATCTTCTTCGGAAAGCTTGGGCGCCTTGGCGTCCTTGTCCCAGAAGGTGGTCAGGAAGGTCAGCAGATTGCGCGCATAAAGCGCGGAAGCGGCTGCGGGGATGCGTCCGGGCCAATTCGTATAGCCCAGGATCTTCACGCCATTTTCGGTGACGAAAAGCTCGCCTGGCTTGGTCAGCGCGCAATTGCCGCCGGCGTCAGACGCGATATCCACAATCACGGAACCGGGCTTCATGGCGGCCACCATCTCGGCGGTCACCAGAATGGGCGCGCGGCGGCCCTGCACGAGTGCGGTGCAAACCACAACATCCTGCTTGGCGATATGCGCGGCCACCACTTCCGCCTGCTTGGCGTAGAAAGCGGCCGATAGCTGCTTTGCATAGCCGCCCGCGGTTTGCGCGGCCTTGCTTTCCTCATCCTCGTAACCGACGAAGCTGGCGCCGAGGGATTTGATTTCTTCCTTGGCGGCGGGACGCACATCGGTCGCGGAGACACGGCCACCCAGGCGCCGCGCGGTCGCAATCGCCTGCAAGCCGGCCACACCGGCGCCCATGATGAAGGCATTGGCCGCGGGCACGGTGCCGGCGGCCGTCATCATCATGGGGAAGCCCTTGTCATAGGCGGTTGAGGCTTCAACCACGGCGCGATAGCCCGCCAAATTCGCCTGGGAAGACAGCACATCCATGGATTGCGCGCGGGTGATGCGCGGGAGCAATTCCATCGCGCAGGCGTCAATGCCTGCAGCGGCATAGCGTCCGGCGGCATCGGCATCGGCGGCCAGCGTCGCAATCAGCAGCGCCCCGCGCGGGATCAGCGCCAACTCATCCACCGCCCCTTCACCAGCGGCGAGAGGTGCGCGCACCTTCAGCACGATATTGGCCCCGGCCAGCGCCCCGGCGGCATCGGCAGCCAGGCTGGCACCCGCTTCCGTGAAGGCTGCGTCGGTAATGCCAGAGGCAAGGCCAGCGCCGGCCTCAACGGTCAGCGAACAGCCCATGCCAATCAGCTTTTTCACGGTCTCCGGCGTCGCGGCAACCCGCGTCTCACCGGCCCGGCGTTCTTTCAGAACGGCCACTTTCATAAGGGATACCCCCAAAGGACTAGATTGTGCGCCGCACTACAGGCGCTGCGCCCGGGTGTCCACCCAGGTCGGCCCTTCCAAAAGGGGGCGAGGCGTGAAATTACAAGCCCCAAGGGGGTAAAGCGCGTCCCCTTAGCCCGGTGTGGCGGTTGGCGGCACGCCCGCTTCTGCCAGCGCTGCCTTTTGCCGTTCGGCGATTTTTGCCACATCGAAATCGGCGATCAATTCCTGGAACAGATCATGCCAATTGATTTTGGCATTCAGCCGCAGGAAGGCCGCCCCAAGCCCAATGGCTGAACGATCCATCAGCGGAAATTCGCGCGGGATGCGCACGCCGCCGGTGCGCTTCAGCCCGGCATGCACTTCCTCGGCGACCTTCCGGCCATATTGCGGGTCATCGCTTTCCTGAATCAGCCGCACACGGTCTTGGGTCAACGGTTCATACAGAAAGCGCGCCCAGATATTAAGCACTTCCACCGTTTCGCGCTTGAGATCCTTGAAGCCCCAAATGCGATAGGCTTCGGCCGCCTTGTCGAGTGAATTGTCCCGCACGGCTTCATAAAGCATGATCACGCCGCCCACGAAGCGCGGTTCGAAAACACGTACCACGCCGAAATCGAGCAGATTGATGCCAAAGCCGCCATTCTCCGGCGCATTGGCATGCACCTGATAATTGCCGAGATGCGGGTCGCCATGGATCATGGCGTAGCGATAAAACGGCACATACCAGGCGCGGAACAGGGCGCGTGCATAGGCCGCGCGTTCTTCCTCGGGAGGGTCCTCATCAATCCGTGCCTGAATGGCCCGTCCATCAAGCCAGGACATGGTCAGCAAGCGCCTGGTGCAATAGCCTTCCACCGGTACGGGCACGCGCACGCCGGGCACATCGCGCAGCATGATGCCATAAAGCCGTTGTTGCGATGCTTCGCGCAGGTAATCCAATTCTTCCCGCAGCCTGTCGGAAAGCTCGATATAGGCTTCCTCATTCTCCAGCGCGCTATCCATGCGGCGGTATAGGCTGATCGCAAGCTTCAATTGCCTGAGATCGGCTTCCACGGCGCTTGCCATATCCGGGTATTGCAGCTTGCAGGCGACGCGCTGGCCATCGGGCAATATGGCGCGATGCACCTGACCGAGGGACGCCGCAGCGGCGGCCTCACGTTCAAAGGATTTGAATTTGCTTTCCCAATTCGGACCCAATTCGCTTGCCATGCGCCGGCGCACAAAGGGCCAGCCCATGGGCGGCGCATTGGCCTGAAGGGTCGCCAATTCCTTGGCGATTTCCGGCGGCAGCGCATCCGGCACGGTCGAGAGGAATTGCGCGATCTTCATCATGGGCCCTTTAAGGGAGCCCAGCACCGCCTTCAGATCCTCGGCATGCTTTTCCTCCGATTTCAGGCCGAAAAGCTTATGCCCGGCGACGCGCGCCGCAATGCCCGTGACGGCGCCGGAAGTGCGCACCATGCGGCGCACTTCGCCAAAAACGGAATGTCCTTCGCGATCTTCAGCCATCCGCGCGCTCAATCTCATCAATGAAGCCGGCAATCACATCAAGCCCGCGCGTCCAGAAGGCCGGGTCTGCGGCATTGAGCCCAAAGGGCGCGAGCAATTCCTTATGTCGCAAGGTGCCACCGGCGCGCAGCATATCGATATATTTCGCCTCAAAATTCGCAACACCGCCATCGCGATAGACGCCATACAGCGCATTCACCAGGCAATCGCCAAAGGCATAGGCGTAGACATAAAAGGGCGTGTGGATGAAATGCGGGATATAGGACCAATAGACGTGGTAATCCGGCGAGAAATCAAAGGCCGGGCCCAGGCTTTCGGTCTGCACCTGCATCCAAAGCGCGCCGATCTGTTCTGACGAAAGCTCACCCTTGGCGCGCGCGTCATGCAGCAGGGTTTCGAACCGGTAGAAGGCGATCTGGCGCACCACCGTATTCAGCATATCCTCAACCTTGGCGGCGAGAAGGCCACGGCGGCGACGCGGATCAGCCTCTGCGTCCAACACGGCGCGGAAGGTCATCATCTCACCGAAAACCGAGGCTGTTTCAGCCAGCGTCAGCGGCGTTGAGGACATCAGATAGCCCTGCTCACCAGCCAGCACCTGATGCACGCCATGGCCCAATTCATGCGCAAGCGTCATCACATCCCGCGCCTTGCCGTGATAATTCACCAGCAGATAGGGATGGGCCGAAGGGACGGTTGGATGCGCGAAGGCGCCCGATGCCTTGCCGGGGCGGAGTGCCGCATCAATCCAGGGCTTGTCGAAGAACTCACGGCCAATCTCGGCCAGGCGCGGGCTGAAGGCGCCATAGGCATCCAGCACTTGCGATACCGCCTTGGGCCAGGGGATCAGGCTGTCATCCTGATCGGGCAGCGGCGCATTACGGTCCCAATGCTGCAATTTCGGCAGGCCAAGCCATTTCGCCTTCATGGCGTAATAGCGATGCGAAAGTCGGGGGAAGCTGGCGCGCACAGCGGAAACCAAAGCCTCCACCACCTCATCTTCCACCATATTGGCGCGGTTGCGCGCGGAAGCTGGGCGCGGGTAGCGCCGCCACTTGTCGATGATTTCCTTGTCTTTCGCGAGCGTATTCGTGATCAGCGTAAACAGCCGACCCTTTTCAGCGAAGGCGGCCGAAACCCCCTTGGCGGCCGCTTCACGCACTGCGCGATTGCCATCGGAAAGCTTGTTCAGCGCGTCAGACACCGTCAGGTTTTCCGTGCCACTCGGCAGCGGGACGCTCACCTTCATGGTCGCGATGGTTTCATCAAACAGCCGATTCCAGGCGGATCGGCCCGTCACTTCCTTTTCGTGCAGCAGCTTTTCCGCTTCATCAGAAAGCTGATGCGGGCGGAAAACGCGCAAATCGCGCAGCCAGGGGCGGAAGCGCGCCAGCGCGGCAGAATCGGCGCATTTGCGATCCAGCACCGCATCTTCCAGCCGGTTCAATTCCAGCGTGAAGAAGATCAGATGGCTGCTGATCGTGGTCGCGCGTTCCTGCATGGTTTGATAGAAACGCCCATTGG
>JBIIGZ010000100.1:0-12755 GCA_044236185.1 Roseomonas sp. | reverse complement strand
TATGCGCAGTTGGTCTTGAAGACCAACTGCGCATAGGACATGACGCGGCCGAGCACTTCCTCAATCGCCTCATATTCGGCAATCGCCGCGGCCAGATCATTGCCTGAAATGGCGCCGAGCTTGCCGGAGAGCCTGGCGGAAAAGGCCCGCGCCTTGGCCTCAGCGCTGTCAAGGTCGCGCGTGAGCGCCGGGTCATCCGGCGCCTTATAAAGATCGGATAAATCCCAGACGGGCAGGTTGGCGGCGGCGGCGCTGCCATCAAGCGGGGCACGGAGCGGGGCGGGAGAGATGATTCTGTTCACCCCCCTCATATAGACCGAAGCAGCGCATGGCCAAGCGGCAAGCTGTGCCTTACATGAAGCGTTGAGGCACAAAATAGGGGGGAGGCAAATGCCTTACACGGATCAGGGATGGCCCAATCTGCCAGCCATGATGCTGGCGCGGGCGCGGGAATGGCCGGCCAAGCCGCTGTTTCGCTTCTGGCGCGATAAGGCGTGGCAGAACCTCACTTGGGCGGAATTCGCGGGCCAGGTCGCGGCGCTGGCGGCGTTTCTGCGCGCGCAGGGGGTTGCGCCGGGGGATCGCGTGCTGCTGGTTTCCGAAAACCGTCCTGAATTTCCCATTGCCGATACCGCTATCATGGCGATCGGCGCCATCACCGTGCCGACCTATGTCACCAATCTGCCGAGCGATCACGCCCATATCCTGCGCGATTCCGGGGCGCGGTTTGCGATTGTCTCAACCACCGCGCTTGCGGACCGCGTATTGGAAGGCGCTGCCCTGGCGCATGGGCTGGATGGCTTGCTCTGCTGCGAAACCCCGCCCGAGGCGCCGGGGCTTGCGCGGCATGTCTGGGGCGATGCGCTGGCCACCCCCGCCGATCCCTTGGCGCTGGAAGCCGAGACCCATCACATTGCGTCAGAAGCCCTTGCCTGCCTGATCTATACTTCCGGCACCGGTGGCGCGCCCAAGGGGGTGATGCTGCCGCATCGCGCGCTGCTCGCCAATCGACGGGGTGTTTTGCCTCTGGCGGAAAGGCTGGAATTGGATGGCAAGCCATACCTGTCCTTCCTGCCGCTGTCGCATAGCTATGAACATACGGTGGGCGGTTTTCTGTTGCCGTCTTACGGCATGGAGGTCGTCTATTCGCGCGGTGCGGATCGGCTGGTGCAGGAAATGGCCGAAATCCGTCCCGCCATCATGACCGCAGTGCCCCGCCTGTTCGAAGTGTTGCGCGCCCGCCTGCTGGCAGCGCTGGAGAAGGAAAAGCCCATCAAGCGCAAGCTGTTTGATCGCGCCTTGCTGCGCGGGCAGCAGCGCATGGCGGGGGTATCGCTTGGCGTGATCGGCAGTATTGAAGATGCGCTGCTTGAAAAACTGGTGCGTGAGAAAGTGCGCGCGCGTTTCGGCGGTGCGCTGCGCGCCCTGGTCTCGGGCGGCGCGCGGCTTGATCCTGACCTGGCGGCGTTTTTCATCGCACTCGGCCTGCCTGTGCTGCAAGGCTATGGGCAGACGGAGGCCGGCCCGGTGGTGAGCGTGAACCTGCCCTGGGCCAATCGTCATGAAAGTGTCGGCAAGCCGCTGGAAGGCGTTGAATGCCGCATCGCCGCTGATGGTGAAATCCTGATCCAGGGCGATCTGGTCATGACTGGCTATTGGGGCAATGCGGAAGCCACCGCATCCACCTTGAAGCCCGAAGGCGATGACCCGCGCCCCTGGCTGCATACCGGCGATATCGGCGAAATGCGCGATGGGTTCCTGTACATCACCGACCGGAAGCGCGATTTCATCAAGCTGCTGGGGGGCGACATGATCAGCCCGGCCAAGATCGAAAGCCTTTTGATGGCCGAACCCGAAATTCAACAGGCGCTTGTCGCTGGCGAAGGCAAGCCCGGCTTGGTCGCGCTGATTGTCCCGGCTGAGGGTCAGGAAGCGGGCGTTACTGCTGCCGTTGCGCGCGTCAATGCCAGGCTTGCCATTATTGAGCGCATGCGCCGCCATGCGGTCACAGCGCCCTTCACAATCGAGAATGGCTTGCTGACGCCCACCATGAAGCTGAAGCGCCGCGCTGCCATTCAGGAACGTACGGCTGAGATTGAAAGGCTTTGGGAATAGCGGGCGCTATCTTGGCGCCCAGCGCAAGCCCGCGCGGATATCATCGCTATCCTCACCCGCCGCCGGCACGCCACGCGCCGGTTGCGGGCGCGTGCCATCAAAGCTGATCGGCAGGCCAATCGCACGCACCGGCAGCCCTGGCACGGGGGCGACAATGCCGAGCGCTTCCACCTGCCGATCCACGGCGATTTCACGCATGGTATTGATCGGCCCGCAGGGAATGCCAGCGGCTTCCAGCAACGGCAGCCATTCTTCCGCCGGGCGCGCGCGAAAGGCCGGTTCCATCACCGACATCAGCGCGGGCTTATTGGCCACCCGCAGCCGATTGCTGGCAAAGCGTTCATCGATGCCAAGCTCAGAAAGCCCCATGGCGTCGCATAATTTGCGAAACAGGCGGTCATTGGCCGCGGCCACCATCACCGGCGCGGTTGCCGTTTCAAAAGACTGAAACACGACCGTATTCGGATTGCCCGAAAGATTGCGCGGCGGTGGGCGGCCTGAGACCGTGAAGCCCGCAAAATGCGGCCCCATCCAGCCAAGCGCCGTTTCCAGTAGCGATGTATCAACCACCCCGCCCTTGCCCGTGCTATGGCGGCGTTCGATTGCGGCCAGAATGCCAATCACCGCCCACATGCCGGTGCCGAGATCAAGGATTTGCACGCCACTGCGCGTAGGTGGTCCGCCTTCGGCACCATTCATCATCATCAGGCCCGAATAGCCTTGCAGGATCGGCTCATAGCCCGGATGCAAAGCCTTCGGCCCCACCGCGCCAAAAGCACCAAGCGAGGCATAGATCAGCCGCGGAAAACGCGCGGTCAGCGCCGCACCGCCCAGCCCCAAATCCTCCAAGGCGCCGGGGCGCATATTTTGCACCACCACATCCGCATCACCGACCAATTCCATCAGCAAAGCGCGATCGGCATCATTTCGTAGATCAAGGCTGAGTGATCTTTTGCCGCGATTGACAGCGATGAAGGTTGTCGCGGTGCCTTCATGCATCGGCGGCCCCCAGCCGCGCGCATCATCGCCACCTTCGGGGCGTTCCAGCTTGATCACCTCCGCCCCCAGCATGGCGAGGATTTGGCCCGCAAAAGGCCCCGCGAGATTCTGCGCGATTTCGACAACCCGGATACCGGCCAAAGGTGACATGCTAAAACCCTTTTCAAGCTGGCGAAGGGTAGGGCTTCGGCCAGCGCGCCGGCAAGTTTGGGACTGGACCTGGTGGCGCTGCCGGTGAAAGCTTGTGTCATGAACCCGACCGCGCCCGATATCCTCGCTGCCCTCTGGCGCGAGGCCGCGCTTGATCCTGCCGCGCTGGCACACATCAGCCTGACCGGCGCGGAGCCCATCCAGCCTTCCAGCTTTCGCGTGGATGCGGCGGCGCAAACCAGCATCGCGGTGACGGGCTTGGCGGCGGCGCTGATCCATCAGCGGCGCGGCGGCACCGCGCAGCGCGTTGCGGTGGATATGCGTGATGCCGCGATTGAGTTTCGCTCAGAGCATTGGCTCAGCATCGCAGGCCAGCCCGCTGGGGCGCGCTGGGATGCGATTGCGGGGCTTTATCAATGCGGCGATGGGCGTTGGGCGCGGCTGCACACCAACTTCCCGCATCACCGCGATGGCGTGCTGCGTTTGCTTGGGCATGTTGCGCATGATCGCGCGGCGGTTGCCAAGGCGCTGGCGAATTGGAGCGCGGCGGAATTCGAAGCAGCAGCAGCGGAAGCAGGGCTTGTGGTGACGATGACGCGCAGCATGGCCGAATGGGAATCCTCACCCCAAGGTCAGGCTTCGGCCAGCCTGCCGCCTGTGCTGATCGAGAAAATCGGCGATGCGCCGCCCATTCCCCTGCCGCCTGCTGCCGCGCGCCCGCTTGCGGGGATGCGCGTGCTTGACTTGACGCGCGTGATTGCCGGGCCGGTTGCGGGCCGCACCTTGGCCGCGCATGGCGCTGATGTTTTGCATATCAGTGCTGCGCATTTGCCGAGCTTTGATGAATTGGTGATGGATACCGGCCGCGGCAAAAGAACCGCCGCCCTTGATTTGCGCGCGCCAACTGATCGCGCGCGCCTGCGTGACTTGGCCGCCAGCGCCGATATCTTTCTGCAAGGCTATCGTCCGGGCGCAATTGCCGGGCATGGTTTTGCGCCGGAAGCCCTCGCCGCGCTTAATCCCGGCATCATCTGCGTCTCACTTTCCGCCTATGGCCATCGTGGTCCCTGGGCGGCGCGGCGCGGGTTTGATTCGCTCGTGCAGAATGCCAATGGCATGAATGATGCCGAGGCATTTGTGGCTTGTGAAGCCAAGCCGCGCCCCTTGCCCTGCCAAGCTTTGGATCATGCTTCGGGCTATCTGCTCGCCTTTGGTGCCATGGCCGCGCTGTTGCGCCGCGCAGAGGAAGGCGGTTCCTGGTTGGTGCGTGTCTCGCTTGCTGGCACGGGCGAATGGATCAAGCGCCTGGGCCGCCTGGAAGCGGGGCTATCTGCACCGGGGCTGACGCCCGCTGACATTGACGCAGCTTTGGAAGAAAGTGACAGCGGCTTCGGCCGGATGGGCGCCACACGCCATGCCGCTCAGCTTGCCGCAACTCCGCCACGCTGGGATTTGCCCGCCATGCCGCTTGGCAGCCACACTCCCGAATGGCGCTAGGTTTTACTTCAGGCAGCGCAAAAACAGCGTTGAAGGATGCGCGACCTCGCCCACCGCATCTGCAGCGCGGGGTGCATCAGCGGCAGGCCCTTGCGTCACCTGCACATTTTGTTCGCGCAGAAACGCCAGGGCTTCCGTATGCTTCACGGCGAAATTCACATTCTGCGGAATATCGCCCGTCTGCCGTGCTATTTGGCCAGCATTGAGTTTGGAAACCACAACCCCAATCACCTGCCCGCGCATATCCAACAGCGGCCCGCCCGAATTGCCTGGCTGCACTGGCGCGCTGATCTGAAGATGGCGCTGATTATCAGCGAGCCCAGCAAGGGCTGAGACCTCTCCGGTGGTCAATGTGGGGCCGGATGAAAGCAATCCCGCCAAGGGGAAACCGTAAGTCACCACACCTTCGCCGCGGCGATAGGTGCCCGCACTACGGAAGGGCAGGATCGGCCCGGCATCTGCTTCGGTACTGAGCAAGGCAAGGTCACGCGTCGCATCGCTTGCCAGGACACGCGTAGGCACTTCACGCCCATCGGGCAGGCGCGCGGCAACTTCGGCGCAGCCTTCAATCACGTGATGATTGGTCATGATCCGTCGCGTCGCCACGACAAAGCCGGTGCCGGAAGAAACCGCACGGCGTGCGGCGCGTTCACCTGGCGCAAGGGGTGGGGGCTTGTCACGCGGCAGTTCAGCCCCCGCGCCCTGGCGCGGCAAAGGCGGAGGCTTTTCGCTGGGCAGCGCTGCGCCCGGTGATGGCGCAGGCGCCGGCTTTTGCGCAAGGGCTTCCGCGCCGAAGGCAAAGCCCACCAAAGCTAACAGCATTGCGCGTTGGATCATGGAAGGTTTGTGCCGCGCCAAGGCCCTGCCGGTCAATGTGCCGATTAAAGATGCCCTTCACGCCGGAAGGAATAATGCCGCCCATTGCCGATGATCAAATGGTCATGCAGCACAATGCCAAGCATCGTCGCGGCCTGACCAATTTCCCGCGTCATGTCCACATCGGCGCGGGAGGGGTTGGGATCGCCCGAAGGGTGATTATGCACCAGAATCAGCGCTGTCGCCTGCAATTCCAAGGCGCGGCGGACTACTTCGCGCGGATAGACCGGCGTGTGATTGACCGTGCCCTTGGCCTGCGCCTCATCGGCGATCAGGCGGTTCTTGGCATCCAGGAACAGGATGCGGAATTGTTCGATCCGCTCCCGCGCCAGGGCAGCGTTCAGATAAGCCAGCAGCTTTTCCCAATTATTCAAAACGGGGCTTTCGCGCACTTCTTCCCGCGCCAGCCTAAGTGCGGCCGCCTGGATGCAGCGCAGCGCGGCAATGCCGGCCTCGCCCAGGCCCTCAATCTGGCCGAGTTCCTGAACAGGCGCGCTGATGGCGCCAGCAAAGGACCCGAAGCGGCCCAGAAGCGCGCGGGCAATTGGCTTGGTGTCGCGCCGGGGCAAGGCCAGAAACAGCGTCATTTCCAGCAATTCATGATCCAGCAGCGCATCCGGCCCGGCGCGCAGCAGCTTTTCGCGCATGCGGGCGCGATGCCCCAAATGGCCGGGCGGTGCCTCGGCCGCATCGGTGACAAGCTCCAGCCCCGGCAGGGCGCTGGCCTCAGCGAGGCCCTTGGTCTTGCGGATAGCCATGTTCCAACCCGTTCGCGCCTTGCCTAAAGCGCGAAACTAGGCGGAACAATAAAACCTATGATTGAAAAACACCAGCCAAAAACACGCAGCCAAGCGTGGCTTGCGACCTCATCCGCTATAGGGCGGCTTATGCAGGCCCTTGGGCGAGAGCGTGAAAATCTCCACCCCGTTCTCGGTCACGCCGACCATATGTTCGAATTGCGCGGAAAGGGACCGGTCGCGCGTCACGGCGGTCCAGCCATCATCCAGGATTTTCACTTCGGGCCGGCCGGCATTCACCATGGGTTCCACGGTGAAGAACATGCCGGGCTTCAGCTTCGGCCCTTCGCCGGGGCGGCCGAAATGCAGGATATTGGGCGGTTCATGGAAGTGCCGGCCAATGCCATGGCCGCAAAAATCCCGCACCACGCTGAAGCGATGCTTTTCCACATGCACCTGAATGGCGTGCCCAATATCACCCAGCGTCGCGCCGGGGCGAATGGCAGCGATGCCCTTCATCATGGCGTCGTAAGTCACATCCATCAGCAGCCTGGCCTTGGTGGAAGCCTCACCGGCGGCATACATGCGGCTGGTATCGCCATGCCAACCATCCAGGATGACGGTGACATCAATATTGATGATATCGCCATCGGCCAGCACGCGGTCCCCCGGAATGCCGTGGCAGACCACGTGATTGACCGAAGTGCAGGAAGATTTCGTGTAGCCCCGATAGCCAAGCGTCGCCGGAATGGCGCCGCGTGCCACCATGTAATCATGGCAAATCTGATCAATCTCCCCGGTGGAAATCCCGGGCCGCACATGGGCGGTGATCATATCCAGGGTTTCAGCCGCAAGCTGCCCCGCGCGGCGCATGGCCGCGAAATCCTCAGGCTTGTGGATGGTGATGCGGCGCGATTCGCCGCCTTGCTGCTCCATGGGGTCTCAAGGCTCGTGCAGGTTGAAGGCCCAAAATGCGCCGCAGTGCCGCAGGATGCAAGGCTTCACTCGGGCTTGCCGGCTTTCTCGCCGGTGCTGATTTCCATCGAGCCCAATGCATCCGCAAGCCGCGCGGTCGCACTGCCTGGCCGTGCGGGCTTTTGCTGGGTGGGGGAGGGCGCCCAACCGGTCAGCACCAAAAGCCTGAGCGGCAGGTCAACCTCGGCGCCCCCAAGCCGCGCTGCCACCATGGGAAACAGGGCGCGGGGCGGCGTTCGCCCATCGCGCGCCAGCACGGCATTCGCCTCACCCGCGGCGCGGAGATCAGCGAAAATCCCGAAGGCGGATTTGTAGCGGAGCGCCATATCCTCGGCATCCGCAACCGGCAGCGCAAAGCCCGCGCGCTGCAAAAGCGCCGCGCCATCGCGCAATTCGGGGAAGGGGGAGAGGCGGGGTGAGATACCGCCGCGCAATTCCGCCTCAGCCTCGGCCAGCGCCGAGCGCAGCGCGCCAAAGCTCGGCAAGCCAGGCAGGCTGGCCAGGAAAAGCCCATCAGGGGCCAGCGCGCGGCGGATTTGGATCAGCGCCCCCGGCAGGTCATTCACCCAATGGAGTGAGAGGGAGGCGACCACCAGATCAAAGGCGCCTTCCGCAAAGGGTAGGAATTCCTCATCCGCTGCCACCGCCAGTCCGCCGCCTCGTGCAGCCATGGCTGGCGCCAGATCGGCCGAGACAATGAAGGGAATGCCGCGTGCGGCGAGCTTCGGCGCCACAAAGCCGCGCCCGCCCAGATCAAGCGCGCGGGTGAAGCGGCGCGTGGTGTCATCCAGCCGATCCAGCAGCCTATCGGCGGCATCTTCCAGAATCGGTGCCACCTGATCCACGCGCGCAGCGGCCCGCGCGCGGCGGCGCGCGACAAGGGCCCGGTCAAAGACGCGCATCTGGTCGGTCATGGGGCCTTCGGATGCACCCTGTTTCCCCAGGGCGCAAGACGGGTTAGGCTTTGCTCCATATCGCCCCGAGGAGGAAAACCATGAACGCCACTGATGTGAAGGCCGCCCGCGCCGCCGCTGTCGCTTCCACCATTGACCGCATTCGCGTGATTGAACGGAGCCAGGGTGTCAGCCGATCCTCGCTTGAAGCGATCAAGCAGGAATTGATGAAGCTTGCTGCGCAGGAGCATTTGTTCCCTTCCGCTGAATTCCCCCCGCCGCCGAATGGGGAGAAAGGAAGCCGCCGCTACATGCTGCAGGAAGATGAGAATAATCTGTTCGCGCTTTATCTGAATGCGCTTAATCCCGGCAATGAAACCAAGCCGCATGACCACACCACCTGGGCCTGCGTGGTGGCCGTGGATGGGCAGGAATTGAACAAGGTTTATGACCGGCTGGATGATGGGTCCGATCCCTCGCGCTGCGAATTGCGCCTGCGGGAAGAAATCATGGTGGAACCTGGCCGTGGCATTGCGCTGATGCCGGAAGATATCCATTCCATCCACACGACCGGCAGCGTGCCGACGCGGCATTTGCACATGTATGGCTTGGCGCTCGAAAAGCTGGATGACCGCAAGGCTTTTGATGCGGAAACCGGCGAAGTGAAACCCTATAACACGAATTTCATGGCACCGACGGCAACACCAAAAGGCTGATCCTGCCATGGCACGGATGATTGATGCGGCCAGCCTGAAGGGCTGGATCTGCGATGGGCAGGAATTGGCCATTCTTGATGCGCGCGAAGATGGCGAATTTGGCCGTTCGCATCTTTTCTGGGCCAATCCCTGCGGGTTGTCGCGCATGGAACTCCGCGCCCGTGCCATTCTGCCGCGCCTTGCCACGCGCGTGGTCTGCGTGGATGGCGGTGAAGGGCTGGCGGAGCGATTGGCGGCCTATCTGGAAGGGATGGGCTGCACGGATGTTTCCGTATTGCAAGGCGGCACACCGGCCTGGGTTGCGGCGGGCTATGTCGCGTTTTCTGGCGTGAATGTGCCGTCCAAGGCTTTCGGTGAATGGGTGGAACATCATTATGAAACCCCCTCGGTCGATCCCGAGGAGCTGAAGGCGATGATGGATGCCGGCACCGATATGGTGATCCTGGACAGCCGCCCGATGGAAGAATTCAACCGCATGTCCATCCCGGGTGCGGTGGATGTGCCGGGCGGTGAATTGGTCTATCGTATCGGCGAATTCGTGACGCGGCCTGAAACAACCGTGGTGGTGAATTGCGCGGGGCGCACGCGGTCCATCATGGGCGCTGAATCGCTTCGCAGTGCAGGCATTCCGAACAAGGTGGTGGCGTTGCGCAATGGCACCATGGGCTGGGAATTGGCGGGCTTTAAGTGTGACCGCGGCAAGACCGCGAGTTTCCCGCAAGGCTCGCCGAAAGGTGCGGCGGAAGCCTTCGCCCGCGCGGATGCTTTCGCCAAGCGGCATGGCGTGGTGTTTGGCACGCGTGCTGATCTGGCGCGCTGGCAGGCGGATGCGTCGCGCAGCACTTATGTTTTGGATGTGCGCGACCCGGCGGAATATGCGGCGGGGCATATGCCCGGCAGCCGTTCAGCGCCTGGTGGGCAATTGGTGCAGGCGACCGATCAATGGGTTGCGGTGCGCCATGCGCGCATTGTGCTGGTGGATGATACGGGCACGCGCGCGCGCATGACCGGCGGCTGGCTTCGCCAATTGGGCGGCTGGGAGGTGATGGTGCTGACCGATGGGCTGAGTGGTCCGCTCGCCACCGGACCCTGGCAGCCGGAAAGCCCGGAAGCGGCGGCGGTTAAGCCGCCAAGCCTGACGCCGGAAGAACTCGCGGCCGAAAGCGTGAAGGGGGGCGTTGGGGTGATTGACCTCGCGCGGTCCATTGATTTTCGCGATGGGCATATTCCCGGCGCGCATTGGGGTATTCGCACGCGGTTGGATAGGCTGCGCGGTGCTTTGGCTGGTGCGCGGCTGGTGGCGATTGCGGCACCTGATGCGGCGCAGGCGCGGCTGGCGGCACTGGAAGCCGCCGCGGTCACGGGCTTGCCGGTTTTTGTTCTGGCAGGCGGCACCAAGGCCTGGCGTGCGGCGGGGCTGCCGCTGGAAGCGGATCGGCGCAACCCCACGGATGCGGATTGCGCGGATTTCTATCTCCGACCCTATGACCGGAATGACGGCGTGGAAGCGGCGATGCGCGAATACCTCTCCTGGGAGATTGATCTGGTCAATGAAGTGGCGAAGGATGGCGATGCCCCCTTCGGTCATTGGCACTGAATGCGCGCCTCCGGCGCCTTGCTGAGCCGCCTTAAGGGTGGTTTGGCGCGGGCGCCGGAGAAATTGCTGGATGTTTTGCTGCCACCGCATTGCCTGACCTGCGATGCGCAGGTGGAACGTCAAGGCAGTTTTTGCGCCACCTGTTTCAGTAGCCTGAACCTGATCTCCGCCCCGTTTTGCGCGCGCTGCGGTGTACCCTTCGCCCATGAGGGTGAGGCTGAGCGTGGCGTGGATGGCGCGCTGTTATGTGCGCCCTGCCTTGCCCGCGCGCCGGGCTTTGCGCTGGCGCGGGCGGCGCTGCGCTATGACGAAGGCGCCAAGCGCCTGATCCTGCCCTTCAAGCATGCGGATCGCACGGAAATGGCGGTGCCACTCGCGCGCTTCATGGCGCGGGCGGGGGCCGAGATGTTGGCGGCAGCGGATGTGCTGGCCCCCGTGCCGGCGCATTGGCGGCGGCTGATTGCGCGGCGCTATGACCAGGCGGCTTTGCTCGCGCAACGGTTGGGCCGGCTTTCGGGCCGGCGCGTGGTGCCGGATTTGCTCCGCCGCACGCGCGCCACCGTGCCACTTGGCGATAAGGGCGCGGCGGAGCGTGCGGCGCTGGTCGCGGATGCCTTCAGCGTGGCCCGCCCTGCGCGGGTGGCCGGCAAGCGCGTTTTGCTGGTGGATGATGTGATGACTTCCGGCGCCACGGCGGAAGCCTGCGCGCGCGCCTTGCTGGCTGCCGGTGCGGCGCGGGTGGAGGTGCTGGCCGCGGCGCGGGTGCCGGACCCGCGGCTGCGCGCGGCTTGACCACAGGCACCTAAACGCCAATCTTGCGCGCATGGCCAAGATCGAAATCTACACCACTGATTTCTGCCCCTATTGCTCCCGCGCCAAGGCGCTGCTGGAAAAGAAGGGCGTCACCTATCAGGAATATGACTCGCCGCACGGGTCTGACGCCCGCCGCCGCGCCATTGAGAATTCCGGCGGGCGCACCACCGTGCCGCAGATTTTCATCAACGGAAAATCCATCGGCGGTTCGGATGATCTTGTGGCGCTGGAGCGCGCTGGCAAGCTGGATGCGCTGCTTGCGGGCTGAGATGCCTTCGGCGTGCCGGTGATTGAAACAAGCTAGCGGCGCGATTCACGCTGAGCGTTTCTGCCCCCAAAATGCCCCGGCGCATCACTAGCCATTTGTCTGGTGGGAAGGTTCACGCCGTTATCGGGAACCCACAATAGCGATAAGACCATTATACGGCGGCGGCGCGGGCGATTCTGGCGGTGTTTGGCTAAGGGCGACAAACGTTGCCTGCACTGCACCCGATAACACAAAGAAAACACACCTTATGGTGCTCTAGCAAGCTGCTGAAGAGCTGTCAGTGAGCATCGCAATTTTGGCGCGCGAGTATGTTTTCAACGCTGCCTGCGCCTGGGCACAGCTATTTTCAGTGACTTTTTGGCCCTGTCGGCTCGCTCAGGACAGACTCCCGGCGTCATGCTGCCACCACCAGCAACTTCGGCAGGCGCACCAGGTTGCACGCTGCCATGGCGAGCGTGAACTGCCAGTCCACCCTGGGCAGCCCGCGATGGCGCACCTTGCGTAGGCCAGCCACCGTCTTGGCCCAGCCGAAGGCCTCCTCGATCCGTTTGCGAATACGCAGGCTGATGGCATAGCCGGGATGGCGCGTGGTCCGGCCATCAATCGCCGAACGCCGCCCCTTGGTATTCTGTGCCACATGCGCTGTCACGTTGATCTCGCGGAGTTCGGCGACGAAGTCCTGCGTATCAAAGCCTTTATCGCCGTCCAGCATGACCTTCTGCAGTCGGTCGGCATGCGGTTCTATCAGGTGCCGCGCGGCCAAACGCTCCGCATGGCCAGCGGCGCGTGTAGCAACAGCACCGACGATCAGGCCATTGCGATTGTCCATCAGCGCATGCCCCATGAAGGCCAGCTTGGCTTCCTTGCCGCGTCCCTTGCGGTAAAGCGTCGCATCGGGGTCGGTGGTTGATGCGTGGGTCTCGTTGCTGCGCTTCTGGCCGTGGAAGTTTTCCTCGCCATTGCGACCCGCGCCAGGCGACGGGCCTGGGCCATCCTTCGGCCGGAAGCTTTTGGTACTGGCCCAGGCTTCCAGCAGCGTGCCATCAACCGAGAAATGCTCGCTTGAAAGCAGGACCTTTACTTTCGGCTGCGCCAGTAACGTGTTCATGAACTCCGAGG
>JBIIGZ010000067.1:0-17097 GCA_044236185.1 Roseomonas sp. | reverse complement strand
GAACGCGAAGGCGGGATTGTCATTGCCAAATCCAATACGCCAGAATTCGGCGCGGGCGGTTCTACCTTCAATGAGGTGTTTGGGCGCACGCGCAATCCTTGGAATACGTCGCTCACCTGCGGTGGCTCCACCGGCGGTGGTGCGGTTGCCTTGGCGACGGGCCAGGTTTGGTTGGCGCATGGGTCGGATCATGGCGGGTCTTTGCGTCGCCCCGCGACCTATTGTTCCGTGGTGGGGCTAAGGCCTTCACCGGGGCGCGTCAGCCGGGGGACGGCGGATGATCTCTATTCGCCGCTTTCAGTGAATGGGCCAATGGCGCGTAATATCCCCGATCTGGCACTGTTTTTGGACAGCATGGCGGGTTGGGATTTGGCCGACCCACTCACCTGGGAAGCGCCCGCGCGTCCTTATGCGGCGGCGGTTGCGGCGGCAGAAGCCGAAGCACCGATGCGCATTGCCTTCACCGCACGCTTCGGCGGCGCGATTTCGATGGACCGCGAGACAGAGGCGATTTGCGCACGGGAAGTGCGCCGCTTTGAAGCGCTCGGCGCCGTGGTGGAAGAAGCGCATCCTGAGATTGGCGATTTGAACGAGGCGTTTCTAGTGCTGCGCAGTCAGCATTTCGTTGTGGACCGCGAAAAAATGCTGAAGGAGCACCGTGACAAGATCAAGCCCGACATCATCTGGCAGACCGAACGCGGCCTGAAGGAAACTGCATCGCGCCTGGCTTGGGCGGAACATGAACGCCGACGGTTTTTCATAAGCATGCGTGACCTGTTCAAGCGTTATGATGTGCTGATTACGCCGGGTGCGGCCACGCCCGCCTTCGATGTCATGCTGCGTGCGCCGGAAAGCATTGGTGGCAAGAAGCTTGATAACTACATGGGCGGATCGCTGATCAATGCGTTTGCCACGCTGGCGGGCTGCCCCGCTGTCGCGGTGCCTTGCGGCTTTGATCAATATGGCAGGCCGGTTGGGCTGCATATTGTGGCGCCTCCACGGCAGGATGCGCGCGCCTTGCAGGTGGCAGCGCTATTCGAAAAGATGACGGGCCTCGATAGATTTTTGCCGATCACGCCACGGCCCGGAACCGTGCCGCCGGCTGAGGGAGGATGATCATGCACCGCCGTTCCCTATTGCTTGCCACTGGCATCCTGGCCGCCCCCAGCCTGGCGCGTGCGCAGGATTTCCCGGCGCAACCCATTTGCGTCGTGGTGCCCTACGCGCCCGGCGGGTAATCCGATACGGTAATACTGCTGCTGATACCGCACATGTCTGAATTTCTCGACCAGAATATCATTGTGGAAAATCGGAGCGGCGGCGGCACGATTGGTGCAGGCATTGTCGCGAATGCGCCAGCGGATGGCTATACGCTGTTCTTTGAAAGTTTTGCATTTGCAGTCGCGCCGCTGATCCATCGCGGCCTGCCGTTTGATTATGAAAACGCCTTTGTGCCGATCGGCCAGGCGGTGGCGCTACCCTATGTGCTGGTGACGAAGCGCGATTATCCGGCGCGCAATGTCGCGGAATTCATCGCATCCGTGAAGGCACGGCCCGGCTTCACCTACGGCACGCCGGGCATTGGCACCATCGGCCATTTGGCCGGCGCCTTGTTGGAAATGCGCGCTGGCATCAAAATGGAACATGTCGCCTATCGCGGTGGCGCTGAATCCGCCCGTGATGTCGCCGCCGGCAATATTGATGGCGCCATCGGCACGGCCAATAGCTTCGCCCCGGTGATACAGAGCGACCGCGCCCGCGGCATTGCGCTGACGAGTGGCGAGCGTCGCGGTAGCCTTTCGCATCTGCCGACTTTGGCCGAAAGCGGCTTTCCCGGTTTTGA
Source organism: Roseomonas sp. (assembly GCA_044236185.1). Classification (GTDB taxonomy): domain Bacteria; phylum Pseudomonadota; class Alphaproteobacteria; order Acetobacterales; family Acetobacteraceae; genus Neoroseomonas. Next base: position 15,254 of record JBIIGZ010000067.1, on the reverse strand, counting down.
TCTGACAAGTTGGAATGGGTTATTCGCACCCACTGCGACACCCGCACCGATCCGTGCCCGGTTGGAAGCGGCTTTGCGGCAGGCCACCACGGATGAACCAACGCGCCAAAGACTGGCTGCTTCCGGCAATGATGTGGTGACGGAAAGCGCCGAGGCTTTTGGCGAACGTATCCGCAAAGACCGCGAATTGGTAAGGCAACTGATCCGCGAAACCGGGCTGAAGATCGAATAGGGAAAGGGCGGGCGGGTTACTCCGGCCGATCCGTACCAGATCCCGAACCCGGTTCCACGAAGCGCCGGCTATCCATGGTGACGCTCACGGGGCGGCCCTGGCGGCAATTGCTCATGCAGGCGCTGTCTTCTGTGTCTGGCCGCCCTTCCAGCACAAAGCCATCGCGATTGGGCATGGCGATTTTGGATAGGCTCGCCGCATCCATCTTATCGTCTTCGCCAATCAGCTCATTCAAGAACAGCACATAGGCGGTGATGGCGTAGTATTCGTCATTTGAAAGGCTTTGCGGCGCGGCATAGGGCATGGCGCGGCGGATATAATCAAAGACAATCGGCGCATGCTGCCAGAAGGAACCGATAGTGCGCTTCGGCTGATCAGACCGCAGGCTGCCGCGCCCACCCATCAGTGCAGGCCAGCGCTCCAGGCCCTCACCGAAATCACCATGGCAGGCAGCGCAATGCGTGACGTAAAGCTCCTCGCCTTCACGCGCAGTGCCGCTGCCGGGCGGCATGTTATGGCCATCACCACGCACGGCAATATCCCAGCCGGCGATTTCCGCATTAGTCACCGCGCGGCCAATGCCGGGGATGGCTGCCGGAAGCGCTACCACACTGGCGGGCCAGGCGATATCGGCGCGCGTTCTCTCGCCCGGAGGTGCCGTGAAGGGGCGATAAATATCGTTGATGGCCGCTGAAGAATGTGGCGTCTGCTGCGCCTGCACGAACCCAGCAACCAGTATGGCGGCAGCAGCGCAGCCAGCAACCTTAAGCATCAATCTGGACATTCACCACCGTCCCGTCGCGATCAACCAGCCAGGTATGGATGCTGTTCTTGTGATAAATGCTCTCCACACCGCGCGCACGGCGGAGCGCCGTGATGCTGGGTTGCACGCGCCCGGTTTCATCCATGGCGCGGCTTTGCAAATAGGCGGTTTGGCCTTCCGCCCATTCCCAAGGAATGCGAAACCGCGTCAGCGCCTTGGGCAGTACCGGGTCCTGCAACGCCGCAGTGCGCCAATTATCGCCGCCATCCACACTGACATCCACGCGCGTGATGCGCCCGGCGCCGGACCATGCAAGGCCCGAGATTTCCACAAAGCCCGGGCGCCCGCGCAGGGGTTTTTCGGGGCAGGGCGCGGTGATGACCGAATTCACCTCATTCACAAAGGTGAATTGGCGGGCGAGGCCATCAGGCATTAAATCCGTATAGGTGCGGGTTTCCCAACGTGTGAACCAGGGCCGATCGCCGATTTCGATACGGCGTAGCCATTTGATCCACATATTGCCTTCATAGCCTGGCAGCACGAGCCGCACCGGATAGCCCTGTTGTGGGCGCACCGCCTCACCATTCTGGCCAAAGGCGATGATGGCATCGTCCAGCGCCTTGGAAAGCGGAATGGATCGCGCCAGATGCGCCGCATCTGAAGCCTCGGCCAACAACCAGGAGGCACCCGTGCGCAGCCCGGTTTGCGCGAGCAATACTTTGAGCGGTACACCGGTCCATTCCGAACAGGAAAGCATGCCATGGGTGAATTGCACGCCGGACATTTGCGCGCCGCGCCATTCCATGCCGCCATTGGCTGGGCATTCGATGAAATGAATGCGTGAGACAGATGGCAGGCGTTTCAGATCTTCGAGCGTGAACACCAGCGGGCGTTCCACCATGCCATGGATCATCAGCCGATAATCCGAAGGGCTCACATCCGGCACGCCGCCATGATGGCGTTCAAAATGCAGACCGGATGGCGTGATGATGCCATGCATATCCGCGAGCGGTGTGAAGGAAACCGATGAAACGCGATCCGGCGTCAGCCAGGGCACATAGCGGCGTACCGCGGTTTCATGTCGACTGCGCGTGCCATAGGTTTCCTCGATCACGCCAGGGCCAAGGCTGCGCGACCATTCGGGCAGGTTAGGTGGCAGGTTTTCAGCATTGCCGGCGGCTCGCGCGACACCGCTGGCGCTTGCCAGGCTTGCCGCACCAGCTGCGCGCAGCAAGCCACGTCGAGATGAGGATTTCGGGCCTTTTTCAAGAGTCATATTGGCTTCCCCCGCAGAGAGCCTCACGCGGCCTGATCGCTGCCGACAATCGCCGGGATGATCGGGGCTTCTGCCTCTGCCGCGTGTTATCCGAACATTTCACCCGTGATGCTGTCATACCAGCCATCCGCATAAAGCGCTTCAAGCTGGCGATGTTCCTTGCGCCGTTCCGCTGTCAGCGCCGCATTGCGCGGGCTGACGCCGCCAGAACCTTCAATTTCGGCAAAGCCATTCGGCCCGGTGCGGAAGACACCAACAATGGAAATGCCGTAATCAGCCCCAACATGGCTGTAACAGGTGTTGAAGAAGGTTGCTGCCGGTGGCGCGCGCCCCGCCAGTGATGCTGCAATGCAGGCCACCGCATGCTTGGCATGGGATGATGCGACAAAGCCCGATTTCGGCATGGGGGCGGCTATGGTCGCATCGCCCAACACATGGATGCCTTCCACCTGCGTGCTTTCCAGGGTTGCGGGCTTGATCGGGCACCAGCCGGATTGATTGGCAAGCCCGGCATCGCGCGCGATCTTCGCCGCCATTTGTGGGGGTATCACGTTGATCACGGCCCCTTTCAGCTTTTCGCCAAATTCCGTTTCCACTTCCATGGCAGCGGCATTCACCCGCGTCACACGGCCATCATTGGAAGCGCCACGCCATTCGATGATGCCGGGATAAAGTTCCTGCCAAGCATCCTGGAATAGCGGCTGCTTGGAAAACCCGTTCTTCGCATCAAGCGCAATCAGCTTGCTTCGCGGCTTGGCGCGCTTCAGATAATCAGCCACCATACTGATCCGCTCATAAGGGCCGGGTGGGCAGCGGAAGGGATTATCCGGGATCACCATAATAAAATTGCCGCCATCGGGCATGGCTTCAAGCTGGCGGCGGAGCAGGGAAATGGGTTGCAGGGATGGCACCCAGCCATGCGGCATGCGCTCACTTGCTACTTCATCATAGCCTTCAATCGCTCCCCATCGCAGGTCAATGCCAGGCGACATGATCAGCCGGTCATAGGGAACCTGCGCCCCATCTGCGAGGCGGACCTGCTTCGTGCCCGCATCCACTGCGACCACGCTTTGATGAACCACGCGCACACCACGGGCGGCGAGTTTCTCATAGCCGAAGGTGATGCTGTTCATGTCCCGCCGACCGGCAAGAACCAGATTGCCATAGGGGCAGGTAGTGAAGGTGCGGCTTCGTTCAATTAACGTGATGTCGAGGGCAGGAAAATTGTCACGCGCAAAACGCGCAGCGGATGCGCCGCCAAAACCACCACCGATAATGACAACGCGCCCAGCGCCAGCCTGGGCATGGGCAATGCGTGGCGCGGCAAGGGCTGCGGGAAGCGTGGCGGCTGCAAAGAAGGCGCGGCGGGAAAGGGCCATGATCTTTTTCCTCCAGCTTATTGCGGGCGCGCGTAATGCGCGGCCAAAAGCGCGATTTGTTCAGGCGAATAGCCGCGGCTGATGCGCCCCATGATCGTGGCGGCCCGTTCATTGGCGCTGAAGGCGCGCATGAGCGCGATGAATTCATCGCGGCTATGATTGGCCTTGATGGAAGGGATTCCATTCCCCCCCTGGCCGCTGGCACCATGGCAGCCTTGGCAGCCACCGATCAGCAGGGCCGTATCTGTCGCCTGCGCCAAGGCTGGCCCGCTTGAGAAAAGCAACAAGCACAGCGCGAACCTGATCTTCATGGTTTTGCGTCCCTCAAAAAGCCGCTTGCATGCGAGCTCTTCATTGATGATAAGACGAGTCTAGCCATCGGGTTTTCAGCGGTCAACAAGAAAACCAGCAGAAATCCGGTCGGTCCGAACCCTCTGCCGGGAGAACAGCAAAATGAAATTTCGTATCGCCATGCTTGCAGCGTCCTTGCTGATGGCCTCAAGCTTTGCCTCGGCGCAGGATGCTGATGCGGGGCAGCGCGTCTTCAACCAATGCCGCGCCTGCCATACGGTGGATCAAGGCGGGCGCAATGGCGTCGGTCCCAATCTTTATGGCGTTTTCGATCGCCGCGCGGGTAGCGTAGAAGGCTTCCGTTACTCCACGCCCATGCGCGGCAAGGCGGAAGACGGGCTTACTTGGAACGAGGCGAATCTGCGCGCCTATATCACCAACCCGAAAGCGGTGGTTCCAGCGGGTTCCATGGCCTTTGCCGGGCTGCGCAATGAACAGCAATTGAATGACCTGATCGCCTATCTGCGCCGCGCCACGGGCGCCAATTGATGATCTGATGTGGCATGCCGTCCCGTGGTTGTCGGAATGGTTTGTTTTGAGCGTGTTGCGTTCACATGGGTTCGCGCAACTCGCTCTACATCTTTGTTTTTCGAGAATCTTCCCAAGTTCAGATGATTCCATCTGAACGCGATATGCTTTCGGCCAACCGGCTTGATGCTTCGCGAGGGATCAGCGCACTATCCTCGCTAGGGTGTCACACCCCGCGCAATTCAATATCCTGGCGCGGCGTTACATTCAGCGGCCCCCTGGCCAAATGGCGAAACACCAAATCCCAGATGGGTGGGCCTTCCACCCCTTGATTTATGCTCGCCCAGCCGGCCACCACGTAATCCCGAGACGCTTCAAGCAGCTGACCGCTCTGCTTCAGCCGAAGATTGGAAATACGCTGGCCTGCACCTGCTGCGACATCCAGGGTGAAGGTAATTCCGGCACTGCGCACCATATCCCCGCCCTGCTGATAGAAGGGATCGGGGTGAAACAGGTTATCGGCAATATCCTCAAGCAGGGCTTTGATCGCCGCCCCTTTCATCACGCTGCGATAGGCTGCCGGATAGGTGATGGCGGTCTGCGCCCAGACATCTTCGGCAGTGATATCCGTATCAGGCAGCAGGGTCGTGCCCCAGCGAAAGCCTGGGGAAAACGCAATTTCGGCATCGCGCTGTTCAAGCAAGGCATCGCAGATCACATCATCCCATGTGCCGGCGGTATTGCCGCGCCGCCATAGCAGGCTTTCCGTACGACCCACGACGCGCGCCAAATCCGCCGCATAGGGTTCACGCAGACCGCGCACCAAGGCGGCCATTTCAGTGTCGGGCGTTATTGCATTGCTGAAGAGCGGGATCAGCGCGTGGCGATATCCGGCAACGCGCCCGCCCTGGACATCAAGATCGAGCCGGCTGATGAATTTGCCTGAGGCACCAGTCGCAATCAGCAGCGTGCGCCCAATTTGTACGGGCTGCGGTAGTGCATCATGCGTATGGCCGGTCAGGATCACATCAATCCCTGGCACGCGGGCGGCGAGCTTCCGATCCACCTCAAACCCGTTATGCGATAACAGCACAACCAAGCCAGCGCCTTCATCGCGTGCAGCCTGCACGCGGGCGGCGATCCTTTCTTCCTTGATGCCGAATTCCCAATCGGGAAACATCCAGCGCGGATTGGCAATCGGCGTATAGGGAAAGGCCTGGCCAATCACGGCAATCTTGACGCCGCCGCGGTCAAACATGGCGTGCGTCGGGAAGACATCCTCATTCCATTCGCGGTCCTGGATATTCCCGGCAAGGAATGGAAAGCCTAGGCTCTTCGCCAATTCCGTCACACGATCTGCGCCATAGGCGAATTCCCAATGGCCGACCATTGCTTCAACACCCAAAGCCTTTTGCACCGCCACCATATCGGCGGCCTTAGTCTGCAAATTGGTCCAGGCGCCTTGCCACGTATCGCCGCCATCCAGCAGCAGGCAGCGCCCAGGGCGTTCCGCACGGATGGCCTTTATGATGGTCGCTATGCGATCTGCCCCACCCATGGGGCCGAAGCGCTTCGCAAGATCAGAAAAATCAAGATCAGTCAGCGCATGCGCCAGTGCCGAGCCGCGCGCCAGATCGAATTCAGTTAGGAAAGCCTCTCCGGTGATATGCGGTATGCGACCGCGCGCTTCCCCCACGCCAATCTTAGTCGAGGCTTCACGAAAGAACATCGGCATCAATTGGCCATGTAGATCCGTTATATGGATCAGCGTTACTTGGCCAAGCGGGGCAAAACGCAAAAGCTCATTCTGGGTCGGTGCTTCAGCACCCGCCCATGCCAATGGCGCCAGCGCGGCAGCAGCCGCGAGCAAATCGCGCCGCGTGATCACGCCGTACCGCTAAACATCAACAACGCCCGCATGGCCGCGGCGCCCCTCACCCAAGCTTCAATTCGGCACTGGCGCTGCGCGTTTCGCCGGCATCATTGGTCCAGGTCATTTCAAACCGGCCTGCGCGCTCCACCTTGAAAGGGAAGGCGATATAGGGGTTGGCGGCAATCGCCGGCGCCAGATCCATGGCGAAGATCAATTCCCCTTCAAAGCGCGCTTCGAAGCGACGGATGATATCGCGTGGAATCTCCTGGCCTTCTGGTGTACGCCTCTGGCCGGTTTCCATCACATGAGTGACCAGGGTACGAATTTCGATGACATCGCCCGCCTTGACTTGAGCTGGAAGACGAAGCCGCGGCTGCCCGATGGGTGAGGACATGATGCGCTATCCTTCTGCTTCAGCCGCCGCAGCCGCCGATGGTTACCTTCACTTCGGCGCGCGCCATGAACAAGCTGCCGTCAGACATTTCCGCGAAGGCCACCACATCCTGAGTCTGGCCAAGACGGATACGCGTATCCACCGTGGCGCGGCCCATCGCCGGAGTCAGATGAAACACGGCGACTTCTGGTGTTGGATTGCCAGTGGCGAAAACATGGATCGACCTCACATGATCGGCGGTGGTCATCGGGCTTTCCACCATGACATTCAGCGGCACGGCATTGCCATTCTCCGCAATCGCTGGCAGGCGGAGCGTCATGCGCCCTTCCTGTGCGTTACGCCCGGCGCGGAGCTTATCGATGGCCGCTTGCACCTTTTCGGGCAGGTTGGCGAAGCCTGGGCGCGGCAACAGCGCCACCCCGGTGAGGGCCAGCGCAAGAACGGTGCGGCGTGAGGGTTGGTCATGCAGGCGCATCCTGATTCTCCAGCATCGTAGATATCTTACCACGTTCGGGCAGCGAGTTGCCAGCATTAGATAGATTGCCCCGCAGCAAGAGCGCGATGACGATTGTCTGAATCGTTTTTGGGATTCCCTTTTGGTGTGTTTTCTGATTCAAGCTGTTGGCTGGGTTATGGAGGCCGGTAGCGATGACCAGACCCTATTCTATGGATTTGCGTGACAGGGCGATTGCTCGAGTTTTGACGGGGGAAAGTGTTCGGACGGTTGCATTGGCGTTGAGCATAAGCGCAGCGACGGTGGTTCGCTGGTCACAGCGCTATCGCGCAACCGGGAATGCTGCTCCGGGCAAAATGGGTGGGCACAAGATTGCGATTCTTACTGGCGCTAACGGTGACTGGCTCCAGGATCGCATGCGAAGTGACTTCACCCTTCGCGGTCTTGTAGCTGAGTTGGCGGGGCGCGGTGTTAAGGTCGATTATGTGCAGGTCTGGCGCTTTGCTCACGCCGAAGGGCTGAGCTTTAAAAAAAAGCGTTCTGCCCGCCGAGCAACTGAAGCCAAAAATCGCCAGGCGGCGTGAACAGTGGAAAAAGTATCAGGCACGGCCTGATCCCAGGCGCCTCGTTTTTGTCGATGAAACTTGGGTCAAGACCAACATGGCGCCCTTGCGTGGCTGGGCGCCCGTTGGTCAACGGCTTCATCACAAGGTTCCCTACGGTCACTGGAAAACCATGACCTTCATCGCGGCATTGCGCTATGATCGGATCGACGCGCCCTTCGTCTTCGATCAGCCGATCAATGCCGCCAGCTTTACCGCTTGGGTTGAGCAACAGCTTTGCCCCACACTTGCGACGGGAGACATCGTTATTCTCGATAACCTATCCAGCCACAAAAGGCCCTGCGTCAGGCAAGCCATTCGGGCAAGGGGGGCTCGCCTCCTGTACCTTCCGCCCCACAGCCCCGACCTCAATCCCATCGAGCAGGTCTTCGCAAAACTCAAACACCTGCTCCGAAAAGCCGCGGAACGGTCGGTCGAGGCAACATGGAAACGTATAGGCTCGCTACTCGATGCATTCCCGCCTCACGAGTGCGCCAATTATTTCCGAAATTCAGGGTATAGTGAAAATTAAAGTCATCAGAGTCTAGCGGCGGGTTGCGTGAACCCATGTGAACGCAACCCACTTTACATCGTCGTTTTTCGAGCATCTTCACATGTTCAGATGATTCCATCTGAACGTGATCTGCTCTCGGGGCTGCTCGCGAAAATCAGCCCTCTTTCGCATCCCCAATCGGCGCGGCATCGCGCGTCATGCCGGCAAGCACTTCCGCCACATGGCGCACCTTCACCGAAGACCCTTCACGCTTCAGGCGCCCTGCCATGTTCAACAGGCAGCCCATATCACCCGCCAGCAAGGTGCCGGCACCGGTCGCCTGAATATCGCGGCATTTATCGGTGACCATACGCACGGAAATATCGGGATATTTAACACAAAACGTCCCGCCGAAGCCGCAGCAGATTTCCGGTTCTGCCAATTCGATCAGGCTCAGCCCTTCAACGCTGTTCAATAATTTGCGCGGCTGCGCCTTCACGCCCATTTCGCGCAGGCCGGAACAGGAGTCATGATAGGTCACGCTGCCATCCAGCCGCGCTGCAACCTTCTCCATGCCCATCACATCGGTCAGGAAGGACACCAGTTCATGCGTGCGGGCGGCGAGTGCTTCCGACTTGCCGCGATAATGCGGGTCATCATCAAATAACGCTGGGTAGTGATGCGCGATCATGCCGGCGCAGGAACCGGAAGGTGCCACCACATAATCATAGCCCTGGAAGGCATCCACCACCGCGCGCGCCAGCGCCTTGGCATTCGTGCGGTCGCCGGAATTATAGGCCGGCTGGCCGCAACAGGTTTGGCTGGGCGGCACTTCCACCAGGCAGCCGGCTTCTTCCAGCAGCTTGATGGCGGCAAAGCCAACCGTCGGCCGGTAAAGGTCCACCAGACAGGTGACGAAAAGTGCGATGCGCGGGCGGGCTTGGGTCATCGAGTTAGTTTAGCCTTGCCAATGCGTGCTGGCGATATGGCAGGCGTCAATTGAGGCGCTGACGCAATTCGCCGGCTAGCGCGCGGACGCGGGCAGCGGCTTCGCCTTCCGGCACCAATTCCAGGAAGCGATCAAGGCAGCCGAGTGCGGCGCCAATCCGTTCCAGCCTTTGGTTCATCAGCCCCGCTTCGCGCCATAGCGCGGCATGATCGGGCGCCAGACGCAGCATGTCTTCGGTCGCCGAAAGCGCCGCCTTCACATCACCACCGCGCAAGCGCCGCAGCTTGATGTTGTTTTGCAGCCGCAGCAGCACTTCACGCCGCGTCATGGGGCGCAGCACGCCGGGGCGAAGTTCAGCCTTTTCGCCTTCAACCCGCTTGATCAGAGCGCGCAAATCCTGCGCTTCCAGAACCTTGCCGCCGGCAAAGACATCCAGAATGAGCTTGCCCTTCGGCCCTTCCAGCGCCAGCAGGAAATGGCCGGGGAAGTCCACGCCGAAAGCGCCCCAGCCCGCAGCATCGGCGGCATGCAGCCAAAGAATTCCAAGCGCCACCGGCAGACCGCGCCGGCGTTCCACCACACGGATCAGATTGGCATTCGCCATATCCTCATAGGTTTCGGAATCGCCCTGATAGCCGAAATGCCCATGCAGGGTTTCCGCCAGGATCAGGCGGCGTGCTTCCAGATCACCGGCATCCGCCTTGCCGTCCATGCTGGCGGCATCCACTACCTTGCGCGCGACATCGGAAAAATGCGCGGCAACCTTGCGCCAATCTGCCTCAGGCGCATCCACCCGCGCCAATTGCAAGGCAACGGTCGCAATATCAAGCTCCAGATCCGGCAGATTACCGGCGGCCTCAATCGCGCTGCGTGGTTCGGGGGCGTGGGTGATCGTCATCAATCATATTTTTACGGCTTCTTTAGGAAGGATCAAGTTTTATCAGCGCAGCAGCAGCGGCAGCATGGAATCCAAGCGCAAAAGCCCCTCCTCGGTTGCGCAGAGCCAGCCATTTTCGCGCCAAGATAGGTAACCCTCATCCAAACAGGCAGCCAGCATGGCCGGGTCCACCACCTCAGCGAAGGCAAGGCCGGCGCGGGCCTCGATTCGCTTGGGGTCTATGCCCTCCGTCAGGCGTAGCCCCATCAGCATGGCTTCACGGCCTACTTCCGAGGAGGTCAGCGTTTCAACATCCACCGCCGCATGGCCTTGGGCTTCGACCAGCCTCAGCCATTCCTCCGGCGCGCGATGGCGCCGCGTGGCGTGGATGCGGCCTTCACGTAACACGCGCTGATGCGCCCCGGCACCGATGCCAAGGTAATCGCCATAGCGCCAATAGGCCAAATTATGCCGGCTTTCCGCGCCAGGCTTGGCGTAATTGCTGATCTCATAGGATTTGAGGCCAAAACGCGCGGCTTCTTCCGCGGTCGCCAGATAAAGCCGCGCCGCATCATCTTCCACCGGCAGCGCAAAGGCGCCACGGCGATAAAGCGTTTCAAACTGCGTACCGGGTTCAATCGTCAGTTGATAAAGCGAGAGATGATCAGCCGCGAGCGCCAATGCCTGCCGCAGTTCCGAACGCCAGGCCGCTTCCTGCTGGCCGGGCCGCGCATAGATCAAGTCGAAGGAAAGCCGCGGGAAAATCCCCCGCGCCGCTTCCAAGGCGGTAATCGCCTGCGGCACATCATGCTTACGGCCCAGAAAACCCAAAGCTTCCGCATTCAGGGATTGCACGCCAAGGCTGGCGCGATTGACGCCCGCATCACGAAACGCCGCAAGCTTCGCGGCTTCTACACTGGTGGGGTTGGCTTCCAGGGTAATTTCAATATCGGGCAGAGGATCAAAAAAACGTGTTGCATCTTCAATCAAGGCGGCGACGGTTTCGGGCGACATCAGGCTTGGCGTGCCGCCGCCGAAGAAAATGCTCGCCAGTGGGCGGCGGCCAAGCTGCGCCGCTTCATGCGCCAATTCGCGCTGCAAGCCCGCGCGAAAGCGTGCCTCATCCACCCTGTCACGGACATGGGAATTGAAGTCGCAATAGGGGCATTTGGCCGCGCAAAACGGCCAATGGATGTAAAGTGCGAGAGCTTCCACGTGGAGGAGTTTAGCGCCTCCTTGCCCCGGATGGAATCAGCGTTGCATCAGGCCAGGGCCTAACGCTTCTTCCCGCCCACCCTTTGGATGGAGGCAATACGCAGTGCAGCCTTGCCGGACGCCTTCGCAATTTCATTGTCCTGCGCTTCAATTTCCTTCTGCGCCGGCAAATCACCATCAAGCCCGCCGAGCATTTCCGCCGGTACCTTACGGTTGGAACGCCGGCTGCCATCCTCATAAATCACATCAAACAGCACAAAGCGTGCTTGGGTTCCTGGCTTATTGGCCATGGTGTTCTCCTTCAGTCTTTGAATCTTCGCTGGTTTCGGCTTCAGCATCCTGCGGGTCTTCGCCCGATTTGCGCCGCGCCACCGCTTCCTTCAGCGCTTCCAGCTTCGCTTCCTTGCGCGCCTGCTTGGCCCGGTTCACATCAGCCCGGTTCTGCCCATAATTCGGTTTGCGCGCCATGCCGCTTCTCCAGATACGAAAAGAAAACGGGGCAGCAATCGCCACCCCGCCCCCAAAAACCACGGCGCCCGAAAGCGCCATATTTTCAGATCAGATCTTGCGCAGATTGCCGGCAGAGATCTTACCCTGCTGACCCTTCTGCAATTCAAAATCAATCTTGTCCCCTTCATTCAGGCCTTGCAGGCCAGAACGCTGGACATCGCTGACATGAACGAAGACGTCCTTGCTGCCATCATCGGGTTGGATGAAGCCATAACCCTTGGTGGCGTTGAACCATTTTACAGTGCCGGTTGCCATGCTGTGTACTCCGGTTGAGAAACTCCGTCGCGCGGGATCGCGCTACGGGCCGACCATCGCTACAGCCCAACCATGGGAAGGCACGGGAAGCAGGTTTGAGGAAACTCGCCAAACCTTCATGGGGCTGGGCCGGAACGCCCAAACCGGACGAGGTGACAATCCCCATATGGGCCTTTCCCAGGCCAATCGCAAGTTTTTCCTTAAAATGCGGGAAAATAGTCGCGCTATTCCATCCAGTGCCGCGCCGCAGTGACCACCACGCCGTTGGAACGCCCGCCCGCAAAGGTCTCAATCCGTGAGGCATAGCCCTGCGCCACAATCATCGCGCTTGGCAGATCAATCGCAATCCGCCCAGCCATGGCGATCCGCGCCTCCTGCCCTGTATTGCCAATCCGGCCCGCCAATTCCACGGCGCAGATCGCGACCAGCACCTGACGCGCAGCAATCCGAGAAAGCCCTTCCGGGCGGCAGGTGACGCCACGCGGGCTATCAGGCACGGGCAATTCAAACGTCACACCAGAAGGGATGCGCCGCGCCGTCAGGCTCCAGCTTTCAAAATGCCGCCGCCAGGGAAGCAGCGCGTCATCGCGCGCCGCATCCGGCGGTTCATGCGTAAAGCTCACGATACCGCCATCATCACGGCGCAGCATGGCAAGCCTTTCGCCGCGCAGCGCCTCTGGCGCCAGAATAAGGCGCGTCGCGCGCGCGGGCGCATCACGCTCGATACCCGCAACATTCAGGCAATCGCGCCGCGGCGCGCGGTCAAGCCTTTCCCATTGTTCACGGCAGAGCTTCCGCCAGCCGCCCCAAGCCACACCGCCAATCGCCACCGGCGCGGTGATCGGCGTGACAGGCGCACTCAACGGCAAGGGAGGTGCGAGGGTCCGCCAATCGGGCGCTTGTGCAAAAGCGCTGGCCCCGCAAAGGCTCAGCGCAAGCAGCAGAAGGCGCAGCACCCTCTAAAAGCTGCCCGGCGTTGGGATGGCATTGATGCCAAGGCTGCGTGCGGTATCCGCCAGAATATCCCAAGTGGTGCCATCCACCGGAATGCCGCCGGCAAGCCGCGCCGCGCGTGTGGCTCTTTCCTTCTCGCCAGCCACGAGCACCGGCTGGTCAGGATCGGCGGGCGGGGATGCTTTCACATGCGCAATCAGCGCCGCCATTTCGGACCGGAAGGCAGCCAGATCGCCAAAGCGCGCCGGGTCAATCACAAAGGCAAGCCAACCATTGACGATGCTGCCATCCTTTGGGTGATGCGGCGCCGCCGTCACACCACCAATCAGCGCCCCAGCCAGGATTTCGCACATCAAGGCAAGCCCATAGCCCTTATGCCCGCCAAAGGGCAGCAAGGCGCCGCGCGGCTGATCCCGATACAAAACGCCGGGATCATTGGTGGGCTTGCCCTTTGCATCCACCAAGGCGCCATCCGGCACTGGCTTGCCGGCATTGAAGGCAACGCGGCATTTGCCAAGGGCGATGGCCGCCGTCGCGAAATCCAGGATCAGCGGGTGTTCACCTTCCGCCACCGCCGGCACGGCGACACAGACAGGGTTGGTGGACATGCGCCCATCGCTCCCGCCAAAGGGCGCCACCGCACCGGGGCCGGAAACGCCATTGACGAAATGCACGGAAATCATCCCCGCCCGCGCCGCCTGTTCGCCATAGGAACCGATGCGCCCCAGATGATGCACGTTCTTGAGCGCCATCACCGCATGGCCATGCTGGCGTGCAGCATTGATCGCCCAATCCATGGTGATGCGCCCCATGCGCTGGCCATAGCCCATCTTGCCGTCAAACACGGCAAGAGAAGGCTCCTGCCGCACCGCTTCCGGCATGGCGCCGGCATGAAGCTTCCCGGCGCGGAGATTTTCCACATAGCGCACCAGCAGCATGATGCCGTGGCTGTCATGGCCTTGCAGGTTGGATTCCAGCAAATGATCCGTAACCATCGCCGCTTCATCTTCTGCACTACCCCCCGCGCGGATCATGGCATGCACCAGGCCGCGCAAGGCAGCGGGATCAACGCGGAGCATCGGGGCGGCTTTCATGGGCATTCTCCTGTGGTGTTACGGACGTTTGATTGGGCGTGCGTCACGGCGTTTCCTTCAGGAAGCCCGCCAGTTCGTCGCGCCAGAAGCGTGCCTGGCCGGTGGTGCCATGGCCGGCGGTTTCGGTGCTGCCAGGGATCAGCAGCATCCGCGCCTGAGGGATGCGCGCCATCGCCGCCGCCATCAGCCCGGTCTCGTGCGGGTTTCGTTCATCATCCGCGGAATTGATCGCAAGCACCCGCGCCTTGATCCGCCCCAGCAGCGGTTCCGGGTCATAATCCCGTGATGCCTCATACATATAAATAAGGTCATTGGCATCGGATGGGCCAGGTTGGGCCAGGCGCTGATCCAGCAGGGCCTCCGCCGCCGCGCGGCTAGGCGCGGCCTTTTGCAGCGCCTGAGACCCGCCATTGGTCGCGATATTGAAGAACAGGAAGCCAAGCGAAAGCGAAGCCGGCTGGCTGGTGTAATCCCCGCCCTGATAGGACGGATCGCGCCGGATGGTTTCAATCAGCAGGCGCCTGAGCATCCAATTCCGCCCGGACATGGCGGTGGGCTGTGCCGCCATGGGCACGATGGCATCCATGAAATCCGGATGCGTCACGCCCCAAAGCCAGGCCAGCATGCCGCCCATGGAATTGCCGATAATCAGCCGGACATGGCTGATCCCAAGGCCCTCCGTCAGCAACCGGTGCTGCGCCGCCAGGAGATCGGCGTAATTGAAACGCGGAAAACGCGCCTTCAGCCCATCCGATGGCTTGGAGGATTTCCCCGCCCCCAGCGCATCTGGAATGATGATATAGTGCTTCGCCGCGTCCAAAGCCTGGCCCGGGCCAAAAAGCTGCCCGGCAAAGGCCGGCGAGAACATGCTGCGCGCGGACCCCGCCGAACCATGCAGCACCAGCACGGGAATGCCCGAAGGATCACCAAGGGTCAGGTAGCCCAGGCGAAGTTCCGGCAAAACCTCCCCGGTATGGAAGCGGAAATCCCGCGCAACCCAAGTGGATTCGCGGGGTTCGGGGTAAGGGGCAACGGGTGCGGGGCTGGGGGCAGCCATGACCTGATCCTTGCGCGTGGCGTTTCGAACCAGCCTAGATCGGATTGGCACCCAGGCA
>JBIIGZ010000066.1:0-17105 GCA_044236185.1 Roseomonas sp. | reverse complement strand
GCGTCGCGCGCAATCTCTCGCCAAAGCGCGATGGAGCGCGGCCCAAGTGGTAGCGTCGCCACGGCTGGGCCTGCCGTACCAAGCGCTTCCGCCTTGTCGCCGAAATCATAAGACAGCAGCTGCACATGCAGGCTGCCAGCATTGGCGGTGCTGGCGGCAAGGCCGGGCTCTCCGCGTTCCGCCACCAACACATCCACGCCCTCACGCGCCAGATAAAGCGCGGTGGAAAGCCCGACCACACCGCCACCAATCACCAGCACATCGCATTGCCGCGCGATTTGTGGCGCGGTGGCAGCGCCGGTTTTCCAGCTGATGGGCGCGGGGCTTTCGATAACGGGCGTTTCGCCCCATTCAGGCACTTCAAGCCTGAGCAGCGCTGCCGGGATGGGTTTGATCGGCGCGCGCGGCGCGGCGAAATCCGCTTCCTGACCGGCGACACCTGCCATACGCGCCAAAGTCGCCCCACACATGCGCCCCTGGCAGCGGCCCATGCCGGCGCGCGTTTCCTTCTTGATGGCAGGCAGCGACGCTGCTCCGCCACTAATGGCTGCACGGATTTCCCCCGCGCGCACTTCCTCACACCGGCAGAGAATGGTGTCATCGTTGATCCGCGCCGGATCAAAGGCCGGTGCGGCATAGATACGCCAAAGCGCGCGCTGGAAGGCCTCGGCCCGCGCCAGCGCATCGCGCGCTTCGGCATCATCGCCCGGGCCAAAGCCAAGATCGCGCGCCGCGGCAAGGCCCGCGAGCCGCCCGCGCGCCAAGGCAACCCGCGCGCCGCCAATCGCCGCGCCATCGCCGATTGCGAAGACCTCGGCGATATTGCTGCGCCCGACAGCGTCAGTCACGGTTTCCAAGCGCCCAAAGCCAGCGCCTGGACCATTGGTGACGAAACGCTGCGTGCAGCCCAAGGCGCGGGCAAGCCCGGTTTCCGATTGAAAGCCAAGATTGAGCGCGGCAACGCCCGCCGCGATCCGCTTTTCTCCCTGCGGTGTGCTGATGCGCAGCGCCTCGAAACGCGTGCTACCTTCACAGGCGATGATCTCACTACCCCAGTAAAGCGGCACGCCGGCACGCTTCAGAACTGCCAGATAGCGCAGCCCATCCCAGGCAAGATCAGGCGCGGTGCGCGCAAGCTTCAACATATCTCGCCAAGCGCCGAGCCCAGGCGCGGGCGCCGCTTCCACTACGGCGGCAACACGCACGCCGCCCGCCAGCAATTCACAGGCAAGTTGCAGATTGAGCGGCCCGCTGCCTGCAATCACCGCGCTCTCAGCCGGGCTTACGCGTTGTGCACGCGCAAGCGTTTGCAGCGCGCCTGTCGTCATCACGCCCGGCAGAGTCCAACCCGGCACCGGCACTGGGCGTTCATGCGCACCGGGGGCCAGGATCAGCCGACGCGGGCGGAAGGTAATCGCCGTGCCTTCTACCAGCGCGGCGATTTCATCGGGCGCGAAGCCGCCCCAAACCGTGGCACCGTAATGGAAGCGAATCCCTGCTTCCCGCGCGCGGGCAAAAAGCGCGCTGCCTTGGCGGAATTGCGCATCCGGCGCGGCATGGCTGTGGCTGGTGGCGAGCGGCTTCAGATATTGCCCGCCAGGGGCTTCGCGTTCATCCAGCATCACCACTTGGGCGCCGGCTTCAGCGGCTGCGATGGCGGCAGAAAGCCCGGCAGGGCCGGCACCGACCACAAGGATATCGCAGGGTTGGTCGGCAATTTCAGCGGGGGCACCACCAAGCGGGGCAGGTTCGGCCGGGAAGGCGCTTTCCACCGCCATGCCATCGGCCACCTTCACCATGCAGGCGCGCTGGCCGGCCTTGCCATCCACCGTGACAACGCAATCAAAACAAGCACCCATGCCGCACCACAGCCCGCGTTGCGTGCCCTTGGGCGTTTCGCGCAGCGCCAGAATGCCGGCGGCGGAAAGCGCTGCGGCAATGCTCTCGCCTGGCAGCGCCTCCACCGACGCGCCGTTGAAGCTGATCCGGATGGGCGCCGTGGCCGGGGTGATATGGGGGTGATGTAGCCTCATGCTCTTGCCGTTTGCGCCAAAACCGGCTCCCATCATCGCATGCGGCACGGCCGCGTCCACCCCCGGGAGCTTCCCCATGGCCCGAGAGCCCTTTCGCGGCACTTATACGGTGCTGATCACGCCCTTTAACGCCGATGGCGCAGCAGTGGATTACAAGGCGCTGGAACGCCTGGTGGAATACCAGATCACCGAAGGGGTGAAGGGGCTGATCCCACTGGGGTCCACCGGCGAATTCCTCTCGGTCTCGCGCGAAGAGCGCCAAGGCATTGTAGAGACCGTCATCCGCGCCGCGCGTGGCCGCGTGCCGGTACTGATCGGCACGGGCGCTGAGGATACACGCGAAGTGGTCGCCCTGTCCCGCGAAGCGGAGTCTCAAGGCGCCGATGGCGTTATGATCATCCCGCCCTTCTATTCCGTGCCGACGGAAGATGAGCTGTTTCACCATTACAAGACAGTCGCGGATGCGATCGGCATTCCGATCATGGTCTATAACAACCCCGCCACATCCAATGTGGATATGCTGCCCGCGACGCTCGCGCGGATTTCGACCATCCCGAATTGTCGCTATGTCAAGGAAAGCACACTGGAAGTGACGCGTGTGCGCGATATTGTGGCACTCTGCGGTGACAGGATGGAGGTGTTTGCCGGCGTCCTTGGCTATGAAAGCGCTTGGCTTGGCGCGATTGGCTGGGTTGCCGTGTGCAGCAATCTCGCGCCGCGACTTTCTTCCGAAATGTTCGACGCCGCAGCGTTTGAGGCGGATCGACCCAAGGCGCTGGCGCTTTATCGCAAGCTGGCGCCGTTGCTGCCCTGGGTGGGCGGGCCGCGCTATGTTTCCGGCACCAAGGCGGGCTTCAAACTGATGGGCATGGATATGGGGCCGCCGCGCCCACCGCGACTGCCGCTGCCTTCGCAGGATATGCCGGCCTTGGCGCAGGTATTGCACGGCATTGGCCTGATCTGCGCCGAAGCGCGCGCCGCGGAATGAGTGTCTCAACAGGGAGAAGATTGATGCTGCGATATGGAATCCTCGCCGCAATGGCGGTGCTGGTGGCAACCCCGGCAATGGCGCAGGCACCGGCCTGCACGCCTGCCGTGCCGGATAGCGAATTGGTGAAACCGCGCACGCTGGTGATGTCCACCAACCCAACCCTGCCGCCGCTGCAGTTTGTAGATGCGCAGGGGCAATTGCGCGGCATGCGCATTGAACTCGGCTATGAAATCGCGCGCCGGCTTTGCCTGGCGCCCGAATATGTCCGTATTGAATTCAGCGCCATGATCCCAGGTTTGGCGGCGCGGCGCTGGGATTTGATCAATACGGGGATTTTCTACACGGAAGAACGCGCGCGCATGATGCAAATGGTGCGCTACGAAAACCAGGCGATTTCCTTCAGCGCGCCACGCGGCAATCCGCAGAATATCCGCAGCACGGATGATCTGGCCGGCAAGACGGTGGGCGTTGAAATCGGCGGCTTTGAAGAACGCCGCACGCGGGAACTGAGCCAATCCTTGCAGGCGAAGGGCTTGCAGCCCATGAATATCCGCACTTTTGACAATTTTGCCGTGGCCTATCAGGCGCTGCGTGCCGGCCAGGTGCAGGCCGTGACCAGCATTGATGGCGTGGCGGCTGAATATGATCAGCGCGGCGATTTTCCGCGCGTGCTGAATGGGCTATTCCCAACGCCGGTTGCAGTTGCGACACGGTCGCGCGTACTGGCTGATGCTGTTGTGCGCACGCTGGAAGCCATGAAGGTGGATGGCAGCCTGAAGGCGCTATTCGATCGCTATGGTGCCTCGATGTACACGGACAAGCTAGAAGTGGTTGGCCCGCAATAAGCGCCTGATTTTCACGCGTGCAAATCTGGTCCTGGTCGGGGTTCTTTGACTATCTTTTGAATCCCTTTCTGCTGGAAGGCGCTGTCACCACGCTGTGGCTGACGGCGGCTTCGCTTTCGGCTGGACTATTGCTTGGTATCGGGCTTGCCGTGATGCGGCTGTCCGGCAACCCGGCGCTGTCTGGCATTGCGGCATTTTACTGCTGGGTGTTTCGCGGCACGCCGCTGCTGGTGCAATTGCTGATTATCTATACCGGCCTGCCACTATTCGGCTTGCGCTTTTCCGTGGTGCAAGCAGCGCTGCTTGGCCTTGCCTTGAATGAAGCCGCCTATTTGAGTGAGACAGTGCGCGCTGGCATTCTTGCAGTGGCACGCGGCCAGCGGGAAGCGGCGCTGGCCTTGGGCTTGCGGCGCTTTCAGGTATTTCGCCTGGTAATCTGGCCGCAGGCGCTGCGGATCATCATCCCGCCGCTCGGCAATTCGGTGAACGGGCTGCTCAAAACCACATCAGTCGCCAGCGTGATCAGCATGGAAGAATTGCTGCGCCGGACACAGATTTTGATCCAGGAACGCTTTCTGGTGCTGGAACTTTTTATGGTGGCGGCAGTATACTATCTGGCCATGACAACAGCCTGGGATTTCGTGCAGCGTCGCCTGGAAAAGCGCTATGGCCGCGGCTACGGGACAGAGGCTGCAGATCGTCGTTGAAAGCTTCAATTTGAGATGAGGAGAGATCGGGCCATGCGTTTAGGACGTCGCTCATTCGCTGCCAGCGCATTTGCGCTGCCTGGATTGCTGAAGGTATCGGGTGCAGGGGCTCAATCCACCTGGCCCAACCGGCCAATACGCCTGGTAGTGCCTTATCCGCCTGGTGGCGCAAGCGATATTGCGGGGCGCCTGCAGGCCGAGGTTTTGCAGAAATCGCTCGGCAGCCCTGTTGTCGTGGATAACCGCAGCGGTGCCGGCGGCACCGTCGGGACTGCCCATGTCGCGCAATCCGCAGCGGACGGCTATACGATCATGATGGCGAGCCCATCTTCCCATCTTGGTGCGCCTTTGCTGTTCCGCACACCCGGCTATGAAGGCGTGGATGATTTCAGCCATATCGCGACCTTCTCGATCGGTACGGCAATTGTTTGTGTTCATCCGGGCTTGCCGATCCGCAATATCCAGGAATTGATCGCTTATGCGAAGGCCAATCCGGGCAAGCTCAATTACGGCTCTGCCGGCGCGGGCGGTGCCAATCATATGCTTGGTGTTTTGTTCATGCTGCGCACCGGTACAGAATTGACCCATGTGCCTTATCGTGGCGCAGCACCGGCGCTGGCTGATCTGATTGCGGGCAATATCCAGGTGGTGTTTGACAGTTTCTCCGGTGTGATCCCTGCAGTACGGGCGGGCCAGGTGCGCGCGCTTGGGATCACCAATCCAACGCGCTGGCCCTTGGCGCCCGAAATGCCCACGGTGCAAGAACAGGGTGTGGCGGATTATGATCTGCCATCCTTCGCCGCCGTAATGGGACCGGCGGGTATCCCGGCCGAGATCGTGCAGCGCATGAATGCCGCGATCAATGAAGGGCTGAAGGACCCAGTACTGGTGCAGCGCTTATCGGCGAATGGCAATATTCCCTTCCCGTCTTCGCCGCAGGAATTTCAGATCTTGATGCGTTCCCAACGTGATAAATGGCGAGAATTAGTGCGGATTTCTGGCGTGCAGCCCGAGTAAGGCGTGCATTCCATGCAGCGGCATGGTTTGAGACAGGAGCGTATTTTATGAACGATTTTTCTGAGCAACTCATCGCCGCAGCAGAAGCGCGCCAGGCAGAAAGCATCGCCTTTCTGCGCAAGCTCATCGCCTTGCAGCGTCAAGGTGAAGCGGCTGTACAGCAATGCTTTGCTGATCATCTACGCGATGCCGGCTGTGCCGTGGAAGCGCTTTCCTATGTGCCATCCGATGTCCACATGCGCCATGAATTTGCCGAAGGCGAAGCCATGGCGCGTGAGGAACGCGCCAGCATCATCGCGCGGCTTGCCGGCCATGGCGGTGGCCCCAGCCTGATTTTCTTCGGCCATCCTGATGGTGAACCGCTCAAGAATACTGAAACCTGGCGGCATGATCCCTTCGCGGGCGATATCACCGATGGGCGCATTCATGGCTGGGGCGTGGCTGATGACCTCGCTGGTATCGCCATCATGGCCGAGGCAATCAAGGTTATCCGCGCGGCAGGCCTGCAGCCCAAGGGCGATATCATCGCGACAAGCACGCCATCCAAGCGCCATGCGCGCGGTGTCGCAGCGGCGATGCAGCATGGCTATGTCGCCGATGCGGCGATTTACGTGCACCCGGCAGAAAGCGGCGTCGGCATGCAGGAAATCAAGGCGATTTGCAGCGGACAGCTTTATTTTCGCGTGACCGTCGCGGGACGCGGACCGGATACGAAGGAACCCGGCCATACTGCCTTTGCGCATCTTGCGGTGAATGCCTTGGATAAGGCGATGCTGGTGAAGGCAGCGTTTGATAGGCTTGATCAGGCACGCGGGACGCGCGTGCATCATTCCGGCATTGAAAGCGTTGTCGGGCGGGCGACCAATATCATGGTCTCCCATATTGCCTGCGGCGATGCCGCGCGTTTCAGCCGTATCCCGACAAGCTGCGTCATGGGTGGCGCGGTTTCCTTCCCACCAGGAGAGGCGATGGAAAAGGTGCAACAGGAAATCACCGATTGCATCACGACTTGCGCGCAACAAGACCCTTGGATGAAAGACCACCCGCCCAAACTAGAATGGCTTTCTGGCGTCACAGGCGCGGAATTGCCGGCAGATTCACAGCTTTTTGGCGCGGTAAGTGCAGCGGTTTCCCGCGTGACTGGCCTTTCACCCTTTGTGAATGCCATGCATACATCGTCGGATATTCGCGTGCCGATGGTGCAAAAAGGCATCCCAACCGTCGGCTTCGGGCCGCTTTGCGGCGATTTGACCCAAAATGGCGGGCATGATGAATGGGTGGATGTGGAAGATTATCTGCGCGCCATCAAGGTTGCGGCCGATAGCGCGCTAAGGTGGTGTGGTTCGGTCTGAAACCTTGCCCAATGCATTGCAACCTTGCTGGTCGGATCAATGGAAACCAGGCGCTATGCCTGAACACTAACATTGAACAGCTTGGCTGGATTCTCACCAATCATGCGGCGGATCTCGGTTTCGCTGAAGCCCTCGCTCTCAACAAGCATGAGGTATTCGCGGAACGCTTCAACCGGTGGCGGCAGCAGATAAACGCCGGCATCGGTTGACAGGATCGCCCGGTCACCGGCGGCGCGAATGCGCGGTGTGAAATCCTGAATGACGCTATTGGCGGCAATCTTGTGCTTTTCATCATCAACATGCGTCAGGCCAACCTGTGTTGCATGGGTCAGTACGAAGAAGGAAAACTCGGCATAAGCGCCGAGCGCTGTGATCGCCGCGATTTCGTCGGTCGCATAGCGCGCGCAATGGGTGCGGATGCGCGCAACGCCGCGACGCTTGGCTTCTTCCGTCAGCGCAACCGCTTCCCGCCCCGAGACATGGCCGCAGTCAAACGCGACATCTTTTGCGGCGCAGAGTTCCATGATGGCAGGTACGGGGTCAGGCACTTTGCCGCTTTCCGGTACGAAAAAAGTCGTCTCCAGGAAAGCTGGGCTGCGGCCTTCACGCATCGCGACATGGCGTGTGTGATGCGTGGGCAGGCTGACAAAGCGCGCTCCAGTCCCGGGGCCATAGCCATAACCGATCGCAGTTCGCGCGGCTTCCAAGGTCACGCCGCCTGCAGTTGGTTGCATGATCAGACCACCGAATGCCTCAACACCAA
This sequence comes from Roseomonas sp., assembly GCA_044236185.1. GTDB lineage: Bacteria > Pseudomonadota > Alphaproteobacteria > Acetobacterales > Acetobacteraceae > Neoroseomonas. The sequence continues at coordinate 9,397 of JBIIGZ010000066.1, read as the reverse complement.
GGTGACCAAGCTCATCATTCACCAGTGCGGCAAGGCCCGATGTATTCTGGAAATTACACATGATGCCAATGGCGCGCATGCCGGCGGCTGCCGCTTGCCGTACCGCATCAAAGGCATTCACCGCGCGGCCGGAAAGATGTGGGGCGCAATGAATGTGGCAATCAATGGCACCTTTTAGAAGGTGCATCCCAGGCGGGGTGAAGGGCATGGTGGGTTTCCTTAGGTTTTTGGGCGCCGACCAAGCCGCGCTTCAAGATGCTCCCCGAAGCGCTTGGTTGGCCAGCAGATGAGGAAATAGACAATCAGGATGGTGCCAAAACAGAGCAAGGCAGAAAAGCCGCGCGTATTCAGGATTTTTGCAGCATAGGTCAATTCCATCACGCCAATTTGGCTGGCGATGGAGGTAGATTTGATGAAGCCCACCGCATAGCCAAATAGTGGCGGTAGCACGACGCGCCAGGATTGCGGCGCGACGACCCGCGTGAGGACCTTCCAGCGGGAAAAATTCATCGCCTCTGCCGCGTCCCATTGCGGCGTTGGCACGGCTTCAATCCCGGCGCGTGCAATTTCAGCCGCGAAGGCGGCTGCCGAGAGCACTACAGTGACAAGTGCTATGGTAAAAAGTGAGGCCTGCGCGCCGGAAAGCTGGAAGACAAAAAAGATGCACATCAGCTTCACAAGGAAGGGGATGCGGCGAAACACTTCGACATAGGCGGTAGCCAGCAGGCGTATCGGCGCAATACCGTAAAGCCTGGGATGGCGCCCAATGGCTAGGGAAAAGCCAATCGCGAAGCCGAAGGCTGCACCAAGATAGGAAAGCAGCAGCGTATTCAATAGCGCCTGGCCCAGGAACATCAGGTTCCAGATACCGAAGAAGCGCGGCGCATCTTCAAGAAGCTGTTCCCACATGGCGTCAGAAGACCCGCGCCTTGACGCGGAACAACCATCGGCCGAGCAGGGCGAGCGCCAGTGAACACGCCAGGGTCAGCACCAGGTAAATGACTGCAACAATCGAGAAAACCTCAAGCGAGCGGAAGGTCAGTGAATTGACGTTATAGGCGCGGCCCGTGAGTTCCTCGACCGCGAAAATCGCCGCGATGGATGTCGTCATCACCTGGATGATGAATTGGTTTGACAACGGCGGATAAAGCGCCTTCGCAATATGCGGCATTACCACATACCAGACGATTTGAGGGACCGAAAAACCCATGGCGCTTGCAGCGTCAATCTCCTCACGGCGCAGGGATTGGAAGCCGGCGCGCTGAATTTCAGTAAGATACGCGCCCGCATTCAGCGACATCCCGATCGCGACTGCGGCGTAGGGTGAGAGCAAAATGCCGGCATCGGGCAGCACAAAAAAAATGAAGAATATCTGCACCAGAAGCGGCGTATTGATGAAAAAGGTTACATAGCCCTGCACCACAAGCCGCGCGGGACGCGGCCCGAAATGCAGGATGGAGGCATTCGTCAGCCCAATCGCCCAGCCGACCAAAAAGGAAATAGCTGCGAGTTCAAGCGTAAGGATGGCACCGCCCAAAAGATAGGGGATATGCTCCGAAACCTGCGAATAGATAAGGCTATAATTCACGCGCGATTCAGAAGAAGGGAGTAACGGGAACCTTGGTGAACATTGGTCCATCGAACCATTTTTCCCAAGCCCGCTCTATCGTACCATCCATATGCAATTCATAAAGCGCGATATTCAGCCAATTGCGTAGTGAATGATTGTTTTTGGCAAGACCAAGGCCGGAATAGGTTACTCCAAATTCCGGCACTGCCGTCACCTCCCACTGCACTTGCCGGAAGGAACGCAGCGCAAAACGCACTGAATCAATGCCATCGAAGGAAGCTTGTGCCCTTCCTTGCGCGATGGCGCGATTGCGGTCTGGGTAATTGTCCAGCAGGAGTACGCGTGCATTTGGGATCGCGCGTTGGATATAGGGAATGGCGGTAGTACCCCGCACCTGCGCAAGCGTCACATCAGGATTATTCAGCGCCGCAATACTCGTATGCCCGCGCCCCTGGATAGCTACAATCCCGTAATTCTCCGAATGAACGGGCACCGTATAGTCAATCACCTTGGCACGTTCGCTGGTGCGGCTCATCGCGCCCATGACGCAATCGATTCGCCCTGAAGCGACCATGGGAATACGCTCTGGCGAGCCGACTGCCTGTAACGTCAACCGCACCCCCAGCTTACGCGCAATGGCGGCCGCCACCTCGGGCTCAAATCCATCAATTTCATTTTTCTCATTAAAAAGTGCGCGTGGCGGCAGGGTTGGGTTCACACCAACACGGAGTTCCCCGGCGCGCAGCACATCCTCAAGCGGGCGGGCTGAAGCGGTATTGGGCGTGACCAGCACGGCTGCGGCGGCTGCAGCGGCGGCACCGCCTGTAAAAAGGGCCCGGCGATCGGTCATGTGCTTTCTCTCCTGTTCTTCTGCTGCGCCATCAATGGCGCAGGATCCTTGATGTGAACTCCCTCAGGCGTGGGCTACGCGGATGATCGAACACTTCCGCCGGTGGGCCTGTTTCGATGATTGATCCTTGATCGAGGAAGACCACGCGGCTCGCCACTTCCCGGATGAAGGCCATCTCGTGGCTCACGATCAGCATGGTCATGCCATCGCGTTGCAGCGCGCGGATGGTATCCAGCACCTCACCGACCAATTCAGGGTCCAGCGCAGCTGTGATTTCATCCAGCAAAAGAATATCGGGCTTCAGCGCCAAAGCACGCGCAATGGCCACGCGCTGCTGCTGGCCACCGGAAAGCTCATCCGGATAGGAATTGACCTTCTCGGCCAAGCCGACACGGGCGAGCAGCGCGCGCGCCTCATCCTCCACCTCATTCTTGGCACGCTTTTTCACAAGCGTGGGTGCAATGGCGACATTGCGCAGCGCCGTCATGTTCTGAAAGAGGTTGTATTGCTGAAAGACGATGGCAAAGCGATCACGCGCGCCCCGCAGGCTTGCGCGGCTTGTGTAATCCACTAGCTTGCCATCCAGCTTCACCATGCCAGCGCGCGGCTTCAGCAGCCCGACCAATGTTCGCAGAATGGTGGATTTGCCGGAACCCGATGGGCCGATCAGCCCAATGACCTCTCCGCGTTCCACATCAAGCGACACATCGCGCAGCACATCGGCCTTGCCGCCATAGGAAACTGTCAGCCCTTGAATGGACAGGAATGCCAAACCCATGCGCCCCGGTTCTTGTTAGAAAACCATACTCGAAGCTTTTCGCGCATCGCGTCAAGCTGATGCCATAGTTGCACGGCGCCCGCGCTGACCTATTATCGCCCGCATGAGCCTGCGCATCGCCAGTTTCGCGCGTCCCCCGCCTGTTACCATAACGGTGGCAGGCATTCCCATTGTGGCGCATCCGGGGGAAAGCTTGGCCGCGGCGCTGATCGCCGCCGGCCATTGGCGCTTCGGGGAGGGGGAGGACCCCTCGGGCCCACGCACTGCCTTCTGTATGATGGGGGTGTGCCAGCAATGCCTGCTGCGCGTTGATGGGCGCCTGGTTCAAGCTTGCCTCACGCCCGTTGTGGCCGGGCAGCAGGTCACGGCTGCATGATCTTTGATGTCGCCGTATTGGGTGGCGGCCCGGCCGGCATGGGGGCGGCGACCGAAGCTGCGCGCGGCGGCGTGCGGGTGGTGCTGCTGGAGGAATCGCCCACGCCGGGCGGGCAGGTCTATCGCGCGCCACCGAGGGGCTTTGAGATGAAGCCGGATCGTGACCGGAAAGAAGGCGATGCGCTGCGTGCCGCGCTTGCCGCGAGTGGTGCCGAGATTCGCACCGGCTGCCGAGTTTGGGGCTTGGGTGGCGGCCCGTTGGTACCGGAAGGGGAGCCCGCTGCACCCTTCAGCCTATCGGCGCTGGGCGCGGATGGCGCGCCCTTCACGGTGCAGGCGCGCGCGCTGATTCTCTGCTGCGGCACGCATGAACGGATCATTCCCTTTCCCGGCTGGACGCTGCCCGGTGTGATTGGCTTGGCCGCGGCGACCATCCTGCTGAAGGCGCAGGGCGTATTGCCTGGCCAGCGCGTGGTGGTCGCGGGTGCGGGGCCATTGCTTTATGCGGTGGCAGCGAAGCTACTGGCAGGTGGCGGGTCCGTCGCTGCGGTGATTGATGCGGCAACTCCGGGGGAATGGCTGCGCGCGCTGCCAGCGCTCACCACGCGCCCCGATTTATTGGCGCAGGGTATGGCTTGGCGTGCCAAGTTGCTCGCAGCGCGCGTGCCGGTGCTGGCGGGCGCGCAGGTGACGGCGGCTGAAGGCAACAGGGTTCTTTCCCATGTGCATGTGGGTGAACGCGTTTTCCAAGCCGATGCGCTTTGCATAGGTCATGGTTTGGTGCCGGCCACCGAAGCTAGCCGCACCTATCGCGCGCGGCATATGCATCGGCCAGAAGATGGCGGTTGGGTGCCTGTGCTGGATGCCGCGCAGCGCACCAGCGTGCCTTTCCTGTACGCAGCTGGCGATGGTGCTGGCGTGCGCGGCGCGGCAGCGGCGCCGGCGGCGGGGCGGCTTGCTGCACGTACGGCGCTTCATGATCTTGGCTTTAGTTTGGAGCAGGCGTCGAAGGAAGACGTGTCGTTGGAGCGTGCGCGCCGCACAGGTGCTGCCATGGCGCGTATGATGGCGCTACGCCCGGCCATGGTGGCTGCTATTCCTGCGGAGACAATCATCTGCCGCTGCGAAGGTGTGACACGTAGCGCAATCGAAAACGCCGCTGCTGCAGGTGCCAATACGATCAACCAGCTGAAGCACTTTACCCGCTGCGGCATGGGGCCGTGCCAGGGGCGGATGTGCGGTGAGGCCGCGGGCGCGCTGCTCGCGGGCGCATGCGGTATTGGCGTGGCGGAGTTGGGCTTCGCCACTGGCCGCATACCGCTGCGCCCCGTGCCGATGGAAGCCATCCTCGGTGATTTCGACTATGCCGATATTCCCGTGCCGGCGCCGGCGCCAATATGATGTCGCGCTTTGACGTTGCCGTCATAGGCGCTGGCGTAATGGGCTGTGCCACTGCGCTTTTCCTGGCGCGCGGCGGCATGCGCGTTGTGCTGCTTGATCGCGGTGAGATTTGCCGAGAGGCGTCAGGCGTGAATGCCGGTACGCTAACGATGCAAATGACTCGCGCTGCACTCATCCCTTACGCGCTCCACGCACATGAGATGTGGATGGATATGCCCGCCTGGTGCGCCGGCGGCGATGTACTGGCGACAGCCTGCCCTGGCCTATCCGTTGCCTTCACGGATGCGGAAGCGGCCATGCTGGAAGAACGCGCACGCATTCGCCGCGAAGCCGGCGCGCCGATTGAATTGATTGATGGTCGCGCTGCCCAGGCGATTGAACCTGGCCTTGCCGATGGCGTGAAGCTCGCCGGACATTGCCCGATTGATGGCTTTGCCTCCGCCTACCTGACAGGGCGCGCCTTTCGCGCTGCCTTACAGGAAGCCGGCGTGACGCTGATGGAAGCAACACCGGTACGCGGCATTGATGGCCGCTTTGTGTTAAACACATCTGCGGGCGCGGTTGCGGCGCAGCGCGTGGTATTGGCGGGCGGCGTTTGGTTGCAGGATATGGCGGCCTGGCTTGGCGTAACGCTACCCGTCAAGGTGCTGATCAATCAGCTGGTAGTGACTGAACGCATGCCACCCGTGATGCGTACCGTGCTTGGTGTTGCCTCGGGCCTATTGAGCCTAAAGCAATATGCCAATGGCACGGTGCTGATTGGTGGCGGATGGCAAGGCATCGGGGATCGTGCGCGCGGCGGTGTCGCGGTGCGGCCAGAAAATTTTCTCGGTAATGTGCGGCTCGCAGCGCATACCGTGCCGGCTTTGCGCAACGCGCGCGTCGTACGATCCTGGCTTGGTCTGGAAGCAGAAACGGCCGATGCGCTGCCTGCCATTGGCTCCATCCCCGGCATTGACGATGCCTGGATCATCGGCAGCGTGCATTCGGGCTATACTAGTGGCCCCTATATGGGCCGCATCCTGGCGCAAGCCATATTGGGCGAGGCGCCGGAACTGCCACTATTCCCAATAGACCGGCTTCTTCACCAACGGAGCAATTCCGCATGAGCGACACGCGCTTTCACGGCATTTATCCATCCACCGTGCTGCCGATGCGCGCGGATTTCGCGCCGGATTGGGATGGCTATGCGGCCCATACCGCGCATTGCGTCATGCGCCCTGGCATTCGCGGCGTTTTGATCAATGGTCATGCGGGGGAGAATTACGTTATCACCCGCGCCGAAAAGCGGCGCGCGGTGGAAGTAACGCGCGCAACCTTGGATACAACGCGGCTGATCGTGGCCGGCGTGAATGCGGAATCATCCCAGGAAGCGGCAGAGGAAGCGCGGGAAGCACGCGCCGCGGGCGCCGATGCCATCATGGTATTTCTACCTAATGCCTTTGCGTTGGCGCATACAACCGCCATGGCCGTGCTGCATCACCGTACCATCGCGGATGCTGTGCCTGGTGTGCCGTTGTTTCTGTTCCAGGCGCATCACGCCGCCGGGCGCATGGGCTTCACGCCTGAGACGATGGCTGAGCTGCTGAAAATTGAAACTATCGTCGGCATCAAGGAAGGTGGCTGGGAAGTGGATGGCTATGACGCACTGCGCCGGCAAGTGAAGCGCCTGCGTCCGGATGTCGCGGTCTGCGCGAGCGGTGATGAACATCTGCTGGCCTGCATGGTGCATGGCAGCGATGGCAGCCTTGTTTCACTGGCGGACCTCATGCCCGATGAAATCGTGGCACTGGACGCGGCGGTACGCGCAAATGACTTGCCGGCGGCGCGTGCGCTACACGAAAAATTGGAACCCTTGGCCGAGGCGATTTATGGCGCCCCACCGGGTGGGCGCGCCACCGCGCGGTTGAAATGGTGCCTGCGAGAGATGGGCATTATCGCCGATGCGACCGTTCGGCCACCGCAACCGCCCGTGGATGCAGCCGATGCGGCAGCGCTGACCGCAGCACTTAAGGCGTCGGGATTGTAAAAGCCCGTCGCGTCGTCAGGCGGCGTTCCGCCGCGCGCGCGAGCGATGCCAAGGCCCAAGACACGCAGAAGTAAAGGATCAGCGCCGAGCCATAGGTAATGATAGCGCTGAAACCGCGTTGTGTGAGCATTTTCGCGGCAAAGGTGATTTCAATAAAGCCAATCTGCGATACCAGCGAGGTTTCCTTCACCATGCTGAGCACATGCACAATAGAAGGCGGGAGGATCACGCGCCAGGATTGCGGCAGCACAACGCGCCTAAGCGCGCTGATTGCCGGCAGGTTCATGGTGAGGGCTGCTTCCCATTGCTGCGGGCGCACACTGTCATAGCCAGCGCGCACATTCTCGGCCGCCAGCGCACTCATGCGGATGGCAACGGCGGTGATGGCGACCGCCCATAATGGTGCTTCCAGTCTCAGCACTTGGCCGAGAAAAAATACCAATAGCAGTAATACAAGAAAGGGAATGCGCCGGAATATTTCGACCCATAAAATGGCAAGGCTGCGTATTGATGCAAAAGGCACCACCTGCGGCAGGCGCAGTGTGGCCAAGAGAAAACCCAACGCATATCCAAGCGCGCAGCCAATGACCGAGGCTATCAGCGTATTCAGCACCGCCTGCCCAAGGAACAACATATTCCACCAGGTGAAGAAGCGTGGCGCCTCATTGGCCAGGATTTGCCAGGCTGACATGCTTCAGAAGGCCCTCGCCTTGACGCGGAACAACCACCTGCCGACCAGCCAAAGCAGTACGGAAGCGATGATCGTCAGCAAAATATAAATCCCGGCAGTGATCGAAAAAATCTCCACGGACCGGAAGGAGATGGCATTGGCGTTTAGCGCACGGCCAGTCAGTTCCTCCACACCAAAAATCGCTGCCATGGAAGTGCCAAGCGTCATGATAATGTAGTGATTGGATAGAGACGGGTAGAGCGTGCGCACCACATGCGGCGCAATCACATACCAAACAGTCTGCGCGCGGGAAAAGCCAAGCGTTTCCGCTGCATCCAACTCGGCTTGCGGCACTGAGGCGAAGCCCGCACGCTCAATCTCCGTCAGATAAGCACCTGCATTCAGGGTCATCCCGATCAAAACGGCGGTGATGGGGGAAAGGATGAGGCCAAATTCCGGCAGCGCAAAGAACAGAAAGAAAATCTGCACAAGCTGCGGCGTGTAGGTGAAGAAGCGCACATAACCAATCACCGGTACGCGCATCCAAAGCGGCCCTTGTGTGAGTACTGCCGCGCCAACAAGCCCGATCAGCAACCCCCCCGCAAAGGCAAGGGCCGCGATCCAGAGCGCCATGCCCGCGCCAAGCAGGAAATCGGGCAGGTAATGCAGAACCTGCCCGTATTGCAGTGTCATGTCAGAACATCGGGTTGAAGGGGATACGCGTTGTCATCGGCACGCCGAACCACTTCTCCCAGGTTTGATTGACGAAGTTGGAGCGGTGCATTTCAAATAGTACAACATTCAGCACATCACGCAGCGCGGTATTGCCCTTTTGCACGCCAATGCCGACCCAGAAGCTGGCCAGCACCTCATCCAGGATTTTCCACTGTACGCCCTGGAAATTGCGCATCGGAATAACGACCGATTCCGCAACATCCACCATGGCATCTGCGCGGCCCTGCGCCAGCGCACGGAAGCAATCAGGGTAATTATCGAGCAGCGTAACCTGTGCCTGCGCCGCATTCGCCTGAAGCCAGGGTACGCCAACCGTGCCGCGAACCTGGACCATCCGCACCTGACGGTTATTCAAATCCGCCGGCTTTGCGATAGGCACTGCCGTGCCGGAGGTTTTGGTCAGGACCACCATGGATTGCGTATGCAGCGGCTGGGTATAGTCAATCACCAAGGCCCGTTCGATTGTGCGGGTAATGGCACCGAGAACAATGTCAATGCGGTCGGATTGCAGGAAGGGAATTCGGTCCGGGCTGCCGACCTGCACGATTTCAAGTTCCACATTCATGCGCCGCGCGATTTCGCGCGCAATATCCGCGTCAAAACCATCAATCTGGTTGCGTTCATTAAAGGTGCCGAAGGGCGGCAGGGTTGGGTTGATGCCGGCACGCAGACGGCGGGAAGAAAGGACCTGATCAAGCGGCCTTGCTTGTGCCGGCAAAGCTGCACCAGCGGCCATCGTGGCTGCAAGCGCGAAGAGGGAGCGGCGATCTGTCGTAGTCATTTCAGTCTCCTGCTTGGATCGAGTGGTCGCGATCCTACTCACCTTACAGGCGAGGCCGCAAGATAGAGCTTTCGTGAATTGTTTAGCCTCATGGTGCCCCAGAAACCCCAGTCTTGGTTTTCGGTGGGAAGGATCGTGCTTGTAACACCTCCACTCATCGCCGCGCCTCCCGGCTAAGGTTGCGCGTCGGTAGCTGGGAGAGGGTCGC
>JBIIGZ010000065.1:0-17107 GCA_044236185.1 Roseomonas sp. | reverse complement strand
CGTGATGGTGTACCGATCAATGACGCAAGTGAGCCCAATGGCGCCTTCAATTTCGGCAATACGCTTTTGGGCGACATTGAACGAATTGAAGTCGTGCGCGGTCCGGTTTCCGCGATTTACGGCACTTCGGCGATTGGTGGTGTGATCAACCTCATCACCCGCCGCGCGCCTACTGACCGGCAGGCGCAACCTTATGGAGAGCTTGCCGGCGGCACCAATTACACCGCGCGCGGTATCGCCGGTGTTGCAGGCACCATCGGCAATACGGATTACGGCGTGACGGGACAAAGCTTTTCGACGCGTGGATCGAATGCTGTTGCGCCGCGTTTCTACAATAATCAGGGGGAACGGGATGGCTTGCGCTCTGCCGTGATCACGGCACGCGGTGGCGTCAATCTCGGCGAAACCGCGCCAGCGAATGTGCTTGGCATGACGCGGTTGGATGGGCTGGTGACCATGCGGGAAAACCGGCTTGGCCTGGATAGCGTGCCGCGTGATGACCCGAATTACAGCGGCGATGATCGTAATTGGATGGGGTTTCTACGCAGTGCAACTGAATTATTTGGCGGTGACTGGACCACGGGCCTAACGCTTTCAGCCACCGAGGATCGTCGACGCTACACCAATTGGCGCGATAGCCTGAGCAGCAGCACCGCCGATGATCTCTATCGCGGCCGGCGCGAAAGGCTTGCCTGGGACAATACCGTCAGGCTGGCGGATTTTGGTATCCTCACCGCCAATAATTTTGTCTTTGGTGCAGGTTCGGAAAACGAAACAGCCTTCACCAAATCGATCCAGAGCGGCTTCCGTCAGGATGTGGATAAATCGCAGCGCAATGGCTTTGCCTATATCGGCACGCAGCACCGGCTTTGGGATCGGCTGGATGTGACCACCGCGCTGCGCCAGGATGCACCTGATGGCTTTGATGGCGCGACCACCTGGCGGCTGGGGGGTGTGCTGAGCCTGCCGGAAATTGCCTCGCGCCTGATTGCCTCTGGCGGCACTGCCTTCAAGGCGCCTTCAATCTATCAGCGCTATGGCATCAATAATTTCGGCTTCAAGGGCAATCCCGATTTGCGCCCGGAAGATGCCACCGCCTGGGAAGTCGGGATTGAAACCGATATCGCGCAGAACCTGACCGTGAGTGCGCTTTATTTTGAAAGCCGCATCCGCAACCTGATCAATTTTACGCCGAATTTTTCGAGCTATGAGAATATCGCCCGCGCCCATATCCAGGGCGGCGAATTCGGCGTGAATTGGCGGCTTTCGGACAGTTTTTCGACACGCGCCGCCTGGACCGTGCAGGAAACCCGCGATGAGGTGAAAGACACACCCCTCGCCCGCCGCCCACGCAATAGCGCGAGCCTGTCACCGCGCATTGCGCCCAGGGTGGATTGGGTGGATGTGCCCAATGCGCGGCTGATCATTGCCCCCGAATTCATCTATGTCGGCAGGCAATGGGATTATATCTATCCTGACAATGCCGGCTTCGGCGCCAGCGGCTATAATGATGAAGGTTTCGTCTTCAACATGACCGCTTCTCTCCCCATCACGCAGCAGATCACCGCCTTCATCGAAGCGCGCAACCTTGGAAATCGGCGCTATGAACCCGCCAATGGTTTCGTCATTCCGGGCCGCAGTGCCATTCTTGGCCTGCGGGGCATTTTCTGAAGTCGCGCGGGCGACGGGGGCTCACCCCCGCGTCGCCCCCGGCACCCAGAGCACATCGCCGGCGCCATTGCCATTCAGCCGCCGCGCGAGCACAAAAAGATGATCCGATAGCCGGTTCAAATAACGGATCACGGCGGGGTTCACTTCCTCCTCTGCCGCCAGCGCCACCACCAGGCGTTCCGCGCGCCTGGTGACCGTGCGCGCCACATGCGCGGCCGCCGCACCCGGCGTGCCGCCAGGCAGCACGAAGGATTTCAGCGCCGGCATTTGCCCATTCATCGCGGCCAATTCCGCTTCAAGCCGCGCTGATTGGGTATCAGCTAAGCGCAGCCGCGCGCCCGCTTCGCCCGGCACGCAAAGATCAGCGCCGATATCGAAAAGATCATTCTGGATGCGCGCCAGCATCGCATCGGCTTCGGCATCTGCGCCAGCGTGCAAGCGCAGCACGCCGATTGCGGCATTCGCCTCATCCACCGTGCCATAGGCTTCAACGCGCAAAGCGTCCTTGCGCACCCGCGCCCCATCACCGAGTGAGGTTTCCCCGCCATCCCCACCGCGCGTGGTGATCACATCAAGCTTGACCATTTTTCATTCCTTACAGAGCGTCTCAGGTCGCCTTAGCGCCGCGCATTTTCAAGGCGGAAATGCACCGCCGTGGTAAGGCTGCCCGCCACCGGCATGCCACCGCGCTGCGCCGGGCGAAAGCGCCATTCGCGCAGCGTTTCAACGGCTGCCGCATCAAGCGCATTGAAGCCGGAGCTTTCCACGACGCGCGCCTCTGTAACCCTGCCATTCGCGTCCACGCGCAATTCCAGCATTACGGTCCCTTCCTGCCCGCGCCGGCGGCTGCTCTCCGGATAGTTGGGGCGACGGTTGCGTGCGGCATCGAGCGCTTCCGGAGGTGCCACGCGGCCTTCCAAGGTGAAGCTTTCCATCCCCTGCAAGGCGGCATTCAGCCGCACCGGTTGGGGCGTTGGCTGCGCTGTGGTTGCCCGCGGTGGTGGGCGGCGTTCCGGCGCGGGCGGCGGCACTTCGGCCAGTTGCCTCGGTTGTTCGGGTTCCGGCGAGGGCTGTGCTTCCGCGATGTGCGGCCGGGCTTCCTCAACCGGCGCCGGTAGTGGCGGCAGAATCGGCGCTGCCAAGGCTGCGGGGGGCGGTGGCGCAGGTGGTGGCGGTACCGCAGCCATCACCGGCGGTGGTGGCGGCGCGGCGATCGCGGGCGGCGGTGGCGGGACATCTGGGGCCGGCGGCACGGCCGCCACCTCTGGCGGGGCGGCGGGGGATTCCACTGCGCCAATTTCAGGCGCGCCCTCATAAATCACCGCAATGCCTTGGGCTTCGGCCTGGTCCGCCGAAAATTCCTCTGCCACTGGCCAAAAGATCAACAGCGCTGCGACAAGCCCATGCAGCGTGAGTGACGCGCCAAGCCCAAAGCCGCGCGGTGCCGCCTTCACAGCACCGGCACCCCTTGCTGTTTCGCCTTACCTTCGGGTTCGACATGAATGGTGATGATGGCACCTTCAAGCTCCGCCTTCAGCGCAGCTTCGATCCTGTCGCAAATCTCATGGCTCTCGCGCACACGCATATCGCCCGGCACCACCAGGTGGAATTCCAGAAAAGTATGCCGCCCGGCATGGCGGGAACGCAAATCATGCGCTTCAATCGCACCGGATGCCTGTTCGGCCACAATACGCCGGATGCGTTCCATGGTGGCCGGCGGTACGGCTTCATCCATCAGCCCGCCGACACTTTCGCGCAGCAAGCGCCCGCCCGAGATCAAGATATTCACCGCGGTCAGCGCCGCCAGTAGCGGATCGAGCCATAAAATCCCGGTCAGCGCGACAAGCCCAACGCCCACCAGCACACCAACCGAAGTCACCACATCAGACCATAAATGCCGCGCATCGGCGATCAATGCCGGGGAACGCAGAGCCTTGCCGCGCCGCGTGAGAAACAACGCCCAAACGGCATTGATGCCACTCGCGATCGCTGCCACCACCAGGCCAACGCCTATCTGGCCCGGCGCGCGCGGCGCCAGATAGGCCGCCCAGGCTTCGTGCAAAATCAGCAGCGCCGCCACAATGATCAGCGCGCCTTCCAAAACGGCCGAGAAATACTCAACCTTGGCATGGCCATAGGGATGGTTGGCATCAGCCGGCAGGGCAGATAGCCGCACCGCCAGCAGCGCAGCGAGTGCGGCTGCGACATTCACAATGCTTTCCAAGGCATCGGCGTAAAGCGCGACCGACCCCGTAACCCACCAGGCAATCGCCTTGAGTGCGAGAACCGCCACCGCAACCGCCACGCTGCCCGCGGCAAGCCGCGCGGCGCTGGAATGCCGGGCCTCAACCATGGCGGGGGTTTAGCCCAGGCCGCCTAGACCGAGAAGTACTTCGCCCGCGGGTGGTGCAACACAATGGCGCTGGTGGATTGCTCAGGATGGAGCTGCCATTCATCACTGAGCGAAACGCCAATGCGTTCAGCATCTAACAGCTTGAGCAAGCCTTCCTGATCCTCCAGCTTCGGGCAGGCCGGATAGCCAAAGGAATAGCGCCCGCCGCGATAGCCCTGCTGGAGCATTTTTTCGATATCGCGATCATCCTCGGCGGCGAAACCCAATTCGGCGCGGATGCGCTTGTGGACATATTCCGCCAGCGCTTCCGCCATTTCCACCGAAAGCCCGTGCAGATAAAGGTAATCCTGATATCGGTTGTCTTCGAACCAGACGCGCGCAATATCCGATGCCTTTTGGCCGACAGTGACCACTTGCAGGCCGATCACATCGCGCGCATTGGGGCCATCATCCACATCGCGCACGAAATCGGCGATGCAATCGCCATCTTCCTTGGGTTGGCGCGGCATATTGAAGCGGCAGACTTCTGTCACGCCATCTTCGGCAAACAGGATCAGGTCATTGCCCTGGCCCGCGCATTTCCAATAGCCATAGATCGCCTGCGGTTTCAGGATATCCTGTTCTTCCGTAATGGTCAGCATGCGCTTCAGCACCGGGCGCAATTCCTGCTTGGCCCAGCCGAGGAAATCTTCAAGCGAACGCCCCGCCTTACGGAAACCCCATTGGAATTGATAGAGGCTGCGTTCATTGATGAAGGGCACCAGCGCCTTGGGGGCGGCTTCCAGCACGCGCGCGCCCCAGAAGGGCGGCGTCGGCACAGCGCTTTCGGCGGCCACGCGCCGGCGGCGGGTTTGCGCGTATTTCACATCAACGGGGGCAAAGCCGCGCGGGTCCGCCGTGCCAAGGGTGCGCTTTTCATTGCGCGCCTTGCCAGAACGCTTGGTTTGCAGTGCGGCTAGGTAATCATCAAAGCCATTGCCCATGACCTTGTCCATCAGATGCAGGCCATCAAAGGCATCGCGCGCATAGGCAACACGGCCGGAAGCATAGGCGCGTACGCAATCATCCTCCACGTAATTACGCGTCAGCGCCGCACCGCCCAGCAGCACGGGAATATCCACACCCTGGCGCGACATTTCTTCCAGATTTTCGCGCATCACCACGGTGCTTTTCACGAGCAAACCAGACATGCCAATGGCATGCGCCTTATGCTCACGCGCCGCAGTCACAATATCGGCAAGTGGCACCTTGATGCCCAGATTGACCACGCGATAGCCGTTATTGGTCAGGATGATATCCACCAGATTCTTGCCGATATCATGCACATCACCCTTCACGGTGCCGAGTACGATGGTGCCTTTTTCCTGGCCTTCCACCCTTTCCATATAGGGTTCCAGATAGGCCACGGCGGATTTCATGGTCTCGGCCGATTGAAGCACGAAGGGAAGTTGCATCTTGCCGGCGCCAAACAGCTCGCCCACCACCTTCATGCCATCCAGCAAAACATCATTAATGATGGAAAGCGGTGCGATGCCCTTGGCCAAAGCATCGGCCAATTCATCATCCAGCCCCTTGCGGTCACCATCAATGATGCGGTCCTTGAGGCGCCCTTCAACGGTTTCCGCACGCTTCTTTGCCGTGGCATCGGCGGCTTTGCGGCCGGCGAAAAGTTCCAGCATCTTTTGCAGCGGGTCATATTCTTCCGTGCGGCGATCATAGATCAAATCTTCCGCGACCTTCACTTCCTCCGCAGGGATTTGATGCAGAGGTTTGATCTTGGAGACATGGACAATCGCGCCCGTCATGCCAGCCTTCACGGCAAGGTCCAAGAATACGCTGTTGAGCACATGCCGCGCAGCGGGGTTGAGCCCGAAGGAGATATTGGAAAGCCCAAGAATGATCTGGATATCGGGAAATGCATCCCGGATCATGCGAATGCCTTCAAGCGTCCAAAGGCCAAGCTTGCGGTCATCCTCATTGCCGGTCGCGACCGTGAAGGTCAGCGGGTCAATCATCAGGTCTGATTGCGGCAGCCCGTGCTTGTCGCAGGCAAATTCCACCAGGCGGCGCGCGATGCGGAGCTTATCTTCGGCGGTTTTCGCCATGCCCACTTCATCAATCGTGAGCGCAATCACCGCCGCACCAAATTTGCGCGCGAGCAACATGCGGTCTTCGGCCGCCTTCTCGCCTTCTTCGAAATTGATCGAATTGATGATGGGCTTGCCGCCATGCAGCTTGAGTGCGGCTTCAATCACGGGGGTTTCGGTGGAATCGATCACCAGCGGGCCATTCACGCTGCTGGTGAAGCGGCGGATCACCTCGCTCATTTCCGCCATTTCATCGCGCCCGACAAAGGCGGTGCAGATATCAAGGCTGTTCGATCCCTCAGCCATTTGCTCGCGGCCCATGGCAACGCAGCCATCCCAATCGCCCGCCGCCTGACGTTCACGCCAGGCCTTGGATCCATTGGCATTGCAGCGCTCACCGATGGAGAAATAGGAATTTTCCTGACGGAGCGCAGTTGCAGTGTAGAGCGAGGCAACCGATGGCACCCAATGGAATTTGCGCTTGATCGGCGCCGGGCGCTGCGCGGCACCGCCAAGCTTGCGCAGCATCGCATCAAGTGCCGTGATGTGCGGGGTTGAGGTGCCGCAGCAACCGCCGATCAGGTTCAAGCCATCTTCGACAACAAAGCGTTCCATCCAGGCGGCGAGTTCTTCCGCGCCCAGCGGGTAATGGGTTTTGCCATCCACCAATTCCGGCAGGCCGGCATTGGGCTGGCAGGAAATCAGCCCCGGCCAGTTTTGCGACAGCCAGCGCACATGTTCCGCCATTTCCTGCGGACCGGTCGCGCAATTCAGCCCCATCAGCGGCACATCAAGCGCATGCACAACGGTGGTGGCGGCTGCGATATCGGGGCCGACCAACAGCGTGCCGGTGGTTTCAACCGTTACCTGTACGAAAATCGGAATATCCGAACCCGCTGCCTTGCGCGCGATTTTCGCGGCATTGACTGCCGCCTTGATAAACAGCGTGTCCTGATTGGTTTCCGTCAGCAGCGCATCCGCGCCGCCCGCGATCAGGCCGCGGCATTGTTCAACAAGTGCCGCTTCCAGCGCGTCATAGGTGATGTTACCAAGGCTTGGCAGCTTGGTGCCCGGTCCGATATCACCCACTACCCAACGATGCCGGCCATCGGCGAAACCCTCAGCCGCTTCGCGTGCCAATTCCACGGAAAGCTTGTTGATCTCGAAAGCGCGGTCTTCCAACTCAAATTCGGCCAAAGTCACCGGCGAACCGCCGAAGCTATTGGTCAGCACCATATCGGCGCCCGCTTCGTAATAGCCACGATGGATATCGCGCACGATATCGGGGCGCGACAGGTTCAGCACCTCCGTGCAGTTTTCCTTGCCCCAGTAATCACGTTCCACTTCCAGCGCCATGGCCTGAACGCGGCTGCCCATGCCGCCATCACACAGCAAAACGCGGTCACGAAGGGCGTCAAGAAGATGCGGGCGCGCCATGGGGAAACCTTCAGGAAACGGGGGTGGAAACGGCAAGCGGCAGGCGTTCGGCCGACCAAAGCTTGAGCGAAAGGCCAGCTGGAATGGTGCCGACACGCGGCGCGGTGCAGCCCGCACCGCCAAGCCAACCGGCCATCGCGGCATCATCAAAACCTGGCCAGCGATGGGCATAGCGGGTCAGCAAATCGGCGCGGTCATGCGATGCCAAATCCAGGATCAGCAAACGCCCGCCGGGGCGCAAGACGCGCGCGGCTTCAGCGAGTGCCGCGGCGGGGTCTTCCGCGTAATGCAGTACCATATGCAAGGTCACCGCATCAAAGCCCGCATCGGGCAAAGGCAGCCGATACATATCCGCCTGCCGCACGGCGATATGGGTCAGGCCACGTTCCGTCAGGCGGCTGCGCGCCAGGGCCAGCATCTCGCGAGAGGCATCAACGCCCAGCCCTTCGTCAATGCGCGGGGCGAGGCGTTCCAGCACGCCGCCTGTGCCGCAGCCAATATCAAGCAAGCGGCCAAGGCGCGGCCCTGGCAAAGCTTGCAGCAGGGCGGTTTCAATGGCCTCGGTCGGCAGTCCAAGGGCGCGTGTTTCATCCCAATCGGCGCCATGGCTGCGGAAACTATCGGAAGCAATGCGCGCCCTTTCGGCGGCGAGCCGCGCGGCGGCGCGCCGATCAGCGGCCAGTAGGGGGTCGGATTCGGGCAGGCGGGCCAGGATATGGCGGGCCAGATCGGCCTCCGGCGCCATTTGGAACCAGGCATTGGCGCCTTCAGGGGTGCGGGTCAGCAGTCCGGCTTCGACCAAAAGCTTCAAATGGCGGGAAAGCCGGGGTTGGGATTGGCCAAGAATCGCCACCAATTCCGTGACGCACCAGGCGCCACGGGCGCAAAGCGCCAAAAGGCGCAGCCGTGTAGGCTCCGCCGCGCCGCGCAATTGGGACAGAACATCCTGCATGGGCTTTACATAGACATAAACATATTCTTATGTCTAGTGGCCGATACGCGAAGGTGGAAGCACCGGAGCGCTGAATCGGCCGCTCATATAGGCTTCTCTCATGGCTGCTTGGTCGCTCGACGCCCGTATACCGATCCACCTGCTAACACCGGGTGAAACCCCTGGGGCGGGCATGGCCCTGCTTGCGGAAGCGCCGACGGAAGCCTCAGCCCCTGCGATGGCGCTATTTTCGCTGACTGGCGCTCATGTGCCGGCCTGCGCCTGTTGCGGGGTCCGCGGTCCGGTGGCGGAAGCTTTAGACAGGCTGTTTCTTGGCCGGGTGCGCGGTGAGCTTCCCTGGTTCACTGCCATCGCGGCCTTGCCACAGAGCACCGAAGCGGCCGAGGCCATTTGCAAGACGCTCCGCGATGATCCGGCAAGCAGTGCGCGCTTTCGGCTGGCGAACTGAGGAAAGGCCAGTTCGGCAGCCGCAAGCCAAACGCCTGCATGATCTCAGGGAAAAGCGCGCCTTAAACCTTCTTGTCGGTGGTGAGATTTTTCGCCTCTTCCATCGCTTCACTGAAGCGCTGGTGGAGGACGGAAAGCGCCTCGCCGCTCGATTTCTGGATCAGATCGGCCAATTCCTGCATTTGTCCAACCGCGCGTTCATAAGTGGCCTTGGCCATTTCGGCGCGTTTGGCGGCCTGTTCTTGCGCGTCGCCGGGGTTTGCCATGCTGCGCATGGCATCCTGCATTTCGGCAACCGATTGCTGGACAATTTCCATGTGCCGTTCAGCAACGGCGCGCGCACCTTCCAGCGCCACCTTATTGGCTGCCGTAAAGGCTTCAAGATTCTTCTGCTGCGCTTTGGCCAGTTCCGTCATGTCGGGCATCGAGGGCAGGCGAAACTCCGACATGATTTTTGTAATGTCCAGATTGGGCCTGAAGCTGAACGGGTCGGTCATGAGGCGCCTCCAATTATGGGAGGCCATTATAAACCCTTGGCGTCTCAGGTCACGAAGTTTCGGCGGCTTCCCCAGCCGGTGGCGGCGCGGCTTCACCCCGCAGCAGGCCAAGCGGGCGGGCGATCCGTTCCGCGCGGTCCAGCGCTGCATCCAAGGCGGCCATGGTTGTGCCCATATCGGGGCTGTCATCACGCGCCCAGGCACGGATGGTCGCGAGCCATACGCCGGTCAGGCCAAGCGCGAGCAGCCGTGCTTCACAGCTTTTGGCTTCAATTTCGGCGGCGTCCAGCATCCAGCGCATGGCAATGCCGATATGCGGGGCGAGCGCCAGCGCCAGCAGGGGATCGCGGCGCATATCCTCGAAAAGGCGCAAAATGCCTTCTCGATGGGGTTGCATGGCGTCCAGCCGGCGCATGAGCACATCGAAAATCCGGTCCCGCGCAGACCCGCCTTGGCCTGGAATGGTGCCGGCCAGTACGGCCTGATCCATAACGCGGCCATGCAGCAGCAAAAGATCCAGCCGCGTTGGGAAGCGGTCCCTGAGGCCGGCGGTTTCCAGGCCTGCTTCTGCGGCAAGCCGGCGCATGCTCATCCCCGGCCAGCCATGCTGGGCGATCACGCGCCAAAGCGCCGCGACAAGGGATGAGTCTTCATTGGATGCCATGGAGTTAGACTAAACCAGGATGATCGGTCTGCGCCAGAGGCGTTTTGTTTGCCTCGGTCGGGCGAGGATGCGCCGCAGGGATTTTTCCGCCCCATCCGGCGCACCCGGCCTTGCTCTGCCTTCAGTCGCCGAAAACGTTCAAGCTGTTCACGGGAATATTGACGATTCCTGGCGCGTTCAGGATGACCGGCGTTGGCAGCGCGGCCCAGAGCAAGGGATTGCCGGCCGTGAGCGCGTCAAACACGCCGATATGGGTGAGTGTGCCGGGGCCGCTGGTGAAGGTGAATCTCACTTGGGAGATATTGTACTGTAGGCCGGTGCCAAAAAATGTGACGGATTGGCGCGCATAGCCGGTGCCGGTCGGTTCGCCCGAAACGCCGGAGATGTCTGAACCACCGGTTCCGAGCGCGACAAAGACGGCGGCAGGCAGGGCTGGGCGGCGCCCGATAATGGTGCGGCTGAGCAGGTTCTTGGCGTAGTCGGTCAGGGAGGTCATGCGATTATTCCTGTGACAGCAGCTTCGACGAAGCCGAATGTTGGATGTTGATTGGCGCGTCCGCTCCATCGCCTTGGCATGCCAAAAGCGGGGATCAGACGCGCCAGTTTTTTCAGATCATCATCAGGCGACAACCGCGCCATCCGGCCAGCGCCAGCTTGTGCCATCACTGATGGCAAGGCGCTTATTTGCCGCGCCGTCAGAAACATAAATCATGCAGCGCGGATAGCTGGCCGCCGCTGGCAGGGTTGCCACCGTATAGGGAGGCAATTGCAATGGCGACCCCGCCTGCACCGCGCCAGTTCCCTTGCCGAGCAGGAGCAGCGCCACGTTTGGATCCGTGCCCTGGGCGGTGATTTGTGGCGGGGCGCCACCACCAGCACCATTGATGCGCACGTGATTGACCGGCGTTGCCACCGCATTGACTTCAAGCGCAATATTGCCACGGCTGTTCAGGCGCACCGGCGCGATATTCTTCGCCGATAGCGCAAGGGGGATATTGGCATCCGTTCCGCTGGCGGCCAAGCTTGGTGTGCCCCCCGCGTTACTGCCGGTGACAGTCACCTGATTGACATTGTTGGCTGATGTAGACACAGCAAAAGCATGAGCACCTGGCGCGCCACCCATGGAAATGCTGCCTGCCGCTATCCGCATCCGCTCGGCACCGCCGGCACTGAAGGCCAAGGCGCCGGCGCCTGGCTGAAACAGCCCCGTATCTTCCGTGCCCACCATGGCGCCGGGCCGATCAGCACGCCCCGCCGGAGCGCCAGAGGCGACGAAACCATTGGTACCCGCATTGACAAGCGGTCCGCCATTGCCATTGCCAAGCAAGGGCGGTGAGCCGAGGAAAACCTGATTGGGCGTGCCGGTCACAACATTCGCAACATGAATGGCGGCCGATCCATTATTCAGACGGTTGAAGAATTCTACGCGGAAGGCAAAGATATCCAGCCGGTTATTGCTGCCATTGACGCGAATGGCATTGCTCTCAGCGTCGTCAACGCGGAGATTGCCGATCTGCACCCGAACATTATTCGCATCAATCTGGATTCCGGCCGCACCTGGCATTGGAATGCCCCCACCGCCCAGCAGCTCACCTTGGGTGGTCATGTTGGCGATCCGGCCTTCGGCCCCATTGCCATCAATCCAGATTCCATAACGGGCGAAATCTGAGTAGATATTGCTGCCATAAAACTTGGTCGTGACACCGGCGGATGAGGCGCTGAAGCGCAAGGTGGAACGCGCGCCGAGCACGAAAATGTCATCAAGAAAGACGCCATCAACCTTGCGGAAAACCAGCGCATCCTGATTGTTCTGTTGCCAGGCAAGGACATTCTGGTCATTCGTATGGAAGGTCCAAAAATGGACATGTTCCAGGCGGCAGATGTCATAGCAGCGATCAACTTCAACCCCGCGCGTATAGACCTGGCCGCGGAGGCGCTTGATGCTCATGCGGCCGGAATTGTCGCACCAGATACCGCGATTGACAGCAACCAAGAGGATATTCTCGAAATCCACCGCACCAAGACAATCCTGCACACGGAAGACATAATCATAATCGGTTGGCGCCCAGGTGGCGGAAGGCACGCTGTGATACTGACGAATGGCGATATCCCGCACGATGGAACCGCGGGCCATATTGCCCGAAAAGGTGAAGGGCGTGAAACCGGTTTGGTCTATCTTGAGCCAGGTTCCATTGGCCTCACTCGGGCTTTCGGTGAAACCTGACCCTTGCAGCATGACGGTAACACCGTTGATGCTAATCGGGCTTGCGATACGATAAGTCCGCGCGCCGAATTGCAGAATACCGCCACCGGAGATCTTGAGCGCGTCGATCGCTGCCTGAATGGCCGGACCATCATCGGTAAGACCATTGCCGGTGGCGCCAAAATCACGCACGTGAACGGGGCGATCAAGGAACAGGCCGCTACGCAGCTGTGCAAGGCTTGCGCGGCGGGTTGCAAACGTGGAACCGCTTGCCTGCACGACGGGCAGCAAATCCGCATCAGCCGTGGTTGAAACGGTGGGTAGCGCGCTGATCTTGGTGTCTGACATGGGTTACCTTTCCATAGCTGCGGCCAGGCGCTGCGGTTCTTCCGATCCGAAGCGTGGCGCGATCTGGGTTTTGGGGAGGAGATGGATTTCAAAACAGCAGCAATTGGCCGCCTTGTTCGAGTAGGAGAATACCGCTGTCTTCTGTCAATAAACGGGGCGCCGCACCGATGGCGAATGGTACGGAATTTATGGCGTGGCTGACATCGGCTGTATTGTATGCACGGATATGATAGCCGCCGCCTGGGGCCTGCGCCGGAAACAGGACACTCGCCCGACGATTAGCGACTGCGGCAGAAAGAGTGGCAAGCACCGTTCCGGCCAGGTTGCGCAACTGGAATGTGACATTGCTGATATTTCCAAGGATCGTGACAGCGACCGGGATGGAAGCACTTGGTTCAATAGCTTCCGGAAGCGCATCAAAGGCAATGGCCCGCGCTTCGGGATTTGCTGTCAGACCAAGGCTGAAGGCCAGATTGGCCGAACGCTGGATGGTTGGCGGTGCGCCAAGGGCATCCAATACAACCGGGGCGCCCGTTATATTGCCAGAACGCAATGGTAACATGGCGGTGCCATCATTGGCTTGCACCAGAATAATGTCGCCGACGCGCGCACGCTCTGCGGCGGGCGTGAAATAGCCCGGCGCCTCGGTCTCGGCGCGGAGATCGGTGGTGCGGTAATGCCATAGGGTGAAGCCGTTCGCGGCGCTGAGCACCGTGAGGTTGGTGGCGATGAAAGGCATGGGCGCTCCTGCTGGCGGCCAGTAGCAGGGCGCAGGCCCTGCTACTGGCAAGCGTGGCTCAAGGTTTGGGGAGGGGGGGGAGCTTCGGGCGCAATTCTGCCCTTGATGGGGGAGTAGATAAGGGAAGAAAAGCCTATTGTCAAGGAATAAATCCTTTTTCAGCGAAATTTCTTCCGCCCCTGAAGATCGTGCCGATTTCCGCTACAAGAAGTTCTTCGCTTGCGGAGAAAGCTTTCCATGATCCTTCGCCTTATCGCCTTTCTTGCCATGCTGCTGCCAGGCTTCGCTGCCGCGCAGGAACGCGTGGTCAATGTCTATAATTGGTCTGACTATATTGACCCCTATGCGGTGCAGCGCTTCACGCGCGAAACTGGCATTCGCGTGCGCTACGATGTCTATGACAGCCTGGAAACGCTGGAAGGCAAGCTTTCCGCTGGGCGTTCGGGCTATGACATCATCGTGCCGACGAGTGAACCAAGCTTCGCGCGGCTGCTGCGCGCGGGGGCACTCGCGCCGCTTGATCGCGCGCGACTTCCAAATTGGCGCAATCTTGACCCAACGCTGATGGTGCGTGTGGCGGAGATTGATCCGGGCAATCGCCATGGTGCGATTTATCTTTGGGGGACGATCGGGCTTGGCCTTCGGCTGGATCGCATCAGGGCCATTGCGCCTGATCTGGCGTTGGATGGGTTTGATGTGTTGTTCAAGCCGGAAAATGCGGCGCGGCTGGCGCATTGCGGCATTATGGTGATGGATAGCCCAACCGATGTGCTGCCTTCCGTACTGCGCTGGGCGGGGCGCGATCCCAATGCGCATAGCCTTGATGATTTGCGGGTGGCGGAACAGGCGCTGATGGGCATTCGCCGGCATGTGCGCGCCATCATCCCATCGGGTGCCATTCTGGACGCGCTGGCGAATGGTGAGGCTTGCGTGGCGCTGACCTATTCCGGTGATGTCATTCAGGCGCAGGCGCGCGCAAAGGAAGCCGGGCGGGGCGTTGAAATTGGCTATGTCGCGCCGCGCCAGGGCGCGCAGCTTTGGTTTGACATGCTGGCCATCCCCGCCGATGCGCCAAACAAGGAAGCCGCGCATGACTTCATCAATTTCCTGCTGCGGCCTGATGTGATGGCGGGCATTACCAATCAGGTGCGCTATCCGAATGCCGTGCCGGCATCGCTAGCCGCCGTGGATGTCGCAGTGCGCGAAGACCCAAATGTCTATCCGGATGAGGCGATGCTGGCGGCGAGTTTCGTCGCGAGCACACCGCCGCGCGAGATTGAACGTGCACGCAGCCGGGTTTGGGCGCGCTTCAAGGCAGGCCGCTGAACCGGTGCTGATCGCGACCGCGCTGGAAAGGCGCTTCGGCGCGGTGCGCGCTCTCGCGGGTGTTGATCTGGCTATCAATGCTGGCGAGTTCTTTGCGCTACTCGGCGGGTCGGGTTCCGGCAAATCAACGCTATTGCGTGTGCTGGCCGGGTTTGAGGCACCGGATGCCGGCACGCTGACGCTGGATGGGCAGGATTTGCTGCGGGTCCCGCCCTGGGCGCGGCCGATCAATATGATGTTTCAATCCTATGCGCTGTTTCCGCATATGAACGTCGCTGATAATATCGCTTATGGCTTGAAGCGTGCTGGCGTGGCAGCCCAGGAACGCCGTAGCCGCATTACGGCAGCGCTTGATCTGGTGGGGTTGCAGGGGCTGGAAGCGCGCAAGCCGCAGCAACTTTCCGGCGGGCAAAAGCAGCGCGTAGCACTGGCGCGCAGCCTGGTCATGCGCCCGCGTCTGCTGCTGTTGGATGAACCCATGGCGGCGCTGGATGCGGGCTTGCGGGAACGCACCGGGCTTGAACTGCGCGCCCTGCAACGCAAGACTGGCGCTGCCTTCATCATGGTAACGCATGACCAGCAGGAAGCGCTGGCGCTTGCGGATCGCATCGCGGTGCTGGAAGCAGGAAGCGTTGCGCAAATCGGCGCTCCGCAGGAAGTTTATGCACGGCCTGCGACACGCTTTGTGGCGCAGTTTCTGGGCGCGGCGAATGTGCTGGAAGGGCGCATGCGGGATGGTGTGTTTGAAAGTGCCGAAGCGGGCGGTGTTATCGCCTCTGGTTTGCCGGCGGCAACTGTCGCGGTTGCCTTGCGGGCAGAACAGATCAGGCTGGCTGGTGCGAATGAGGCGCCCTGCATCACGGGCATTCTGGAAGATGCGGCGTTTCGTGGCGAGGATTGGCTGCTGATCATTCGCCTGCCGGGCGGCGCTTCGCTGCGCGTGGTGCATAATGCGCCGCCGCCAGCGCAAGGCAGCGTTGTTGGTTTGATGTGGGAGGCAGGCGCAGTGGTGCCGCTTTTCGCCTGATGCCGCGGGCCATCCTGCTTGCCCCCTTATGGGCGTGGTTGCTGTTGTTGGTGGCCGCACCGGTGCTGATTCTGGTGGTGATGGCCTTTGCGACACCCGCCGATGGCGTGCCGCCCTTCACACTCGGGCTGCGCTTTGCCGCCTTCGCCATGTTGGTGGAGGATTTCCATTACGCCGAAGCGCTTCTCGCTGCCTTGCGCCTGGCTGCCACTACAGCGGGGCTCTGCCTGTTGATCGCCTATCCCATGGCGCTGGGCATGGCTGCTGTGCGGCCTGGCTGGCGCTTGCCGTTGCTCGCATTGCTGATGTTGCCCTTCTGGACTGGGTTTTTGCTGCGCATCGGTGCCTGGATTGGGCTATTGCGCGATGAGGGTCTGATCAATCATCTGCTGCGCGGCTTGGGGCTTACTGACACTCCCTTGGCCTTTCTCTACACGGAAGGCGCGATGCTGGCCGGCATGGTGCATGCCTATCTGCCTTTTGCGGTGCTGCCGATCTTCACCGCGCTGATCCGGCTTGATCCCGCCTTGTTGGAAGCGGCGGCTGATCTTGGCGCGCGGCCGGCGCGGATATTTTCCAGCATCACCTTGCCGCTGACCCTGCCCGCGGCGGCGGCAGGGTTTTTGTTGGTGTTTATTCCGGCGGCGGGGGAGTTCGTCATCCCCGAATTGCTCGGCCCACCAGAAGCACAGGTGATCGGCCGCGTGCTCTGGCAGGAATTTTTTCAGAACCGCGATTGGCCTTTGGCGGCGGCGCTGGCGCTGGTGTTGCTCGCCTTGCTGATCCTGCCGATTCGCTGGTTCCAGAAGCTGGGGGCGCGGGCATGAAGCCGGGCGGGTTTGTGCGCGCGATGATGCTGGCGGGCTTCCTATTCCTGTGGCTGCCCATTCTGCTGCTGGTGGGCTTTGCCTTCAGCGCGGATCGCATCCCCTTTCAATGGGGCGGGTTTTCGCTGCGCTGGTTCGGCGCGCTGGCGGCCAATGAAAGACTGCTGGAAGCCGCTTGGCTTTCGCTGCGCATTGCTGCCGCTTCCGCGACGCTGGCCGTGCTGATGGGTGGCGGCATTGCCTTTGCGCTGGCGCGGTTTGGTCCCTTTCGCGGACGCGCCCTGTTCGGCGCTTTGATCGGCGCCCCGCTGGTGCTGCCGGAAGTTGTGATCGGGCTGTCGCTGCTGCTGCTTTTCGTCGCCTTGGAAGGGCTGATTGGCTGGCCTGCGCGCCGCGGCGCCCTCACCATCCTGCTGGCCCATGCCGGCTTTGGCGCGGCCTATGTCGCGGTGGTGGTGCAGGCGCGCCTGGCCGAGGCCGAACGCAGCTTGGAAGAAGCGGCGATGGATTTGGGTGCCTCGCCCTTTGT
>JBIIGZ010000213.1:0-5274 GCA_044236185.1 Roseomonas sp. | reverse complement strand
GCGGACCCCGACACCTATGCCCGCTTCAAGGCCGAGGATATCGCCTGGGCCAACACACGCCGCGCCGCCATTGCCAAGGAAGTGGCGGGGTTGGAGGAGGAGTGGCTAGAGCTTTCGGCGAAGCTGGAGGGTGAATAGCCGGTCGCCTCCGATTTACACAAAAGCGTCACGTTGCTAGGAAGGCGTCCTTCTCAAGTTATTGCCCCTGCGTGCGGAGTCCCCCCGGCATGAAGATTGTTGCCTGCAACAGCAACCGCCCCCTGGCCGAAGCTGTGGCCGCCGCTTGCGGTATTGCGCTGACCAATGCGTCCATCCGGCGCTTCGCGGATTTGGAAGTTTTTGTCGAAATTCATGAGAATGTGCGTGGTGAGGATGTTTTTGTCATCCAATCCACCTCCTACCCCGCCAATGACAATCTGATGGAATTGCTGATCACGCTGGATGCGTTGAAGCGCGGCAGTGCGCGACGCATAACCGCCGTGATCCCCTATTTCGGCTATGCCAGGCAGGACCGGAAATCAGGCCCGCGTACGCCCATCAGCGCGAAGCTGGTGGCGAACCTGATCACCGCGGCAGGTGCCAACCGCGTGCTGACCATGGATTTGCATGCGGCGCAGATTCAGGGGTTTTTCGATATCCCGGTGGATAATCTTTTCGTGGCACCCCTTTATTCGCGTGACATCCAGGAACGCTATGCGGGCCGGGAATTGATGATCGTGTCCCCCGATGTCGGCGGCGTTGTGCGCGCGCGCGCCATTGCGGCGCGCCTGGGTGTGGATCTGGCCATCATTGACAAGCGCCGCCCGCGCGCTGGCGTTTCCGAAGTGATGAATGTGATTGGTGAAGTTGAAGGCCGCGATTGCCTGCTGGTGGATGACATTGTCGATTCCGGCGGCACGCTTTGCAACGCGGCTGAAGCGCTGCTGAAGAATGGCGCGCGTTCGGTCGGCGTTTATGTGACGCATGGCGTGTTTTCCGGCGGCGCCGTGGCGCGGATTGGCGCCGCACCGGTTGAAATGATGACCGTGACGGACAGCATCCAGGCGACGGAAGCCGTGCGCGTTTCGCGCAACATCCGCCAGCTCACGATTGCGCCGCTGCTCGCGGAAGCGATGAAGCGGATCAGTGAAGAAAGCTCGGTTTCGTCTCTGTTCAATTGAGATATTGAATGCGGTGCCCGTGACCTTGGTCAAAGCACGACCGAGAATTGATTGACAAAAAGGAAAGGTTTTGCGAGACCTGTAAGGCGCATTTACCGGTCCTCCCGGTGATGTAGTCTTGGCTTTGAGGGGCGTTAGGGTGCATAGATCTTTCCTCAGCCGTTCTGGCGAACTGCTCGCCTTTCTGTGGCGCTGCTTTCTACTGATTTTTGTCGTGCTGCAGGCCGTCTGGGTGCCGGCGGTAATGATTGTCGCCTGTAGCGTGCTGCTGTTTTGGACCGGCCAAGGTCAAGAACTTCATCAAAACATTCGCGCTGCGCCGCTTGCTCGACAAGCTGGCTTATTCGGTGCTGCGCTGCTGTGGTCGCTCACCTCCTGGTATTGGTCGCGCCGCGCCTTGAATGAGTATTTTGGGCGCCGCAGCACTTGGCAGGTACAAGTCGACGGCAAGCGTTTGCCGGAACTTGCGGCTTCGATAGCTGCCATCGGTCTTCGCGAGGGCGAAGGCTTGCCCGTGGCTGAGGCAAAGCGCTTGCGCCGGTGGCAAGCATTCTTGATCGTTTGGCTACCGCGCCTTTGCGCAGCGTTGCCGGCGCTGTTTCTATTGTGGATTCAGGGCGTTGATGGGGGCCTTTCCGCAGGGCTTGCTTACCTCATCTCCCTTATCGCGGCGCATTACCGCAAAACCATCCGTATCTTTTTTCGGGCTCATTGGTTGCGACGCTATTGGGACGGTGTTTCCCTTGCCTTGGCGTTCGGAATCATAATTCTCTTTCTTCTGAAGACGCTTGAGCTTGGGCAATTCTTTGGCGCCATCGGCACCGTATTTTTGTTTTTTACTGCCGCACTGCCCCTTTTCGCGGCCTTGTCTTATTGGACCGCGCGCTGGCGCTTTCCCACGGTGTTTATTTTGCTTCTGGTTATCACGCTCGGCCATGTTTTTGAACCCAATCGCCATCACATCCGGGCTTACGAAGCATCCAGCCTGCCCGCCAACCGTTTGGCACTCGATACGCTTTCTGGTTCTGGCGCCGCCGTTAAGCCCATGGCGGCCGATCTTACGGCCCCAGCCGAAGGGCGCGAGACGCCGCTGGCCAACGCTTGCGCGCTGCCAGCGCCCACCGCGCTCGACGCCTGGTTGAACGCGCAACTATGCCCGCCCAAAGGCCACCCCCAAGCGGGTACCAACGCGCGCCCGATCCCCTTGATTGTGGTGACGACGGCGGGCGGCGGGATTCGTGCCGCGCTCTGGACGGCGTTGATTCTGGGCGCAGTGCAAGATCAACATCAAATTTTTGCGCAACGTGTCTTCGCCATAAGTGGGGTATCCGGCGGCGCTTTGGGCGCCACCGTATTTGCGGCATCGCAGCACAAGTCTAACCAGCGGGCCGCATGCGGTAATGCCCCCCCATCGCCACTACAGCAATGCGGTGCGCTGGCGGCGGCGTATGAAACCTTGTCTGAGGATTTTTTGGGCCCAGTGGTCGCCGCTTATGCCTTCAACGATACCTTTGGGCCCCTGCTATCGGCGATGGGCGTTGCGGTGCCAAGTCGCGCCACAATTCTTGAAAATGCTTGGGAGAACGCCTGCCAAAAAGCTGGTTGTGGCCGGCTGGGGGGCGCATTCCATGAGGCTTTGATTGTTGGTGCGCGCTGGACGCCGGCATTATTCCTGAATGGAACACATATCGAAACAGGGAAACGGGTGATCACCTCCCCTCTACAAATTACGCCGCGTAATTTCGATGATGCTTTCGATTTCTTCGCGCTTCATGGACAAGAAATTCGGGCTTCCACCGCAGCGCTCAATTCGGCGCGTTTCCCGTTTATTACGCCCGTTGGACGGCTAGGTCGCGATGAAAAGCATTATGGGCATCTTGGTGACGGGGGTTATTTTGAGAATTACGGCGCCGAAACCGGTGCTGAAGTTATGCGCGCTGTGCGGCGGTTTGCGTATCAGTATGGTCACCACATCAAACCTGTGGTGATCGAAATTTCCTCCGACCCGGAACTTGCGGCCATTGACCTTGCCCGCAACATGCCGACCCAGCGCGCTAGGCGGGAGAATGATTGCGGCGGCAAAGAGGTTGCTCTTGCCCCTGATGCTCCGCTTGGCACCAAATGCCTTGCGGGCCAGTTTGGGGGTCTCACGCAACTGATCGCGCCCGTGACAGCCGTCATGGAGGCGCGAGAGGCGCGCGGCATTCAAACTGCAAGACGTGCTTGGTATCAGGCCGAAGCGGGTAACGGCATAGCCTTGCAATTCAGCCTGTGTCCCTTCAGTGAAAAGGAGCCCAAGCGCCCCCCCTTGGGTTGGACACTTAGCGCCGAAACGCGCGAGAAGATGCGCGAGCAGGTGGCAAATCTGATTCAGCCGCCTGGGACTGGTGTGGCAGGCACGGACTGTGAGCTACGCAACCAAGCCGCGATGCAACGTCTGATAGGCCTATTGGCAGATCATTGAATCTGCGAGAGCCTGCTTGCCAAGAGCTCCTTGGCGTCCGAACCTATAGCCGTCAGTTCGGTTCGCCGACACTCAAGATAAGGATATTTCGTATGAAGCTGTTTTATGCGCCAGGGGCGTGTTCCATCGGTATCCATGTGATGCTGGAAGAAATTGGCGCGCCTTATGAAGCGGTTGCCATGAACCTGCGCGAAGGCGCGCAATTCCAGCCCGGCTTCACCTCGGTCAATCCGAAATCCAAGGTGCCGGCGCTACAGCGCGAAGATGGATCGGTGCTGACGGAATATCCGGCGATTGCCTTTTGGCTGGCGTCACGCTTTCCCTCGGCTGGCCTAATGCCGTCCGGTACGGATGCGCAGGCGCGGGCTTTGGAAGCGACCGATTATTGCGTGGCCACCATGCATATGCAGGGTTTCTCGCGCATGTTCCGCCCGGCGAATTTCGCGCCATCGGAAGCGGATCATGAAGCGGTGAAGGCGCGGGGCGAAGAAATTTTCCAAAAGGGCCTTGGCGTGATGGATAAGGCGCTTGAAGGCCGCGAATGGCTCGCGGGCACTTATTCCTTCGCGGATAGTGCGCTGTTTTACGTCAGCTTCTGGTGGGCGGCGCGGCTTAACAAGACCCTGCCGGCCAATGTCGCGGCGCATTATGCCCGCATGAATGCGCGGCCTGCCGTGCAGCGCACCATGAAGGCGGAAGGCCTAGCGTGAGCCTGAACCCGACCGCCTTCTGGTTCCTCCGCCACGGGGAAACCGATTGGAACGCTGAGGGTCTGAGCCAAGGGCATACGGATATTCCGCTGAATGCGGTCGGGATTTCCCAGGCGCGGCGCGCGGCACTCGCGCTGGTGGATCGAGGGATCGCGACCATCATCGCCTCACCACTCAGCCGCGCTTTGCGCACGGCTGAGATTGTGGCGGAAGCGCTGGCGCTGCCGGTTGCGACCGATGCGGGGCTGATGGAAGTGGGCTTTGGCGTGGAAGAAGGCCGGCCCATGGGCGATTGGTATGATAGCTGGATTGAAGGCAGCTTCACGCCGGAAGGTGCGGAAAGCTTCCAGACGCTGCATGACCGCGCCGTGGCGGCGATCAACCGCGCGACCGCCAAGCCAGGCCCGGTGCTGGTCGTGGCGCATGGCGCGCTGTTTCGTGCGCTTAGGCTGGCACTTGGGCATGTGCCGAATGTGCGCACGCCCAATGCCCTGCCGCTTTGGTGCGAACCCCCGGCAGTGGGCCCGGTCTGGTCAATTACGCCGAGCCATTTGCCATCGCTTGGCTGAAACCGGTTAGGCGCTTGAGCGGGCGCAGGTATTGATGCCCAATAACCGATAGGCCGGGCACCAGCCGATCAACGCGGTGGCGATAGGGACAAGCCCGATCGCCCCCCACCAGCCCAGCGGGCCAAAGGCGCCAAGCGCCAGCAGGGCAAGACCTGCCACAAGCCGCAGACCACGATCAATGTTGTTCATGTTGGGCGGGATCATATCAGCGCTCCTTTGCTGGCCTCATAATCCACTTGGCGTGTGGATTTGCCTTGCGCCGGATCAATCCATCGCTTGCGCCCCTGGCCAGCATCCCCTAGAAGCCGCCACTGGCTTTGGCACCCCTGGAGGCCAAGCCTGTCCTGCAAGGATGTTGCAGCGGCATCAGA
>JBIIGZ010000212.1:0-5360 GCA_044236185.1 Roseomonas sp. | reverse complement strand
TTGGATCGGCTGCGCCTTGCCTATGGGCCGAGACGCTCAGGCGCGTCATTGCTGAGTGAGAGCTCCGCGAAAGCGTGAAAATTATGGAAAATCGAATTGAAATAAGATCTTCGCTGCGTTAGGACATCATAGCAAAGGTGTTATCCAAAAGTTTTTGTGAAGGAGAAGTTTATGCCTCGGTTCTCTAGCCATCTTGTTGCGGCCTCGGCGCTCGCGCTGGTCGCTAATGCCGCCTCCGCGCAAAATATCCAGGGGCTTTACCTGGGCGGCGGCGTCGGCGGGGGTTATCAGCGAACTGATGAAGGCGCCGTCGGCAACACGAAATATTCGCAGGATTGGTCCATTGGTGCCGTCGGGGTGCTGAGCCTGGGTTACGGGTTCGGCAATGGTTTGCGCGCCGAAGTCGAAGGCGCCTTGCGCGCCAATGATGTCGACTCAGCCGAGCTAAGTAATCGGACCGCCAATGGCAGTGGCCGCTCGCAATCCTATGCCGTGATGGCGAATGTCATTTATGATTTGGACCTCAGGCTGATTGGCATCGATACGACTGCCGTTGTGCCCTATTTTGGCGCGGGCATCGGTTATCATACAGGGTCTTTTGACAACATCCGCATCAGCAATGCGACGACCACCATTACATCGGATGACAGTGACGGCAGGCCGGCCTATCAGTTGTTTGCCGGTCTGGCCTTCCCAATCGCCTCAGTGCCGGGTTTGGCTTTAACTGCTGAGGTACGTCTTTTCAATGATACTAGCGGTCCCGAACTGAAAGTGGTCAGGACCACGGGTGGGGCGAGCACGACCCAGGTTAACCGGAGTGAATTCGAAAATATCAGCGGCCTTTTCGGCCTGCGCTATGCCTTCAACGCCGCGCCGGTTGTTGCCGCCGCTGCCCCGGTGGCTGCCGCGCGCACCTTCCTGGTGTTTTTTGATTGGAGCAAGGCGGATTTGACTGAACGTGCCCGCCAAATCATTGGCGAAGCCGCGACTGCCCGCGGTGCTGGCGTGACCCGTATTGAAGTGAATGGCTTCACTGATCGCTCGGGTTCGGCGGAATACAATATGGGCCTCTCTCAGCGCCGCGCCAATGCGGTGGCCGCTGAACTCGTGCGCCGTGGTGTGCCGCGCAATGAAATCGTCACGCGGGGCTTTGGTGAAGAAAACAACCTGGTGCCGACTGCCGATGGTGTGCGTGAACCGCAGAACCGCCGCGTGGAAATCATCCTGAAATAGGCTTTCCCGGAACCGCAATAGGCCGCCGGCCCCTGACGGGGCGGCGGCCTTTTTCTTGTTGGGTGCAAGGCTTGTCAGGCGCTGATCGGTCAGCCATTGCAGTGATTCATGCGGCCCCTGCTGATCGGATCGGAAATCTATCGCGGCTCCACCTATGGGCCGAAGCATCCGCTGGCGATTCCACGCGTTTCCACAACGCTTGACATGATCCGCGCATTGGGTTGGGTGGCGCCTGATCAATATATCGAAAGCCCGTGCGCATCGCCTGAAGACCTGCAGCGCTTCCATCATGCCGATTACATCGCGGCGCTAATGCGCGCCGAGGCAACCCAAAGCGTGAGCGCCGAAGACCGCGCACGCTTTCGCATCGGTGCCGATGGCAATCCGGTCTATCGTGAGGTATTTCGTCGCCCCGCCACCAGCGCGGGGGGCGTGCTGCTGGCGGCTAAGCTCACGGCCTCGGGCGGCGTTGTGCATGTGCCGGGGGGTGGCACGCATCACGGCCGGGCGGATCGCGCTGCAGGCTTTTGCTACGTGAATGATGCGGTGCTGGGCTTGCTCGCTTGGCGTGATCAGGGGCTTTCGCCACTGCTTTACGTGGATATTGATGCGCATCACGGCGATGGCGTGCAGGATGCCTTCCATGACGACCCGCATGTCTTCACGCTTTCGCTGCATGAAGACGGGCGCTGGCCTTTCACTGGCGGGCTGGGTGATCGGGCAGGGGGCCATGCGGCGAATATCCCGGTGCCGGCCGGCTTCAATGATAGTGAAATGGCCTGGGTGCTGCACGAAGCCATCCTGCCCATCGCGCGTCGCCTGAAGCCCGCCGCCATCATGCTGCAATGCGGCGCCGATGCGCTGGAAGAAGACCCGCTCTCGCGCCTTGCGCTTTCCAACAATGCGCATCGCGCCGTAGTGGCCGCACTCATGGGCCTTGCGCCACGGCTGATTGTTTTGGGCGGCGGTGGCTATAATCCCTGGAGCGTGGCGCGCTGCTGGGCCGGGGTTTGGGGCGCGCTGAATGGACATGCAATGCCTGAACGCCTGCCCGCTGCGGCGGAAGCAGTGCTGCGGCGCTTGAGCTACCATCGCGCTGCCGGGCGCAACCCGCCGGAGCATTGGTTCACCACGCTTGCGGATGCGCCCCGCCCTGGCGTGGTGCGTGCCGTGGTGCGCCGTGCGGCGGCAGCGGCGCTTGAGGCGCTTCCTGATCCTGTGTCATGAAGCCCCTTATGCAAAGACGTTCCCTGCTGGCGCTTGGCGCCCTGCTGCCCATCGCCGCTGTTGCTCAGCCGGGGGTGGATCGCCCGCAGCCGCGCCTGCCGACCGAGCCCCTGCTGTTTGAAACCCGCGATGGGCGCCGGCTTGCCTTCACGGTCGAAATGGCCATCCAGCCGGAACAGCAGATGATCGGCCTCATGTTCCGCCTGGAAGTAAAACCGGATGAGGGGATGTTGTTCGATTGGGGCGCCCCGCGCGAGAGTTCGATGTGGATGCGCAATACCATCACATCCTTGGATATGATTTTCATCGCCGCCGATGGGCGCGTGCATCGTATTGCGGAACGCACCGTGCCGTATTCTCTTGCCAGTGTTTCCAGCAATGGCCCGGTGCGCGCCACACTTGAATTGGCCGCTGGCACGGCAGAACGGCTCAATATCCGTGTGGGGGACCGCGTGCTGCACCGGATTTTCGGCACGGCGCCTTAGCCTTTCCCCGGACGCAGGTGATGATCCGCGTCTGCCTTACTGGCCAAACCGCGCAAATTCCCGCGCCAAATCCTCATAAATCGCGCGCTTGAAGGCGACCGCGAGCGCGGGCAATTCACCAAGCTCTGCCCAGCGCCAGGCATCGAATTCCGGGTGTGGATCAAGATCAAGCCGTATATCGGCATCACTGCCCAGAAAGCGCAGCGCGAACCATTTCTGCCTTTGCCCGCGATACTTCCCGCCCAAGGCCTTGCCGATCAGTTCTGTAGGCAGATCATAGAACAACCAGCTTGGATGTTCGGCCAGGATTTCGGCCTTGGCGGTGCCGATTTCTTCTTCCAATTCGCGGAAGATGGCGATGGCGGGGTCCTCATCGGCATCCATCCCGCCTTGCGGCAATTGCCAGCCACCCGCCGCCCCTTCGGCATTGGGCAAATCCGCGCGCCGCGCCACCAGCACCTGCCCCGCAGCATTGAACAGCAGCGCGCCGACATTATCCCGATAGGGCAGCGTCATTGCGGGCGGGTTTCCGCAGTCTCTGGCGGGCGGCGGATCAGCACGGAAATGGGTGCCAGCACCACGCTGCGCCGCTCAAGCCCCGCCGCCCAGGCCACAAGCCGATCCACCACCACCGGGGTTGCGGCATGCGCCAAGCCAAGCGCCGAACCACGCGCCTTGGCGATTGTTTCAAGCTCACCAAGGCGCCTTTCGATTTCCGTCCTGGTGGCGGGTTCATCCAGGATCACATCCACTGCGCGCCCCCAGGCGCGGCCAGGCCCGGCAACACCCGGGCGGGCATCCACAAACAGCAGGCCGCGATTGCGGAGCGATTCCTGCAGCGCCAGATAGCTTTGTTCCATGGCGGCGAAGCGTTCGCCCCGCATGCCGCCAACCACGCCAATGGCACCGACATAGCCCGGAAAGCGTGACAGCACCCATTCCAGATTGGCCATGTTTTCCGGCGCCGAACGCCCAGTCAGCAAAGCGCGATTGCCGGGGTCATTTAGTGGATAACCGGCGGGTTCCATCGGCAAGCCGATCAACGTTTCAGCGCCCTTGGCGCGCAGCCGTTCCGCCACCTGGGCCGCACGTGGCGCATAGGGGGAAATCGCGAAAGTCACAGCGGGTGGCAGGCGACGAATCGCATCTTCCGTCTGCGCGTTGGAAATGCCGATATCGGCGACAACAATACCGATACGCGGGCGGGTATCCTGCCGGTCAAATTGCCCGGCATAGGCGCGGATCGAGGTGCGGCCATCAGCGCTGACGCGCGGCAGCGCGCCAAAACGCCCCTGTTCCAAAAGGGCGGTATCGGGCGCGGCAATGGGCCGCGCATTCGGGAAATCGGGCGCGACAACCGGCACATCAAACGCCGGCGGAGCTGGTGCGGCGGGGGTTTGCGCTGCTGCCTCAACGCTTTGTGAAGCTGGCGCCGGCGCCGGCGCTTCTGCCTGGATAGGCGGCTGGGGCGCCGCGGGGGGCTCTTCTGGTGCCGCAACGGGCGCGGCTGGCGTTTCAGCCACCGGCGCCGGGGTAGGCGCGAGCGGTTTCTCCGGTTCGGCTGCGACAGGCGCGGCGGCTGGTTCGGGCGATGGTGGCGCCTCAGCCACCACCTCCTCATGCGGGTCGGGCGGGCCCAAGCGGTCAAGCCAAAGCGCACCGCCGCCCAGCAGCAGCAGCACCAATACCCAAAAGACGCCAAGCCCGCGCCAGCCGGCGAATACCCGGCGCGGCAATCCTTCTGTCATCACATCCTCAGCGTTGCCCGCCGCGTGGCGCCGAAGCCATGCCGCGCAGCAGCATCAAAGCCTGTTGAAGTTGATGATCCGTTTCCGGCTTGGTCGGGTCAAAGGCTGGGGCATTCTCGGCGGGTTGGCGCACCACGCGTTCCACCAATCCCGCCGGCAGATTGAGCGGCGGCGGCGGGATGGGCGCGCGGGTTTCCGCCTGGGTTTCATTGCGGAGTGACCGGCGCAAATCCGCTTCCCGATCACGCGGCGGCTGGGCGGCACGGGTTTCTTCCCGCGTCGCCAGTACTTCGATATCGGGCTCAATCCCCGTGCCTTGGATGGACCGGCCTGAAGGCGTGTAATAGCGCGCCGTGGTCAGGCGAATGGCGCCATTGCCTGGCACGGGCATGACTGTTTGCACGCTGCCCTTGCCGAAGGATTTCACGCCCACCACCACCGCGCGGCGATGATCCTGCAAAGCGCCGGCGACGATTTCACTCGCACTCGCGCTGCCGCCATTGATCAGCACAACAATGGGCAGTCCATCGGCGATATCGCCGGGCTTGGCGTTCCAGCGCTGCGCATCTTCCTGCCGGCGCGCACGGGTGGAGACAATCTCCCCCTGTGTCAGAAAATCATCCGTGACCTGCACCGCCTGATCGAGCAAACCGCCCGGATTATTGCG
>JBIIGZ010000211.1:0-5362 GCA_044236185.1 Roseomonas sp. | reverse complement strand
GTAGCGTCGACGATCCTCGGTGGCTGAAAGCGTTAGGCCCGTGGTCCAGTCACCGCCAAATAATTCAGTTGCACTGCGTAGAAACCCCATCCAATTACGATCATCGCCGCTGTAATTCGGATCATCATTCGGAATATTGTCCAAACCGAAACGGTTTTCCCGCATGGTCACCAACCCATCCAGCCGTGTCATGCCAAGCAGGCTGGCGGGCGCCGTCTCACCAATATTCACGCCGCCGCGCGCCGTGATCACGGCGGATCGGAAACCATCCCTTTCGCCTTGATTATTGTAGAAGCGCGGCGCGACCGCGTTTGATCCGCGCGTCGAAAGGCTCTGCCCCGTTACGCCGTAATCCGTATTGCCGATGGTGCCCGCCACGCCGGCCACACCGCGCGCGGTGTAATTGGTGCCGCCGGCCACTTCGCCATAAGGCTGCGCTTGCCGATCCGCGGGCGCGCGGCGTGTGATCAGATTGATCACGCCACCAATCGCCGAAGTGCCGTAAATGGCGGAAACCGGGCCGCGCACCACTTCAATGCGTTCAATGTCACCCAAAAGCGTATTGCCGAAATTGAAGGCGCCATTGGGCTCACTTGCGTCATTGATCGGTACACCATCACGCAACACCAACACATGGTTTGAATTGGTGCCGCGCATGAAGCCGGATGATTGCTGACCAAGCCCGCCATTCTGCACAATGCGAAAACCCGGCACGCTCACCAGCGCATCAGCCAGCGTGACATAGCCGCGTTCTTCGATGATCTGCCGATCAATCACCGTGGTCGCTGCCGGCAGGCGTTCCTGCGGGGTTGGAATCCTTGTTGCTGTGACAATAGTTTCGGGAAAGCTTGCCGTTTGCGCCCAGGCCGGGGCAAGGGGGGCAAGCGCCAATAATACGAGAATCCGGTGTTTCATCCGGCATTCCTCCGAGCATAGGTATCAACGCACCCCAAAGCCTTGCGGCCCGGGGCATTTCCTACGCTGTTCGCAGACGGAGATGCGCGGGCGCGGGCCCGCACAGCCTTGGTCCGTTGCATCGGTGCACCCCGCCCGATACGCGCGAGACAACTATGCACCGGCCGGTCTCCTGGCTCGCGACCTGGGGTTACCCCCGCTCTGCCCGCCTTCTCGCGTGAAATGATGAAATCCGCTGCGCAGCTCTCATCATCCCTTTTTTGAGCGAATGATTCACCGCTTCGGTGTTCCACCTCAGCGGATCAGACGCACATGCAATGGCATATGGGCCAGATATAGTCGCCTACAGTTGCGGGGGCAGCTGCGGATTGGCGGTGGGTATCACCGTGTCACGCATTCCCGTTTCAGCCCTTCCGGGCCACCGAAGCATAAGTGAAGGTTAGTCAGGCTTGCGCGATTTGTCTACCAGAATTGACACTCAAAAAACGTAGCCCAGCGCCTCAACGCCAAACCAGACAATGGCGACCAACACCGCGGTCGCGAAGATATTGGCGAGTATCGTTGTTAGGATACCGATCCCCACCACCTTGCTGTCATTCTCCACTACACCAAGCGACATGATGATGGTGCCGAAGGCGGGCGGGCCATTGGTTCCAGGCCCGGGCAGGATCAGCATGAGCGCGGCATAGGCTGTCAG
The DNA here is from genome assembly GCA_044236185.1 of Roseomonas sp. GTDB lineage: Bacteria > Pseudomonadota > Alphaproteobacteria > Acetobacterales > Acetobacteraceae > Neoroseomonas. The sequence goes on along the minus strand of JBIIGZ010000211.1, from coordinate 3,750 downwards.
CCATCCCACCACCTTATCCGCGGTGTTGTTGGTGAAGGGGCCAGGGCGCGGTCTGACATAGCGTTCAACGCGCGCGAGCATTTTGGAAGAACCGCTGGAAAGCCGCATCACATCGGTGCGCTTCAGGCTTTGCCGCGCAATGAAGCCAGGCAGCTTCGGCTGACGAAACCCAAGCCCCATTTGCACACCCAGAATCAACATGGGCGTGCCGAAGATGGAAGCCATCCCGGGCAAAAGCCCCGGCAGGCATAGCAGCAGAATCAGCAAGCCAAAGGCGCGGTCGCCAAACGCCTCGGCCATTTCGCCAAGGGTGATGCGTTCACCTGGGCAACGTTCCACTACCTCCGCAATCAGTCGGGAAATAGGCGCATTTTGATGATTGCCGGCAATCGGGGGCAGGGCGTCTTCCATGATGGGCTTTAGGCGTCCTGGGTCTAAAGGTTGCCGGTAGGCGTTACATAGCGCTCTGCCGCCTGGGTTCAACTTACCTTTGGGTAAGCTCGCCGCAAGCTCAGAGCTTCACCGCCCCTGGAAGGCAGGTTTGCGCTTTTCCATGAAGGCTTTGCGACCTTCCTTGTAATCCGCGCTATCAAAACAGGCGTTCAAATCAGCCTGGATCGCCGCCATGTCGCGGTCCGCCTTGTCCTGCAAGACCGCCTGCACGGTGCGCTTATTGGCATAAAGCGACAGCGGCGCGTTCTGTGCGAGTGTCGCGGTAAGCTTGGCCACTTCGCCTGCAAGCGCATCCGCCGGCACCAGCTTGTTGATCAGGCCAACCCTTTCGGCTTCGCGGCCATCAAAGCGTTCGCCACTCATCAGGATCATATTTGCATGCGCCGGGCCAACCAAGCTGACCAAATGCTTCACCATGTCAAAGCCGTAAGCGATGCCAAGCTTGGCCGCCGGAATGCCGAATTGGCTGCCCTCGGCCGCGATGCGGATATCGCAGGACATGGCAATGCCAAGCCCGCCGCCCATGCAAAAGCCGCGAATCTCCGCAATCACCGGCTTGGCATAGGTGGCAAGCTTCAGGCGCCCGCCAGCCGTCAGCCGCCCATATTCCTTCTGCGCATCGGCATCCGAACGCATCTTGTCGAATTGGCTGATATCAGCGCCGGAAACAAAAGCCTTGTCGCCTGCGCCGGTCAGCACCACGCAGCGGACTGACGCGTCCTTGTCAAACACATCCAAAGCCTGGCCCATGCCATCCCACATCGCAACCGACATGGCATTGCGCTTTTCCGGTTGGTTGAAGGTGATGCGCCCAACGCCATCCTTGATGTCGGCAAGAATCTTGCCTTCCGCGAATTCCATCTGTCTTATCCTTCGCTGATCACGCCAAGCGCGCGCAATTGTTCAATCTCTGCCGCACCATAGCCGGCTTGTTGCAGAATTTCAGCAGAGTGTTCGCCAAGCCGGGGCGGGATGCGCCGCACGCTGCTCTCGATCCCTTCAATATTGATCGCGGTGCCGACAATATGCGTGAGCCCGCGCGACGGTGTGGTCATGGGCAATGCCATGGCCAGATGCTTCACCTGCGGGTCTTCAAACACCTGATCCACGCGGTTGATCGGCCCGCACGGAATGCCGATGCGTTCCAGCAGGTCAATCCAATACTCGCTTGGCTTGGTGCTGGTGACGTCGCCGATGGTCTTATTGAGCCTTGCGCGATCAGTGCTGCGGCCCTTTAGCGTCTTCCACTCCTCAACTTCCAGCCAATCCTTCCGGTCAAGTGCCTCGGCGAATTGCGCCCACATCTTGGGCGAAGACGCGGCGATATTGATCGGCTTGTCGGCGGTTGGGAAAACGCCCATCGGGATATTCACCGGATGGTCATTGCCGGCCTGGCCTGGGATTTCGCCATCCATCAGCCAGCGCGCGGCTTGCAGATCCAGCATGAAGACCATGGCTTCCAGCAAGCTGGTATGCACATAGCGGCCCTTGCCGGTTTTCTCCCGCTGGAACAGCGCCATCATCACCGCAAGCGCCAGCAGATTGCCGGCGGTCAAATCCACAAAGGGAATGCCGGCGCGCATCGGCCCGCGGCCTGGTTCGCCCGTGATGGTCATCATCCCGCCCATGCCCTGGGCGATCTGATCCACGCCGGCACGTTCCCCATAAGGCCCGGTCTGCCCGAAGCCAGAGATGGAGGCATAGATCAGCCGCGGATTGATCCCCTTCAGATCATCATAGGCAATGCCAAGCCGGTGCTTCACCTTCACGCGCATATTCTCAACCAGCACATCGGCATTGGCGGCGAGCTTCATCAGCGCGGCCTTGCCTTCCGGTGATTTGAGATTGAGCGCGATGGAGCGCTTGTTGCGATGCAAATTCTGGAAATCATAACCATCGCGATCACCGCCAAAGCCATCGGCATTGGCCGGCGGTTCCACGCGGATCACCTCTGCCCCCCAATCGGCCAAATGGCGCACGCAGGTGGGGCCAGCACGGGCGAGCGTGAGGTCCAGCACGCGCACCCCGGCCAGCGGCAGGGCGGCTTCAGCGGCCAGTTTGGTGTCTATCGGGCTTTCGGGCATGTCATCCTCCGTTGTCGCAACACTAGGTCCGGCGCGGAGGAAGGGCTAGGGGGGAGCGAGGCATGCCCGCCCCGGTCTAGCCCCGGCTGGCTGCGCCCGGTAGCATGCAGGCAAAGGAGCACGCCATGAATTTGCAAAGCCTTGAAGCCCTGGCCGCCGAGGTGCCCGATGGGGCGAGCCTTGCCTTGCCGCCGGATAACTCCCTGCCCTCCGTCGCACTCGCCAAGGCCCTGATCCGGCGCGGGGTGCGCAACCTCAATCTGATCGGCGTGCCGGTTTCGGGCTTTGCGACCGATATCCTGATTGGTGCCGGTTGTGTCACCAGCGTGCAGACCAGCGCGGTATCACTTGGTGAGGCCGGCTTCGCGCCGCGTTTTTCGGCGGCATTGCGCGCCGGCGCGATCAAGGTGATTGATGCCACCTGCCCCGCCATGCACACCATGCTGCAAGCCGCCGAAAAGGGTGTGCCCTTCATGCCGCTGCGTGGCCTGATCGGCAGCGATATCCTGGCGCATCGGCCGGATTGGAAAGTCGCACCCAATCCCTTCGCGACGGATGGCGAAGACCCGATTGTGCTGCTGCCCGCCCTCAACCCGGATTTCGTGTTTTTCCACGCATTGATGGCCGATGAGGAAGGCAATGTCTGGGTCGGCCGGCGGCGCGAATGCGCGACCATTGCGCATGCATCGAAGCGCGCCTTGGTGACGGTGGAACGCGTGGTGCCGGGCAATTTCCTGGAAGATGAACGCCTGGCTTCCGGGGCCATCAACGCGACTTATATCGGCGGCATCGCCATTGCTAAACGCGGCGCGGATCCGGTCGCACTTCTTGATGAATATGGCTTTGATGCCGCCTATGTCAGCGAATATGCCCGCATGGCGCGAAGCGAAGAAGGCTTCGCTGCCTGGTGCGCCCGTGAAGTGTTTGAACAGAAGGCGCAGGCAGCAGAATGAGCGAGATCAAGCTTGAAGAACGCATCGCCGTTGCCCTGGCGAAGCTGATCCTGGACCCGAGCGCGCCGCCCGCGCGCCATATCGCGGTTGGTGCCGCATCGCCCATGCCGGCGGCGGCCTGTTGGTTGGTGAAGAAGCAGGGGCATCCCGTCAGGCTTTCCTTGCTGCATAAGCGCAGCGGCAATCCGTTTACGGAAGGCACGCGCGAATTGTTTGACCTGACCGGCCAGGGGCGGATTGATCTATTCTTCCTGGGCGGC
>JBIIGZ010000118.1:0-10861 GCA_044236185.1 Roseomonas sp. | reverse complement strand
GCGCTGCTGCCACTCGCACGTCGCGTCGCCGGCAATGCGGCGGATCTGGAAAGCCTCGCGCGCGAATTGCGCATGGGTCATCACGCGCCGGTTTCCATCGCCTGCGTCACCTCGGCGCTATTCGATTACCTGCCGCCCATCGTGCGCGCCATGCAGGCGGCACGCCCGGAAGCCGCGATTGGTGTGCGGGAGATGGACACCGCCGAGGCTTTGGAAGCGCTCCGCCGGGGAGAGGTTGACCTGGCATTGCTGCGTTCAGATCGTGATCGCGCGCCGATCAAGTTAAGACCTTTGGGGGAAGACAGGCTCGCCGCCGCCTTGCCGGAAGGCCATCCGATTCTGGCCGGGCCTGATCCCTTGCCGCTATCCGCCTTGGCGGAAGCGCCGATGCTGATGCTGCCGCGCGCGATCAGCCCGGCCTATTCGGATGCGATGACAGCGGCCTGCCATGCGGCGGGCTTCACACCGCGCGTGGTGCGCGAAGTGGGATCGGCCATGGCGCAGCTTGGTTTCGTCGCAGCCGGTTTGGGTGTGGCTTTGGTCTCGGAAGGCATGGCGCGGCTTAATCCACCGGGTGTGGCGTTTCGGATTCTCGCCGGGCCCATTCGCGGCGTTGGCGTGGCGCTTGCCTGGAATGCGGAGCGGGAGAATGAGGCGACGACGCTGGCGCTTCAGATCGCCGATGCGCAATTCGGGCAATCGGCCCTGGCCCGCAACACGGGGCTGCGTTAGTTTCCCTGATCGTGAAATTCGGAAATACGGAGTAGCTCATGCCCGCCACCACCCCTTTTGATCGCGTCATTCGCGGCACGCTCGTGCTGCCCGATCGCATCCTGGCCAATGGCTGGGTCGCGACGCGCGGCGAAGTGATTGCCGGCATTGGTGAAGGGCCATCACCGGTCGCGACATCGGTCGAGGATTACGGCGCGCGCTACATCATGCCGGGGCTGGTGGATGGGCATATGCATACCTCATCCTCCCGCGGGTGGCCGGGCATTGAAGGTGCGTCGAAATCCGCTGCCGCAGGCGGTGTCACGACTTGCGTTGACATGCCCTATGACGTGCCGCGCCCGGTAACGGATGCCGGCATTTTCAAGGAAAAGGTGGAGTATGTGAATCGCTTATCCCATGTGGATATGGCGCTTTACGGCACCATCCTGAAATCAGGCGGTGTGGAGGCCATTGCGGGCTTGGCCGAAGCCGGCGCCTGTTCCTTCAAGCTTTCCACTTATGAATATGACCCGGTGCGCTTCCCACGTATTGACCACCCGACCATGGTCGCGGCCTTTCGCGAAATCGCCAAGACCGGGCTGATGGTGGCCGTTCATAATGAGGATCAGGAAATCGTCATCCGCCTGACCGAGGAAGCCAAGGCCGCCGGCAATACCTCCCCCATCTGGCATTGCCGCACCCGCCCGCCGCTCTGTGAAACCATGGCGGATCTTGAGATTTTCGAAATCGGGCTTGAGACAGGCGCGCATGTGCATATCGCGCATTCGTCGCTGGCGCGCGGTTTTGAAATTGCCGAGGTCTTCCGCCGCATGGGCGGCAAGGCATCGGGCGAGGCCTGCCTGCAATACCTGTGTATGACGGAAGAAGACATCATCCGGCTGGAAGGCTTCGGCAAATGCAACCCTCCCTTCCGCACGGCGGATGAGGTCGAGCGTATGTGGGGCGCCTTTGCCAAGGGGCAGGTCGCTTATGTTTCGACCGATCACGCGCCCTGGCCGCGTGATCGCAAGACCTATACGGGCGATATCTTCACGGTCGGCGCGGGGCTGACGGGGATGCAAAGCTTCGCCCCGGTGATGTTCACGCTGCTGAAGCAGCGCGGCCTGTCGCCCAGCCTGATGGCGCTTTATTGCGCCGAACGCCCGGCGCGCTTCCATGGGCTTTATCCGAAGAAGGGCGCTTTGCGCGTTGGGGCGGATGCCGATTTGCTGGTGATGGAAGAAGGCGATTTCACCTTTGATGCGCGCGATATCCAGGACCAGGAAGATGCCAAATGGTCGCCTTATGATGGCATGAAGGTGAAGGGCCGCGTCGCCGCCACCTGGCTGCGCGGGCAGCAGATTTGGGATGGCAAACAGGTTTTGGCCAAGCCCGGCGCCGGGCGCTTCGTGCCGCGTCAACACAGGGAAAGCTATGTCGGGGAATAAGGACAAACAGCGCCCGGAAGGGCACTGGATCAAGCGCCCGCCACGCCCGTCCAAACCCGCAGCACCTCCACCGCGGCGGAAGCCCGGGCTGATACAGGCGATGATCGCGGGTTCGGTTGGCATCATGCTTGGGATGCTGAATGCCGCCGCCGCGGGCGCGGGCGGCCTGCCTGATCCCGTGCCGGCGATTGCCGCCGGCATTGGGCTTTGCATTGGCGCCATTGCCACCTGGCGCTTGTTTGGGGGCACACGGCAAGATTTCCGGGATTTGTTTTTCTGAACCCCCGCTTGCCGCCGGATGACGCTTGGCCCATGGAAGGGCCTTCATTTTTTCGTAGGGAGAAACGCGATGAATTCAGCAGATTATTACGTGAAGCACCTCGCGGTGGATTTGCCTTTGGCGACCGCCGATAAGATTGCCGATGTGACGCTGGCAACCGGCCGCGCGGCAGGCATGCTGCCGCTGACCGTCGTGGTGCTGGATGCGGGCGGGCATGTTGTGGTGCAAAAGCGCGAAGATGGCTCTGGCATTCTGCGCGCCGAAATTGCGCGCGGCAAAGCCTATGCGGCGCTTGGTATGGGGGTTGGCAGCCGTATCTTACGTGATCGCCTGAAGGAACGCATTGCCTTTCAGGCCGCCGTCGCCGCCGCTTCCGATGGCCGCTTTGTGCCCGTGCCGGGTGGCGTGCTGATCCTGAATGCCGCCGGCGCTGTGATTGGCGCGGTTGGCGTGAGCGGCGATGCATCAGACCGCGATGAACACGCGGCGTGTGAGGGCATCAAGGCTGCGGGCCTCGCTTCCCACCCCGATGCAGCGGTTGAGAATTGGCGCGATGCTGCCTTGTAGGGTTACGCGCCGCGCGGCGCTGTTTGGCGCTGGCGCGGCGCTGATCGCGGGGGGCGTGCGGGCGCAGGAGGTTTTTCCCTCCCGCCCGATCCGCATGATCATCCCCTTCCCCGCCGGCGGTCCCACCGATGTCTATGCGCGGCTTTATGCTGAGCGCTTGGGCCGCGAATTGGGCCAGCCGGTGGTGACGGAAAATCGAGGCGGTGCGGGGGGCGCGATTGGATCGCTCGAAGTGTCCCGTGCGCGGCCCGATGGTTATACGATTTTGTTTGGCACGGCTTCGACCCATGCGCTTTACCCGTTGGTGACGCGCCAGCCGCAATTTGATGTGCTGCGCGATTTCACCACCATTGCGGAATTGGGCGGCGGGCCGCTTTGTTGGCTGGCGCATCCATCGCGCCCCGCAACGCTACCTGCATTTCTGGCAGCGGCGCGCACCGCGAACCCAACGCTTTCCTATGGCTCGCCGGGCAGCGGCACCATGATGCATCTTGCCACTGAATTGCTGAAGCAGCAGGCGGGGGGCGTTTCCATCACCCATGTGCCCTATCGCGGCGCCGCGCCGGCGATGAATGATTTGGTCGGCGGCACCTTGGCGCTTGCGGTCAATACTTTTGGCGGCGGCTTGCCGCTCCATCAAGGTGGGCGCGCGCGCATGTTGGCGGTGGCCACCGCGCGGCGGCTGGAAGCCGCACCCGATGTACCAACGGTCGCCGAAGCGCTGGGCCTTGCCGGATTTGAAGCCGTGCTCTGGCACGCGGTCTTCGCGCCCCCTGCCCTGCCCGCACCCATCCTGGAACGGCTTTCGGCGGCAACCAATGCTGCCCTCAGTGATCCTGCCTTCCGCGCCAGCCTTGCCGCATCCGGCATCACCGCTTCCGCGCCTGGCACCCCCGCCAGCGCCGCCGCCTTCATCGCCGCCGAGACCAGGCGTTACGCGCCTGTGGTCGAGGCCATTCGTCCGGAGCTTGAACAATGACCCGCACCCTGCGCCTTGCCGGCGCCCAAATGGGACCGAACCAAAAAGCCGATAGCCGGGAAGCGATCCTGGCGCGCATGATCGCCTTGTTGGAACAGGCCGCCGCCGCCGGGGCAAAGATGGTGGTGTTTCCGGAATTGCCGCTGACCACCTTCTTCCCGCGCTGGCTGTTCACTGACCAGGCGGAATTGGACAGTTATTTTGAACGCGAAATGCCAAATCCGCGCGTGCAGCCCTTGTTTGATCGCGCGCGCGCCTTGGGTGTTGGCTTTTATCTTGGCTATGCGGAGCTCACACCGCATGGCAAGCGCTACAACACGTCGATCACGGTTGGGCCGGATGGCAGCGTGCTGGGCAAATATCGCAAAATCCATCTGCCCGGCACGGTGGAACCACGCATCGGGGATCGCTTCCAGCAATTGGAAAAGCGCTATTTCGAATATGGCGATCTGGGCTTCCCCGCCTTTCGCGGCCCCGATGCCTGGGGCCGGCCCGTGCTTGGCATGTTGATCTGCAATGACCGCCGCTGGCCGGAAGCCTGGCGCTGCTATGGCTTGCAGGGGATTGAGCTGATGCTGATTGGCTATAACTCGGCCGCCTATGATCCGATGGGCGGCGATAGCGAAGACCAGTCCTTGCGCACCTTCCATTCGACGCTCGCGGTACAGGGCAATGCCTATATGAATGCGACCTGGGCGATTTCGGTTGCCAAGGCGGGCGTTGAGGATGGCTCGGGCCTGATTGGCGGTTCAGTGATTGTGGACCCGAATGGGCGCGTGGTGGCGGAAGCGAAAACACTGGGCGATGAGATCATTGTCGCTGATGTGGATTTCGATGCCTGCCGGCAGGGGAAGGAGAAGATGTTCAACTTCGCCGCCCATCGCCGCCCGCAATGGTATCGCGCCATGATTGACCAGGTGGGGGCTGTGCCGCCGGCGTGATGCGCGCCGCGCGGTTCACGATGACACACTGATATATATGAGTAAGCCAAGGATCAGCGCATGACCCGTTCCCTTGTTCTAGCCGCCGCACAATTGGGCCCGATCCAAAAGGCCGAAGGCCGGGATGTTGCCGTCGGGCGCATGATCCGCCTGCTGGAAAAGGCGCATCAACGCGGTGCGCAGGTGGTGGTGTTTCCCGAATTGGCGCTGACCACCTTCTTTCCGCGCTGGTATGAGGAAGACCTCGCCAATGCTGATCATTGGTATGAAGCGGCACTCCCTTCCAATGAAACCGCGCCTTTGTTTGAAGCCGCGCGCAAATACGGCATCGCCTTTCATCTGGGCTATGCCGAAAAAACACCGGAAGGGCGCCGCTTCAATACCGCGGTCTTCGTGCTGCCCTCTGGCGAGATCGTGCTCAAATACCGCAAGGTGCATTTGCCGGGGCATAAGGAATTCGATCCAGTCCGCCATGTGCAGCATCTGGAAAAGCGCTATTTTGAGCCGGGCGATCTTGGCTTTCCCGTGATCCGCGCGCCGGTTGCCGGCCAGCCCGTCAATCTTGGCATGATGATCTGCAATGATCGCCGCTGGCCGGAAGCCTGGCGCGTCATGGGGTTGCAGCAGGTGGAATTGGTCATGCTCGGCTACAATACGCCGTCGCTGAATATGGAAAATCGCGGCTTTGAGGCGCCCCATCTGCGGGTATTCCATAGCCATTTATCCATCCAGTCCGGGTGCTACCAGAATTCCTGCTTTGCGGTCGCAACTGCCAAGGCCGGCACGGAAGATGGGCATGAGCTGTTTGGCCATTCCATCATCGTGAACCCGCAAGGCGAGATCATGGCGCAGGCCACAAGCTGGGATGATGAGCTGATCGTGGCGGAAGCTGACCTTGGCAAATGCGAATTGGGCCGCAAGACGATTTTCGATTTCGCGCGCCATCGCCGTCCGGAACATTATGGCCGCATCGCCGATCAGGTGGGCAGCGTGCCGCCGGCGGAATGGAAAGGCGGGGCTTAATGTCAGACCACGATAACGCTCGGCCCTGCCGGCAGAATACCGAAGGGGTCGAACGCCAAGGGCGCAGCACGTGTGATCGCCGCCAAGTCAAAAGCGCGATGCGGTGTGCCGAGGATGATCGCCTCAGGCTGCGCGCCATCCGGCATTTTTAGAGCCACGCTGCGCGGAATGGATGACAGCGCCTTGGGAACCGCGCCGATCACCGGATCATGCCAGGCAAGCTCAGCCCGCGCATCATGCAAGTGGCGCAGAAGGCGCAGCGGTGCGGCGGCGCGCAAATCCGCGACATCAGGTTTGTAGGTCACGCCCGCCACCAACACGCGCTTACCGGCCAGATCATCGCCAAGCCGCGCGCGGATTTGTGCCAGCACGCGCGCCACGCGCCCGCGATTTCGCGCCATGGCCTTCGCCAGCAAGGCGGATGGTGCGCCTGATCGCACCGCTTCCATTTGCAGAAACGCCGGATCCACCGGAATGCAATGCCCGCCCGCGCCAAGCCCTGGCCAGAAGGGCGAAAAACCGAAAGGTTTTGTTGCCGCGGCCGCCACCACATCGCGCGTCGGCACACCAAGCGCAGTGAAAGCGGCATGGAGTTCATCCATCAGCGCGATATTCACCAGGCGATATGTATTCTCCAACAGCTTGGCGCATTCGGCGACCTCAGGGCTCGCGACCACCTCCACCCGATCCACCAAATGTCGCCAAAAAGCCAAGGCGCGGCGCAGAGAGGCTTCATCGGTGGCACCCAGCAGGCGCGGAATGCTGCGGGTTGGCGGCGCATGGGGGCCGGGGTTCTCGCGTTCCGGCGAGACGGCCAGGAAGACATCCCGCCCCACGTGCCAGCCCGCTGCTTCAAGCACAGCGCGGCATAACCCATTGGTAGCGCCGGGCTGGCAGGTGGAAACCAAACAAACCAGCGCGCCCGGCTTCAGGCCGCGCGATGCGATGCCAAGCGCTTCGCGCACTGCGGTCAGATCAGGTCGCCCGCGCGCATCAAGGGGCGTCGGGACGCAAATCAGCCAGGTATCGGCGCCAGCAAGCGCGGCCGGATCGGCACTAGCACAGAAACTGCCCAGGCCCGGTTCGCTGGCGGCATTGGCAAGCCCACACGCATCGGGCGCCGGATCATAGCCCAACACATCATACCCGGCGGCGGCGGCGCCAAGCGCCAAGGGTCGGCCGACATAGCCAAGCCCAAGCACGGCAAGTCGCCCCAGGCTTAGTCGCGGCGCAGGCGCAAGGTTGGGATGTAGAAGACTCAAGATCACATTACTATGATTGCATTATTTTATAAAAATACAACCTATGGTTATGTTTTTGTTTCGGCTGCTTGAGGCATTACCCATGAATCGCACCTCACGGCCTCCACGCAGCAAGGCTAATCCCTTGTTTTTGGGCCATCTCATACCGGAAATCCTATTTCCTCCGCGGCGCATTATCCCCTAAAGACACGCTCCCCAAGGGTTGGAGGCAGCCATGGCCAGGCTTTCAGGTTCGGATGATGACGGCATGCTCACGGTGGTGGGGCATCCGCTGATCCAGCACAGATTGTCGCAAATGCGCGAAAGATCCTGCCCGGTGCCGACCTTCCGCGTGCTGCTGCGCGACATCGCCATGCTGCTCGGCGCCACTGCCCTGGCTGATTTGCCCCTGGAAGCGCGCGAGATTGAAACACCGCTGGAACGCATGGCCGCCCCCAAACTGGCCGGCAAGCCGCCCATTTTCGCCCCGGTGCTGCGCGCGGGTATTGGCTTTCTGGATGGCATGCTGAACCTGCTGCCGGAAGCAGGGGTGGCGCATATCGGCGTCTATCGTGATCACAAGACGCTGCAAGCGCATGAATACTACTTCAAGGCGCCGGAGGATTTGGCCGAGCGTCTAGTGATCCTGCTTGATCCCATGCTGGCAACCGGCAATTCAGCGGTGGCCGCGCTGGATCGGCTAAAGGCGCGCGGTGCCAGGCGCATTCGCTTCATCTGCCTGCTCGCCGCGCCCGAGGGCATTCGCCATGTGCGGGAGGCCCATCCCGATGTCGCGATCTGGACCGCAGCGATTGACGAAAAACTGGATGATAATGGCTATATCCGCCCCGGCCTTGGTGATGCCGGGGATCGCGTTTTCGGGACCTGAACCGGAGCATTTTCAAGCCAAGTGGAATCACTTGGCGGCTCGGAAAATTCGACAAAACCTAGAAGCATTTTCAAGCCAAGTGGGCCCACTTGGCGGCTCGGAAAATGCGACCAGCCGAAGGCTTGGCATGGCTCAGATGTGCAGCGCGCGCCCATCCACCGCTAGCGCCGCTTCCTTCACCGCCTCATTCAGCGAAGGATGCGCGTGGCAAGTGCGCGCCACATCCTCGGCACTCGCACCGAATTCCATCGCCAGCACCAATTCCGCGATCAGCGTGCCCGCATCCGGGCCGATGATATGCGCGCCCAAGACCTTATCGGTCGCCTTATCAGCGAGGATTTTCACAAACCCATCCATATCACCCATGGCGCGGGCGCGGCCATTCGCGGTGAAGGGGAATTTCCCGATTTTGTAGGTGATACCTCGGGCCTTCAGTTGTTCCTCAGTCTCACCCACCGAAGCAACTTCCGGCCAAGTATAGACCACGCCGGGGATCGCGCCATAATTCAGATGCGGCTTTTGCCCAGCCAGCATCTCCGCCAAGGCGACACCTTCTTCTTCCGCCTTATGCGCCAGCATCGGCCCCGTGATCACATCGCCAAGCGCGTAGATGCCCCGCACATTGGTGGCGTAATGGCCATCAACCTTGATGCGCCCACGCTCATCCAAGACAACGCCCAACTTATCCAAGCCAAGCCCTACGACATAAGGCCGGCGCCCAATCGCGACCAGCACGACATCGGCGATCATTTCTTCCGCCGCACCACCGGCTGCGGGTTCCAACTTCAGCGTCACACCCTGTTTTGACTTGGTCGCACCCAACACCTTGGTCTTGAGCTTCGTCTTGATGCCCTGCTTGGCCAGGATGCGTTCAAACGCCTTGCCCACTTCCAGATCCATGCTCGGCACCAGGCGATCCAGGAATTCCACCACCGTCACTTCCGCGCCCAAACGGCGCCAGACGCTGCCCAATTCAAGCCCGATATAGCCACCACCGATCACCACCAGATGCTTCGGCACCGCGGCCAATTCCAAGCCGCCGGTGGAGGTCACGATCTGCTTTTCATCCACCTCCACACCCGGCAGGGGAATGCTCTCACTCCCGCTCGCGATCACGATGTGTTTGGCAGAATATTCCTTGCCGGCGACGCTGACCGTGCCGGGGGCGGTGATACTGCCCTCACCCTTCAGCCAGGTGACCTTGTTCTTGCGGAACAGGAACTCAACGCCCTTCACATTGGCGCCGACCACTTCACCCTTGCGCGCCTGCATCCGCGCCAGATCAAGCTTCACCGCACCCACATTCACGCCATGATCGGCGAATTTATGCTGCGCTTCTTCGAAAACTTCCGAGGATTGCAGCAGCGCCTTCGACGGAATGCAGCCGACATTCAGGCAAGTGCCGCCCAAAGTCTCACGCTTTTCCACGCAGGCGACTTTCATGCCGAGTTGCGCGGCGCGGATGGCGCAGACATAGCCGCCGGGGCCGGCGCCAATCACGATCACATCAAAGGCTTCACTCATGGTCAGGCATCCTCAACCCTTGTCTTTTCGGCGCCATGTTTGGACCGGTCAGGCGGGCCGATCAAGTCATTCAATTAGGGCTTGGGTTTTGCGCGCTTTCCCCCCTATCCTGCCGCGGAAGCAGCGCCAACAGATGCGCGCTCGGGAGGAAGAAACATGACGGAAAACAACAGTATTTCGCGCCGCACCCTGCTGGCCGGAACCGGCGCTGTCCTGGCCACGCCGGGCCTGGCCCTGGCGCAAAGCCGCTACCCGGAACGGCCCATCCAGCTTGTGGTGCCCTGGCCCGCCGGCGGTTCTGCCGATGCGCAGTTGCGGTCCATCTCCGAACTGGTCGGCAGGGCGCTTGGCCAGCCCATGGTAGTGCAAAACCGCCCGGGCGCCGGCGGCACGCTTGGGGTGCTTACCGTGGCGCAACAGGCGCGGCCCGATGGCTATACGCTGACCCAGATGCATCTTTCCGTGCTGCGCCGGCCCTGGATGATGCGCACCCCCGGTTGGGACCCGATTGGCGATTTCACCCATATCATCGGCATGACCGGCTGGCTGTTTGGCACTGCCGTGAAGGCCGATAGCCCGCTCAAATCCTGGCAAGACCTGCTTGCCTATGCCCGCGCCAATCCAGGTAGGCTGACTTATTCCACCAGCGGTATCGGCACCACCAATCATTTGGCGATGGAAAGCATTCAGGAGATCGAGAAAATCAGCCTGACGCACGTGCCCTTCCGCGGCGCCAATGAAGGTGTCACCGCCGTTCTCTCCGGCCAGGTGGATATGATTTGCGATAGCTCCACCTGGGCGCCCAATGTGGAGGCCGGGCAAATGCGGGCACTCGCGGTATGGAGCGCGGAACGCGCCCCGCGCTTCCCTGCCGTGCCCACCTTGAAGGAGCTTGGCTACGATATGGTCGTTGCCTCCCCTTACGGGGTCAGCGGCCCCAAGGGCATGGACCCCGGCATTGTGCGCGTGCTGCATGACGCGATGAAGGACGCATTGTTCAGCCCCGAAAATACCCGTATCCGCAGCCAATTCGATATGCCGCTGGTGTATCAAGATACGGAAAGCTACCGCCGCTTTATTGTGGAGCGTGTCGAATACGAAAAAACCATGGTGCGCCGGCTTGGCCTGACGCTGGATGGCTGAAGGGGCGCGCTAAAAATTCAAAACTATGAACGAGGGGGGGGGGGGGGGGGCCCCCCCCCCCCCCCCCCCCCCCCCCCCCCCCCCGGCCCCAGCATAAAAAAAAAAAAAAAAAAAA